>NZ_RZTJ01000137.1:0-444 GCF_003997065.1 Mesorhizobium sp. M6A.T.Ce.TU.016.01.1.1 | reverse complement strand
GTCCTCGGCCTGCTTCAGCGTCGCTGTCGTGCGCTCGTGCGCTGCGAGCTGCTGCGCGGCGCGCATCACCGGCCACGCCTCTTTCAGCCCTTCCTTTTCCTGGCGCTGGAGCCCTTCGGCGAGCTTGTCGAAGAGCTGGCCCGCAGGATTGCGCGCAGCGTTGGTGAGCAGCGTGCGCTCGCCGAACCGCTCCGCCACCGCCTTGTTGAAGCCATCGATCTCGAGCTTGGTCTCGCGGTTGCTGAGCGCGTATCCCAGCGCTGCGGGAAGATCGTTGCGGTCGATCGCGTCGCGCACCCGTTCCAGGAAACTAAGCGCGGCAGGCGACAGCGCCGGAATGTCGATCGACACGCGCTGCCGCAGCATCTTCTCCTCGCCCTCGATCCGCTGCAGGGCGCTCTCACGCATCTGAAGATAGCGCTCGATGTCGTGCTTAAGCGCCGG
>NZ_RZTJ01000136.1:0-390 GCF_003997065.1 Mesorhizobium sp. M6A.T.Ce.TU.016.01.1.1 | reverse complement strand
GTCGCCTCGACTTCATCGGGCGCGCGTTCGTCTTTTGCCTGGTCGCTCATCGCCGTTTCCCGTCAATCTCGAATGATGTGGATTTTGTGCCCGATATCGATGTTTGGCGGCCAAAAATCAAGGGGTAAGCGACTATGGAAGCCACCGGCCAAGGCCGGACAATGGCAGGCAAGGCATTTCGATTTTAATTCAAATTTTACCTTAACTGCCGGCTTTGCTTGCCCCACAGGCAGGATGGGGGAACCATTCCCTTGCTGGAGGAGTTTCGAAGCCGACACAGGATTTTGAGACGATGACCCGCAACACGGGCGAAAAGGCAGAAGGGCTGGCCATCGAGGTCAGGCGCCAGTTGGGTGCCGAGGCGGACCCGCTTTCTACGCACCTTGCCGG
>NZ_RZTJ01000135.1:0-445 GCF_003997065.1 Mesorhizobium sp. M6A.T.Ce.TU.016.01.1.1 | reverse complement strand
GCCAGAAAAGGGAAAATCCCGCCGATGTCGCCGAGGCCGGCTACGAGGCGATGATGGACGGTGAGGAACAGGTCATCAGCGGTTGGAAGAACAAGCTGCAGGTCGCCGCAGCGCATGTGACGCCGGCAGGCACGCTGGCCGAACAGCACCGCAAGATGGCCGAGCCGGGTTCGGCGTCCAAAGACTGACCTTCGGCCTTCACGCCAACCCCAAAAAAGTCCGGCGATCTTCTTCCAAGACAGGAGCACCATCATGAAAGCGCTCACATGGCACGGCAAAGGCGACATTCGATGCGATCAGGTGGCTGATCCCGCCATCGAGGATGATCGCGACGTCATCATCAAAGTCACCTGTTGCGCTATATGCGGCTCGGACCTGCATCTGATGAACGGATATATGCCGACCATGGAATCTGGCGATGTGCTCGGACACGAGACGATGGGCG
>NZ_RZTJ01000134.1:0-381 GCF_003997065.1 Mesorhizobium sp. M6A.T.Ce.TU.016.01.1.1 | reverse complement strand
CGCCCGATCAGCCAAAGCCGAGACCCGCGCCGGCGCCGCCCCCAAAGGAGCCCAAGGCCGAAAAGCCGCAGGAAACGAAGGTTGAAAAACCGCCCGAGCAGAAAGTCGAAAAACCGCGTCCGCCGGAAAAGCGACCTCAGAAGCCCTCGCCAGTTGAGGTTTTGAAGCCTGTTTTTCAGTTCGGCGACAAGGATACCGGCCCCAGGAAATCCCTGGATGGGGGCAGCGCTCTAGACAACTCGCCGTCACCGGCCAAAGATGATTCGAAGCCGCCTGTCGTGCCGAAGCAGGCGGAGAACCAATCCGCCACTCCGGTAGACTCCGAGGGCCGGCCAGATTCAACCAAGGCCGACGAGAAGCCGGCAACCGCGGCGAAGGACG
>NZ_RZTJ01000133.1:0-454 GCF_003997065.1 Mesorhizobium sp. M6A.T.Ce.TU.016.01.1.1 | reverse complement strand
GCGCCATCCTGCGTCGCGCTCCATGGCAAACCACGTCGCGTAGGGATCGTCGAGGTCCTCGGAGAATTCGTTGGCAACGTTCATGTCAGCCACATCGCGCAGGGTTGCATCCGCATAGCCTGTCCCGATTTCGGGCAGGTAGTCCCGAATCCTGCGGTTGAGATCGACGAGGCCGTCGGCGACGCAGCGGCCGAGCATCAGGTTTAGCGTCGTCTTGGTGATCGACTGGATGCTGTGCGGCCTGTCGGGACCGAAGTCCGGCGCATACGCCTCGTAGAGGATGCGTCCGCCCTGCACCACGACGAAGGCGGAGAAATGCGGCATGGCGAGGAAGCGCGCGACGTCAGGCCGTTCCCCGATCGTCCAGTCGATCTGCTTCACCAGGGCAGGACAGAGGGTGCGCGGAAAGAGAGACTGTAGCGGGCCATCTTGTGAAGGTTGTGAAAGCCATGGC
>NZ_RZTJ01000132.1:0-458 GCF_003997065.1 Mesorhizobium sp. M6A.T.Ce.TU.016.01.1.1 | reverse complement strand
GGCAGGTCGCACAGACGCTGGCCGAGTGCGGCGACTTCGACCTGTTCCTGCTGGCCGGACGCTATACGCTCCTGGAACAGGAGGCGCTGACGTCCTTCCTGCCGCTCTGCCAGGCACGCGGCATCGGCATCGTTCTCGGCGGACCCTACAACTCCGGCATCCTCGCAACAGGGCCGAAGCCCGGAGCCTACTACAACTACTCCGAAGCGCCGAAGGACATACTCGACCGGGTCGCCGGGATCGAGAACGTCTGCAAGCGTCATGGTGTCAGGCTGATCGAGGCCGCCCTGCAATTCCCGCTGCTGCATCCTTCAGTCGTTTCGGTGATCCCCGGTGGCCAACGGCCGAGCGAAGTCGAGAGCAATCGCTCGCTGCTCGATGCGAAACTGCCCGCAGCACTTTGGGCGGATCTCAAGGAGGAAGGTCTTATGCGCACTGATGCGCCGACCGCATAAGCC
>NZ_RZTJ01000131.1:0-402 GCF_003997065.1 Mesorhizobium sp. M6A.T.Ce.TU.016.01.1.1 | reverse complement strand
GCCCGAGGCGTCCCCTATACTGAGGGTGCCGAACATTTTGGCGCAAATCTGGCTTAATATGCTTTTCACCTTGGGGTCACGTCTTAGCGTCCGCTATCGTTCCTTGGGCGCCAGGAGTTGCCATTTCGCTTTCGGCCCCAGGCTCTCGGACCGCAATGCGCCTATGTCGGTCGTTCGAAGTGGTGGTCGCCGCGCCCGAAAGCAGCCGTTCATTCGATGCGCTAAGGAATGGCAGCTGCCGCCTGCGGGTGAGTTCGACTGAGCCAGCGAGTTCGCTAGGGAAAACGCGGGTAGCGTCGTGACGCAGGTGGTGCCGCCGAGAAGGAACACGCTTGCTCGCAGGGCTGTCACGTCTCTGGAAGCGATACCGTACCGAGCCGCTCCGCACGACCCGCAAGGATG
>NZ_RZTJ01000130.1:0-387 GCF_003997065.1 Mesorhizobium sp. M6A.T.Ce.TU.016.01.1.1 | reverse complement strand
CTCCGGTGTGTCGGAATAGCGAGACTGGCTGGTGAACATCAGGTCTGTCCGCAATTTCCTGATCTCGGCGAGAACGTTGTCGCGCCATGTTGCGCAGGCTCATACGGCTTACCGTCATCCGTCACAGCGGCAAGGGTGAAAGGGCATGCAGCCTTGGTGAAGGTGACCAATTTCCACTTGCGGTCCCTGGCAATCTTGTCGATGGCAGGGATCCATTGTGCTGCGTGTGAATCGCCTGCGACGACAATGGTCCTGGTTCCCTGGGGATCGCCGAGCTGGCAGCCCACAGCTTGCGTGCTGTCCTGCTCCTGATGCAGCGCTGCCGGCCCTGGATAATTCGGTGTTCCGATCAGGCTGATATCGACGTCTTGCCTGTCGAGCGCATAG
>NZ_RZTJ01000129.1:0-464 GCF_003997065.1 Mesorhizobium sp. M6A.T.Ce.TU.016.01.1.1 | reverse complement strand
CAAGGGCAACCAACGACGTCAGCGTCACCGTCGTGCCAGACAGCGTCACCGTGAACGCCGTCGCATCGAGCGTGTTGTTGCCGTCGCTGTCATACTGGCCCGAGATCTGGCTGGCCGAGTCGGCCACCAGCGTGATCGCATGGTTGCCCTCCGTCGTCAGCAGCCCGGTCGCCGGCCCGCCCGCCAGGGCCAGTGCGTAGCTCACATTCGTCGTGAAGCCGTCGACCGCGCTCGCCGTGAAGGTCGGCGGCGTGATCGTCACCTGCCTCTGCCCGCCAGCCCCGCTCGCCTCGACCACCTCGGCGGCGCCAACCGTCGGCGCGGCCGTGATCGAGAGCGTCGGATCGGTGTCGTTGAAGGTCAGCGACAGCCCCGAGCTCGCGCTTTGCGACGACACGACGTCGTCGTCGCCGTCCGTCACCGTCACCGTCGACACCACGTTGATCAGAGTGCCGAGGTCGAGC
>NZ_RZTJ01000128.1:0-467 GCF_003997065.1 Mesorhizobium sp. M6A.T.Ce.TU.016.01.1.1 | reverse complement strand
CTTGTGCAGCCCGCGCGAGCGTACCCGAGAGACGGCGCTGCCAATTGCGCTCGCCTGCGGTGTCGGAGAAATCGCGATCTGCGCCGAACTTGACGAGATCGACTTCGGCGACTGGTCGGGAAAGACTTTCGATGAGCTGAATGGCGACGCCAGCTGGCGAGCCTGGAATGATCAGCGGCAAGTGGCAAGGACACCGAGTGGCGAGACCATGCACGATGTCCAGCAGCGCGTCGTCGCGGTGATGAATGCTGTCCACGAGCAGCATCCGAATCAGTGTGTCGCCCTGGTCAGCCACGCCGATGTGATCAAGGCCGCCGTCTGCAAGGTCCTTGGCTTGCCGGCCGGCGACTGCTTTCGCTTCGACATCGATCCCGCTTCGATCACGACGATCGTATCGGGGGACTGGGGGGCGAAGCTGATCCGATTGAACGAAGTTGCCTGACGAGGATTTGCCGGATGCAGATGGT
>NZ_RZTJ01000012.1:35458-171068 GCF_003997065.1 Mesorhizobium sp. M6A.T.Ce.TU.016.01.1.1 | reverse complement strand
CGCGCGAGGCCTTGCTCGATCGCGCCATGGGGCCGAAGCGCAAGAAAAAATCATCGGAAAAGCTGCGGCGTGGCCGCCGGCCTTCGGAAGGCCTGGCCTTTATCGCGCGCGATGCTTCGGGCGCTGTCACTGGCACGGCGCGGCTATGGGATGTCGTGCTGGGCGAGGGCGGTCGGCCAGCGCTTCTGCTTGGCCCGCTCGCCGTCGATCCCACTATCAAGAATGCCGGCATCGGCTCGGCGCTGATGCGCCATGCGATCACTGAGGCCGCGCGTCTCGGCCATGCGGCGATCCTGCTGGTCGGCGATGCGCCCTATTACGATCGCTTCGGGTTCTCGGCCGAGAAGACCGGCTCGTTGGCCATGCCAGGCCCTTACGAACGGCACCGCTTGCTGGCGCTGGAACTGGTGGAAGGCGCGCTCGCCGACGCGCAGGGCACGCTGAAGGCGGCAGGGCGCAAGCTCAAGGCACAGCGGCTGCCGCTCGCGGCCTGACGGATCGGAAACAAGCCGCCGCCCATCGGGCGGCGTCTTCTTTTCATCCCGGATTGGAGTGGATCAGCCGATCAACTGGCTCAGCGCCATGGCGACGCTCATGTCGCCTTCGACCTTTATCTTGCCGGACATGAACGCCATGGTCGGGTTGAGATCGCCTGCGATCAGCGACTCCAGATCGTCGAGCGAAAGCTTTATGGTGCAGTCGGCCGGCGCGTCGGTGGTCGAGACATCAGCGCCGTCGATGACGATGACACCGTCGCCGCCGGTATCGAATTTCACGGAACGATCGAACCCGGCACTCGCCACGCGCGCGCTGATCTTGTCGGCAATTTCCTGAACGCCCATGGCCGTTCTCCTCGTCTCGTTGCGTTTGTCGCACATTGGCACTTCGGTCCGGCCGAAGTCGCCGTCTTGCGCATTTCGCGATCACGGTCGCTGGCGCATATAGCTTTGGGTTGACGTTTACGTCAACGCGGTTCCCCGAGATGAAGATGGGTTTTATCGCCGCAGTGAAGCCGGGCTGTCCGCGAGGCCAGCCCAGAGGGGGATGGCGGTCCCATTGCATTTAGCTGGACACTGCCGGCAAATGACCGCTACCATCGCCATGTTGCTTGAATCAGGTTTCTACCTGGAGATCGAGTGCTCGAAGAACCGAACAGAAATCCCGGATCCCATCGCTATGGGAAGCCGAGCTTGTGGTGGCCACCACCGTTGGGTTGATGGCCTGCGGGCCTGATCCGAGCTGAAAATCAAATTCTGTGTTCAGAGAGACACCGTCATGAATACCATGCTTTCCGTGGAAGCCCGGGAGACCGCGCTTGCCGTAACTTTCTCGTCAGGCGAAACAGTCTGCTATCCTTGGCTCTGGCTAAAGGACAATGCGCCATCGGCGTTTCACCCGCAGACCGAAGAGCGGATATTCGACCTGACCAGGGTGGAGCCCTCACTCAGACCGATCAGCGTGCAAGACAGAGGCGGCACTGTGAGCATTGTCTGGTTGAACGACCAGGCTGAGGAGGAATTCCCGGGCCAGTTCTTTGAATCCTATCGTCCGGGCAGAAAGAGAAACGATCCGGCTGACATCGCTCCAAAACTCTGGGACGGCTCGATCGATCTTGAAACCATACCGCGTCACTCCGCCGGAGACATCTTGCAAAGCGATGCCGATCTGCTCGCCTGGCTGAAGGCAACGGCTGCATACGGGCTCTCCATCGTCGATGGGCTTGACGATGATCCCGACGCCGGGCGGCGCGCGGCCGAGCGGATAGGGTTCCTGCGCCAGACAAATTTCGGCACCATGTTCGAGGTCGTGTCGATGCCGAAACCGAACAACCTGGCCTATACGCCGGTCGCCCTGCCGTTACACACCGATCTTGCGAACCAGGAGGTGCCGCCCGGCTATCAATTCCTTCATTGTATCGCGAACGAAGCTGAAGGCGGTGGATCGGTCTTTGCCGATGGGTTTGCGATCGTGGCCGCGTTACAGGTGGAAGATCCTGAAGGCTACCGTCTCTTGTGCGAGGTCGAGATACCCTATCGTTTTCACGACGAAAACTACGATCTGCGCGGTAGGTTTCCTGTGATCGTAACGCGACGCGATGGAGAAGTGACAGAGTTACGGTTCAACGCCCATCTTGTCGATGTCATCGACCTTCCCTCCGACATTTGCGAGCCCTTTTACGCGGCCTATCGCAAGCTGATGATGATGATCCGCGGCTCGCGTTTCCAAATAGCCTACCGCCTCAAGGCCGGCGAAATGGCGGTGTTCGACAATCGCCGGGTGCTGCACGGCCGCCAATCGTTCAATCCGAACACGGGGCGGCGACATTTGCGCGGATGTTATGTCGATCGTGGGGAGTTTCAGAGTCGTATTCGCGTCCTCTCGCGATAGCGGACAACGACCGTGTCTTCGTCGTGCTGCTGATCGAAGGCCACCTGATGCAGCGCCACGCCGAGAAGCTCGACAAGGCGAGGCGGGACCTGTCGGGCGAGGGCTAGGCTTACCGAGCAGCCCGGCCGGGCTGTCACGTCGTGAACAACAAGGATGATCGCGGCGGTCAGTAGCCCTCGGCACCCAGGATCCGGAAACTCTGGCGGAGGTTCCTCCGGTGGGTTGTTCCAAAGCCGGCTACAATCAGGGCACTTACACGGTTTGCGTCATTCAAACAGACGAGGACAGTGGTCAAGCCTGTCCCTAGCTTGGACTCGGCCCCCTGCGCTCAGAGTGGTGTAAACGGGCCATGACAGCAGATTCTAGAGCGGTCATCTCACGCGGCGACCGCGTCAGGGGAGATAGGATGAACCCGTATCCGGGAGGCGAGGATCAAGACCCCATGATGGCGCTACACGAGGGGGAGGTTCAGTCATGAGAATCAAAAGTCTGATGAAGCGCGCCGAGAAGGTGGACAGAGCATTCAAGGAGCTTGAAGCCGATTTGGCGGACGCGTTCGATGAGTGCCTCAACCTGGACGACCAGTCGCCGTTGGAGGCCGTCCCGGATGAGAATCTCGCGGCAAAGAATGACAACTCTCAGCCCGAGGACGACGCTGGCACCGCTCGACGCCTGACCTCCCACACACAAACCCGACTGGCTGCGTTAAATGCCGTCGATGGGCTCTTTGACGATGCGCGGGAGTATCTGGAGGAGATCAATACGAAACTGTCGGAGATCGCGACCTCGCATCATCTGACAGGCGAATTCCTGAAGCTGCTTCACGGGGACATTCTTCGCGCCAACGAACTGGAACTGGCAAATGTCGGCCTGACCACCCAGCAAAGAGTGCTGTCGGAGCAGCTCCACGATGCTACCAGAAAGCAGCGCGAGCGTGAAAGCGCTGTCGAGGCCCTGCAGCAGCGCGAGACAGGCCTGATCGAGGACAAGGAGGCACTTCGCCGTGCGCTGGCTGCAGCAAAGCTGGAACTCGTCGTGGCAGGCAATGCGAGCGCAGAACGCGAAGCGGAGTTCGGTGACCTCGTCACAACGCTTTCGGCCAGAACGGCCGAGGCCAACAGATGCTCGCGCGAGAACGAGATACTGCGGGAAAAACATGTCAGCCTGTCGATCGACCTCGACAAGGCGCTGAAACGGGAAGTTGAGGCGCGGCACAGGCTGGATGAACTCTCGACGATTCATGCCAATGAGACGGCGCGACTTTCGGAAGTGCTGGCTGCGCTTGGCAAGAGCGAGAAAGAGGAAATGCGGCTGCAGAAATCGCTCGATGTCGCGCAAGCGAAGCTGTCGGAAATGACGGAAGCGGCCCGTATCATGGAAGGTGACAGGGAAGCCGAGCGTGCGCGTAGTTTCACGGAGATCGGCGGCCTGCGTTCCGAAATTCGGAACCTCCAATCGCGATTGGAGGTTGCCTTGAACGAGAACAGTGAAGCCGCCAGCGAGATCGCCAAGCTCAAGGCTCAATGGAGCGACGCTGTGGCCGAAAAGCAAATCGCGGAGGAAAGGTTGTCTGCTCTCAGAAAGGAGAACGAAAACGACAAGATGAACCTTTCGACGGTGAACGCGAATTTTTCGCAGCTTTCCCTGCAGCAGGCATCCGAACAGATACAGTTCGATGTCCAGAGGCAGGAATGCGAGGACCTGCGAGCCGAAGTCGCGTTGCTCGATGCTCGGGTCAAGGAACTGTTGCCCTATGAGCGTCTCCACAAGGTCACAAACGCCAGACCGCGTGAGGACGGCGTGGTCGAGATCACCGGTGTCGTGGCGGAGAAGGCCCGCGCTACAAGCAGGCGGCGCGTCCGTACGAGCCTGCGCGCTGCATCCTAAGGCACAGGGTGGGCCGCCGCCTAGTGCTCGATCGGGCCTTTCGGCATGACGATCGCCGTGCCGGCGGTTGTCGGACGCTCGATCATGCGGCGGACGCGCGGCGGCTCGTCGCCGCTGTGCAGCGCGCGTACGCGCTCGCCGATAACGGCGTCGGCATGGGTGGCCCGCTTATTGTGGCGGATGTATTCGAGCCATGTCGGCGTGTGGTAGTGCTCGATCCATATTGCGGGATTTTCGAGATCGCGCGCCAGCGTCCAGTTGCGGGCGCCGTCACGGCGTCGGATGCGGCCGCGTTCGGCCATGGTGGCTAGGAATTCCGGCACGTCCTCCTCGCGGATGATGTACTCGATCATGATAGCGATGGGGCCGCTGCGCAGCTTGAGGTCGAGCGCAAGATGCGGCTCCTTGAAACGGTTGGTCGGATCGAGATTGAGCACCGCCTGCTGCGGCAAGGGCAGCAAGAGGCCGATCGCGCCGCCCGCCAGCATCGCGACAGCAGCCGCGATCAGCGCGAATTCGGCGCCATGCGCATCGGCGACGACACCCCAAATCCAGCTGCCGAGCGCGATGCCGCCGAAGGTCGCCGTCTGATAGACCGACAGCACCCGGCCGACCACCCAGCGCGGCGTAGACATCTGCACCGTGACGTTGAAATGCGACAGCGCGATTACCCAGCAGGCGCCGCCGATGAGCAGCCCGAGCGACGTCTGCCAGGCGTGGTCGCTGACGGCGGCATTGAAGGCGCAGAGCGCGAAGCCGGCGAATGCCATGCGCACCATCGTCTCGCTGGACAGGATCTGCCTCAGCCGGACGCTGATCAGCGCGCCGCCGACCGCGCCGATGCCGAACGCGCCGAGCATGATGCCGTAGGTCAAGGCATCGCCCTTGACGACGTCGCGCGCCACCAGCGGCAGCAACGCCAGAACCGCGCCGGCGCTGAAGCCGAAAGCCGCACCCCTGACCAGCACCTTGCCGATATTGGGCGACATGGCGACGTAGCGCAGGCCGGCGCCCATCGCCGCGCCCAGCGTCTCGCGCGGCAGTGTAGAGGCCGGCAGATTCGGCTTCCAGCGGGCCAGCACGATCATGAGCGCGACATAGCTCAGCGCATTGGCGGCAAAGGCCGCGGCCGCTCCTGCGGCGGCAACGATGATGCCGCCGATCGCCGGGCCGACGCTGCGGGTCAGGTTGAAGCCCAACGAATTGAGCGCAACAGCAGCCGGCAGCATGGGGCGCGGCACCATGTCGCCGACAGAAGCCTGCCATGACGGGTTGTAAAGCGCCGTGCCGCTGTTGATCAGGAAGGCGAAGGCGAGCAACGTCCATGGCGTTATCAAGCCAAGGTAGGTGAAGACGGTCAGCAGAACCGAGACGACCAGCATGAAGATCTGAGCAATCAGCATGACCTTGCGCCGGTTGAAGCTGTCGGCTATGGCGCCTGCGACCAGCGCAAACAGCATGATCGGCAAGGTGGTCGAGGCCTGGACCAGCGCGACCTGATAGGACGAGGTGGCGATCGTGGTCATCATCCAGGCGGCGCCGACGCCCTGGATCAAGCCTCCGAAATTCGACACCAGACTGGCGGACCATACGGCGCGGAAAATGCCGTGCCGGAACGGCGCCAGCGCCGAGACGCGTTCACTGTCCGGCTCGTCGTCGATCATGGATGCTTCCCCGACTTCAATGCTGCCTTCTTCCGGTGAATCGGTCCCTCATACCGTCCCTTCAAAGTAGAGCATCACTTTGCAAAGGGCGAACGCCTTTTCGAAGAAGATCATGGTCCAACAACAGGATAGCGGACGCCGGAACAGGTCAGCGGGCGTCCTTGCAGGCGGCGTGGAGCGCTTCGGTGAGGTGGCCGACTTTGTGCCCGATGCCTACTAAATTTCTACGAATGTCGTTGCCCAAAACCGCTGCGCTCTCTCTGATCAAACGCCCGAGGGCAGACTCTGGTCGACATGCGTTACCGATCCTCGAATCCGGTCAGCACGCCGACGGCGTTGATGCCGATTTCCTCGACGGCATAGCCGCCTTCCATAACGAACAGCGTCGGCAGGCCGAGCCTGGCGATGCGGCGGCCAATCTTGGGATAGTCGCCGCTTTTCAGCTTGAACTTGCTGATCGGGTCCTTCTCGAACGTGTCGACGCCAAGCGAAACGACGACGACATCGGGAGCGTACGCCGCAAGTTTCGCGCAGGCGTCTTCCAGCGAAGCATTCCAGGCGTCCCATGAGGTGCCGAACGGCATCGGATAGTTGAGGTTGAAGCCTTCGCCGGGGCCGGCGCCGCGCTCGTCGGCATGGCCAAGGAAAAACGGATATTCGGTCATCGGATCGCCATGCAGGTTCAGCACCTGCACGTCGTCGCGGCTGTAGAAGATCTCCTGCGTGCCGTTGCCATGATGGTAGTCGACATCGAGGATCGAGACGCGCTTGGCGCCCTGGTCGCGGAACCATTGCGCGGCAACGGCGGCGTTGTTGATGTAGCAATAGCCGCCCATGAAAGCAGCGCCGGCATGATGGCCGGGCGGACGGCAGAGCGCGAAGGCGGACGTCTCGCCGCCCTTGACCAGGGCGGCCGCGGTCAGCGCCACGTCATAGGACGACTTGATCGCCTCCCAGGTGCCTTCAACGAAGGTGGCGCCGCCGTCGAAGGAGTAAAATCCAAGCAGCGCATCGATCGTTCTGGGGCGCACATCGCCGCGCAGGCCGCGCGTCGGCCAGGTGAAGGGGATGGCCGAGCCCGTCCGGCCGGACGCTTCCCAGAGCGGCCACACGGTCGGCAGGAAATCGATGTAGTCGCTGGTATGCACCTTCCTGGCGGCAGCGAGATCGTGGGTGTCGGGTGGCAGGATCGGGCCGAGCTTTTCGCTCTCCACCCTCGCCTGGATGAACTCAGCGCGCGAGGGCTTCTCGAAGGCCGGCACGATGGCGCCCGAAATGAGTTCGAAGTTGCCGGCATGACCGAAGTGGAGAGGGGAGAAAACAGTCTTCATCTTGCGGGCCCGGCTCGCTCTTCGAGTTGCGTATCTGTCATTGACGGACTGCTTTGTGGCAGAGAGTTTCAGCGCCGCCAAGAGGCGTTCCAGATCGTTGTTGCAAGTAGCAGCGGACGGCTTGCCAGACGCCAATACTCTGCTAGCCTAAGCTCAAACGGGAGAAAATTATGCCGCCATCGGCCGATCTGATCGTCGAGAATGCCAGCATATTGACGATGGATCCCGATAACCCCCGTGCCGAAGCCATAGCCATCAAGGGCGGCGAAATCATTGCGATCGCAGATCGCGCGACCGTGCTGGAGCATAAAGGCCCCGGCACGCGCGTCATCGATGCCGGCCGCGGCTCCGTCGTCCCCGGCTTCATTGAGGCGCATATGCATCTTTTCGGCGGCGCGGCCGAGCTCGATCATCTCCAGCTGATGGGCGTCCACGGTTTCGAGGCGCTTTCCGACGCTGTGCGCCATTATGCCGCAATGCGACCGGACCTGCCCATCCTGCAGGCGCAAGGCGCCGACTACACCATCCTGTCGGCGACTGAGCGGGTCAGCCGCCGTCATCTCGACCGCATCCTGCCGGACCGGCCCTTCGTCATGGCGGCGCCCGATCACCACACAATGTGGGCCAACACCAAAGCGCTGGAACTGGCCGGCCTGCTTAGAGGCAAGCAGCTTGGCCCGGGCAATGAGATCGTCATGGGCGACGACGGGCTGGCCAGCGGCGAATTGCGCGAGGGCGAGGCCTTTGGGCCGCTGATCGCATTGGCCGGCGAGGATCGCGTGCGGCTCGGCCTGGCCACCGGCGGCGAGCCGGACCCGAGGCCGACGCCGGCGGAGCAGGCCTCCGACCGGGCGATTATGCGCCGCGGGCTGGAATGGTGTGCCAGGCACGGCATCACCTCGATCCAAAACATGGACGGCAATTTGCATCAGCTCGAACTCTTGTCCGAGATCGAGGCCGAAGGCGGCTTGCTGTGCCGCGTGCAGGTGCCGTTCCACTACAAGAACTTCATGGAGCTCGACATGCTCGACAAGGCGTCGGCGATGGCCGAGCGCTACAAGGGTGAATGGTTGTCGTCGGGCATGGTCAAGGTGTTCTATGACGGCGTGCTCGATTCATGGACGGCGGTGATGGTCGAGCCCTATGCAGACCGTCCGGATTGGCTGGGCGAGCCGCTGTTCACGCCGCAGCAATTCATCGACCTTGCCGTGGCCGTCGACAGGCGCGGGCTGCAGATTGCGGTGCACTCGATCGGCGACGGCGCCGTGCGCGCCGTGCTCGACGGCTACGAGGCGGCACAGAAACAAAACGGCAAGCGCGACAGTCGGCATCGGGTCGAGCACATCGAGGTGATCACCGCCGCCGACGTGCCGCGCTTCGCAAAGCTTGGCGTCATTGCCTCGATGCAGCCGCCGCATCCGCCGGGCAGCATGGGCTTGCCGCTGGAGCCGACGGTGTCGCGCATCGGGCCCGCCCGCTGGCCGCTGAGCTATGCGTGGCGGACGCTGAAGAACGCCGGCGCGCGTGTCGTCTTCGCCTCGGATTGGCCGGTGTCGCCGATCGATCCGATCCTGGGCATTCAGGCGGCAGTGCTGCGCAAACCATGGGCAGACGATGATCCCGATCAGAGCTTCTCGCTGCATGAATCACTCGGTGGCTACACGGTGGAAGGCGCCTATGCCGAGTTCATGGAGCATCGCAAAGGCCGTCTGAAGCTAGGCTTCATGGCCGATCTCGTGGTGCTCTCTGCCGATATCGAGGCGACCGCGCCGGAAGCGCTGCATATGGTGCGGCCAGTGACGACGATCTGCGGCGGCAAGATCACTTACCAGGCATGACGATGGCACGGGAATTGCGTTCTGAATCGACATTCAGATGCATGCTTGCCAAGCCACACGCCGTGTGCTGACAATCGAGTGGGAACTGGATCCGCCCTGAAGAGCGGACGCAAGAATGGGGTAATCGTGCCGGAACAACCGGGTAAAAGTGCAATTGAGGTTCGTGGCGTCCGCAAGGTATTCGGTACCGGGGAGTCACAGGTCGCCGCCCTCGACACGGTTTCGGTGTCGATCCGCGAAAATGAGTTCTTCACGCTGCTTGGTCCGTCCGGCTGCGGGAAGACGACGCTTTTAAGGCTGATTGCCGGCTTCGATTTCCCTAGCGCCGGCGAGATACTGCTGCATGGTCAGGACATCGCGCCGCTGCCGCCATTCAAGCGGCCGGTCAACACCGTGTTCCAGAACTATGCGCTGTTCCCCCATATGACGGTGGCCGAGAACATCGGCTTCGGCCTCGAAATGCTCGGCAAGCCCAAAGCCGAAGTGAAGGCGCGGGTCGCCGAGATGCTGAAGCTGGTCAAGATGGAAGCGCTCAGCGGCCGCCGCACCAGCCAGATATCGGGCGGCCAGCAGCAGCGCGTGGCGCTGGCCCGGGCGCTGGCGCCGCAGCCGAAGGTGCTGCTGCTCGACGAGCCGCTGTCGGCGCTCGACTTCAAGCTGCGCAAGGAGATGCAGATCGAGCTGAAGCGGCTGCAGCACGAGACCGGCATCACCTTCATCTTCGTCACCCACGACCAGGAAGAAGCGCTGACCATGTCGGACCGCATCGCGGTGATGTCGTCGGGCAGGATCCTGCAGGTCGGCACGCCTTGGGACATCTATGACAAGCCGGCGGAGCGCTTCGTCGCCGACTTCATCGGCGAGACCAATTTCCTGACCGCGGCCATAACAGGCATGGCCAACGGCAAGGCACGCGCAACGCTCAAATCCGGCGCGACGATCGACGCGACCGTGGCTGAGGGCTTTCAACCGAAGGACAATGCCACCGTGGTGGTCAGGCCGGAACATGCCAAGCTGACCAGCGGCAAGGGCGACCTGTCGGGCACGGTCGAAAACATCGTCTATTTCGGCACCGACACGCACATCCATGTTCGTCTGGACAGCAGCGAGGCGTTCACCGTGCGCCAGCAGAACACGCGCAGCGCCGGCTGCGGTTTCGAGCGGGGGGACAAGGTCGGCATTTCGATCGGCAACGACGCCGCACAAGTGCTGAGGGACTGATGGCGAGCGCGGAAGAAGTCGCCAAGGAAGCCGAACGCAGAGATATCCGCGATCGCTGGCTTCTGTCAGCGCCGGCACTGATCATCATCTTTCTGGCGGCGACCGGCCCGCTGCTGATCGTCGTGATCTATTCGTTCCTGACGCCGGGGCCCTATGGCGACGTGGTGTGGAAATTCTCCACCGACGGCTGGCTGTCGGTGCTGATGCAGCGTGACATCTTCGACGACACGCTGGCCTTCGCCGACGCGCATCTGTCGATCTTCTGGCGTTCGGCCAAGCTGTCGTTCATGACAACGATCTTCACGCTGCTCTTTGGCTTCCCGACCGCCTATTTCATCGCCACCCGGCCCGCGCGGCAGCGCGAGATCTGGCTGTTCCTGATCACCATCCCGTTCTGGACCAATCTGCTGATCCGCACCTTCGCCATCCAGGAGGTGATCCGCAACGAGGGCATCGTCAACACGGTGCTCATCAAGCTCGGCATCATCAGCCAGCCGATCCAGATGATGTTCACCGATTTCGCGCTGATGGTCGGCATGACCTATGTCTATCTGCCGCTGATGGTGCTGCCGCTCTATGCCAGCATGGAAAAGATCGACTTCCGGCTGGTCGAGGCGGGTTACGACCTCTACGCCAACCGCTTCCAGGTGCTGAGGCGGGTCATCATCCCGCTGGTCAAGCCTGGCATCATCGCCGGCTCGATCCTCGTCTTCATCCCGGCGCTGGGCGCCTATGTCACCCCGCGCGTGCTCGGCGGTTCGAAGAATATGATGCTCGGCAATCTGATCGAGCTGCAGTTCGGGCAAGGCCGTAACTGGCCGCTCGGCTCGGCGCTGTCGATCTCGTTGATGGCGATCGTGATGGTCGCGCTGCTCTTCTATGTCCGCTCCGCCGGGCGTCAGGGCGGCACGCATGGGTAGCCGCTTCGACATCCGCCGGCAGACCGGCTTCACGGCCATCGCGATGGTCTGCTTCTTCGCGCTTTACCTGCCGATCATCACGGTTGTCGTCTATGCCTTCAACGCCGGCAGTTCGATCGCGATCTGGGAAGGCGTGTCGCTGCGCTGGTTCTACCAGGCCTGGAACAACAACCAGGTTGTCGACGCCTCGATCCGGTCGCTGCAGATTGCTTCAGTCGCGGCGACTATTGCCACGATCGTCGCCACCATGGCCGCGCTTGCCACGACCCGGACGAAGCCATATCCCGGCCTCGGCTTCAAATACGCCTTCATCAACCAGCCGCTGATGGTGCCGGAAATCGTCACCGCGGTGGCGCTGCTGATCTTCTTTTCGCGCATCAAGATCTGGACCGGCTATTCGGGGCTGGGCTACCTGATGGCCGCGCATACGGCCTTTTGCATCCCCTTTGCCTATCTGCCGATCCGGGCGCGGCTTGAGAACATGGATCTGACGTTGGAGGTCGCTGCGGCCGACCTCTACGCGACACCCTGGAAGGCTTTTCGGCGCGTCACCTTTCCGCTGCTCTGGCCAGGCATCCTTGCCGGGCTGATGCTGGCCTTCGTCATCTCGCTGGATGATGTCGTCATCACGGAGTTCGTCAAGTCCGGCGGCCAGGACACGTTGCCGACTTACATGCTCGGCCAGTTCCGGCGCGTTATCACGCCGGAAATAAACGCGATTTCGACGGTGTTCCTGCTGATCTCGATATTGATCGTCACCGTCTTCTTTTTCATCAGCAGGAAAAAGGATCAGGAATGATATCAGCTGTAACAGGAGAAAAACGATGAAGTGGAAACTGGCTGCGACGGCGCTCGGCGCCGCGCTCCTCGCCTCGGCGGGTATTGCCCGCGCCGATGGCGAGCTCAACATCTACAACTGGGGCAATTACACCAGCCCCGACCTCATCAAGAAATTTGAGGAAAAATACAAGGTCAAGGTGACAGTCACCGACTACGATTCCAACGACACCGCGCTCGCCAAAATCCGCCAGGGCGGCAGCGGCTTCGACATCGTGGTGCCCTCTGCGAGCTTCGTGCCGATCTGGATCGAGGAAGGGCTGCTGTTGGAGACAGAGCCTAGCAAGATGGAGAACTTCAAGAACATGGACCCAAAATGGGTCGATGTTCCCTTCGATCCAGGCCGCAAATACACCGTGCCGTGGCAATGGGGAACGACCGGCGTGACGGTCAACACCTCCGTCTACAAGGGTGACGTCAACACTTCGGCCATCTTCCTGGATCCGCCGCCGGAACTGGTCGGCAAGGTCAACGTCGTTCCCGAAATGGCCGATGTCATGCATCTCGCCATCAGATATGTCGGCGGCGAGCCCTGCACCGGCGACAAGGAGGTGCTGAAGAAGGTGCGCGATGCGCTGGGGGCGGCAAAGCCGAAATGGATCTCCATGGACTACGGCACGGTCGAGAAGTTCGCCAAGGGCGACTTCGCAGCTAGCGTCGACTGGAACGGCGCGTCCTTCCGCGCTCGCCTGCAGAACAAGGACATGGTCTATGGCTATCCGAAGGAGGGCTATCCGATCTGGATGGACAATCTTGCGGTGCTGAAGGACGCCAAGAACGTCGAAAACGCCAAATTGTTCCAGAACTTCATCATGGATCCCGAAAACGCGGCGCTGATCTCGTCTTTCGCGCGCTACGCCAACGGCATCAAGGGATCGGAGGCCTTCATGCCTGCGGACATGAAGACGGCGCCGGAGGTCAACATCCCCGCCGAGTTCGCCGACAAGGGCAAGTTCATGCTGAACTGCGCGCCCGACGTCCAGGCGCTCTACACCAGGATCTGGACCGAATTGCAGAAGTGATCGCAGTACCATGGACCCGGCAGCCATGGCTGCCGGGTCCATGAATCAAAAAAATCTTCGCCAAGGACCGACGTCCGGCTGTCGCCTGATGCACCCGGAGTTTGCCTGCAAATGCCCGATCTCGATCTCTGCTACATGCCGGCAAGCGAGGCCCTTAGGCGCTTCAAGGCGAAGACGCTCTCACCGGTCGAGCTGATGGAAGCGGTCATCGGGCGCGCCGAGGCGACGAAGGACAAGGTCAACGCTTTCACCAACACGCACTTTGACGAGGCGATGGCGCTGGCCAAGAAAGCCGAGGCGAAATACGCCAAGGGCAAGAAGACTGGCCCTCTGGAGGGCCTGCCCGTCGGCATCAAGGATGAAAGCTACATCAAGGGCAAGCCGACCACCGGCGGCTCGCTGATCATGAAGAACTTCATAGCCGATACCACTTCGACCATGAACGAACGCATCATCGGGGCTGGCGGCATCGTCCATGCACGCACGGCGACGCCGGAATTCTCCTGTGCGGCCTATACCTGGTCCAGGCTGTGGGGCGTCACCCGCAATCCCTGGAACCCCAAGTTCACGCCCGGAGGCTCGTCGGGCGGCTCGGCCGCATCGCTCGCATCCGGCACATCGTCGATCGCCACCGGCTCAGATATCGGCGGCTCGATCCGCATCCCGGCGTCGGCCTGCGGTATCGTCGGCTACAAGCCGCCCTATGGCCGCAACCCGGACGACCCACCGTTCAACCTCGACTTCTACTGCCACACCGGACCGCTGGCACGCACGGTCGAGGACGCGATCCTGCTGCAGAACGTCATGACCGGTCCCAGTGCTCTGGATATCGCTTCGCTCCGGCCGAAGCTAACCCTGCCGACCAGGTTCAAGCCGATCAAGGGCTGGAAGATCGGCTATTCGATGGATCTCGGCGGCTTCGAGGTCGATCCGGAAGTGGTGAAGAACACGAAGAAAGCGCTCGACGTGTTCCGCTCACTGGGTGCGGAGGTCGAGGAGGTCGATTTAGGTTGGGGACCGGAGGTCCTGGAGGCCGGGCTCGCCTATTTGAACCATCTGTTCGGCGCGTTCCTGTCGAAGCTGCTGCCCGACCATGCCGACGAGATGACGACCTACGCCCGCAGCTTCGCCGAGGAGGGGGCGGGTTCCAAGGCGACCGATTTCGTCGGTAGCCTGGAGGTGGCTGGCCGCATGTACATGACGCTTGGACCGCTGCTCGAAAAGTACAATGTGCTGATCTGCCCGACCACGGCGCTGCCGTCAGTGCCGGCCGACCATGACCAGTCGAAGGACGAAATCAGGATCAACGGCAAGCTGGTCAATCCCTCGCTGGGCTGGGTGATGACGACGCCGTTCAACATGATGAGCCGCTGTCCGGTGCTGTCTGTTCCATCCGGCCACGCGAAGAACGGCGTGCCGACCGGCATCCAGATCGTCGGCCGCACCTACAGCGACGAAGATGTGTTCCGCGCCGGCATGGCCTATGAAAAAGCAGTTGGTGGCTGGTACGGAGAAAAGACGCGCCGGCCGAAACTATGACGGACGGCGCGACCGCACTGAAAGCAAAAACCGTCGCGACACCGCGGGACACTTCCCGGAGCATAAAATGACTTCCTATCGTAACAGCGAACCGGTGCCGCCGATCATGCAGGGCTCGCCGCCCAAGATGGTGCCTCCAAAGCTCGACTGGGACAGGGGACCCTGGAACCGGTGGGCATTCCAGCACATCCGCGAAATTCTGCCGACCGTCGAAGTCTGGCGCGGCAATGGCCATCGCCGCCGGCTCGAGCGAGCCGAGGTCGATCTCGATGCGCTGCCGGTGAGCGACAGCACGGGTCAGCCTGCGACGCTGGCCGGCCTGCTGGACGAAACCTATACGGACGGGTTCCTCGTGCTCAAGGACGGCAAGATCGCCTATGAGCGCTATTTCAACGGCATGACCGACCGCACGCTGCATTTGTCGCAGTCGATGGCGAAGTCCGTCACCGCTTCGGTGTTCGGCATATTGGTCGGGCGCAGCCTGATCGACCCGGCCTTGCCGGTGACGACCTATCTGCCGGAGCTTGATGCGACCGGCTGGGCCGGCGCCAGCGTGCAGCATGTGCTGGATATGACGACAGGCGTGCGTTTTTCCGAGGAATATACCGACCGCTATTCCGATATCGGCCAGGTTGATGTCGCCAGCGGCTGGAAACCGGTGCCGCCGGGCAGCGATCCGGCCTTCGAGTGGCCGTCGCATATGTTCGAATTGATCCTGCGGCTTAAGGAGACAAGCCGGCCGCATGGCGCTGCCTTCGAATACCGTTCGATCGAGACCGACGTGCTCGCCTTCATCATGGAGCGGGTGACCGGCCAGCGGCTGGCGCAACTGGTTTCGGAGGAACTCTGGCAAAAGCTCGGGGCGGATGAAAGCGCCTGCTTCACCGTCGACAGCGCCGGCTATGCTATCGCCGACGGCGGCTTCAACGCCACGCTGCGCGACTATGGCCGTTTCGGGCAGCTGATCCTCGACAATGGCGGCGGCGTGGTGCCGGCCGACTGGATCGAGGCGACGCGCAGCGGCAGGCATGGACCGGACTTCAATCCCAGCCTGCCGCAAGGCGGCTATCGCAACCAGTTCTGGATCGAGGATCCGCGCTCACGCGCGCTGATGTGCCGCGGCGTGTTCGGGCAGCTGATCCATGTCGACTGGAACACGAGAATGGTCGTGGTGAAGCTTTCGAGCTATCCGGATTTCACTGACATCGCTTATTCGGTGGCGACGATGAAAGCCGTGCACGCCATCGCCGCCGCGCTGGCCTAAGTTCCAAAAAATCGGAAGAAAACGCCATGGCCGGCAAGACCGCGTCCGAGACCAGATACGGGTTTGCCCGAACGGTCTGACACGGTCCAGGCAACCGCGGCATCACAGCTTTCCTGTGGACCTGTCAGGGTGATCGAAAACGCCGCGGTTGGCGGAGCGACGCTCTGCGCCTATGGTCGCCGCTCTTTTCGATAAGGACAGCAGGAACGACATGGCATCCGACATCAAGCGCATCGCAGCAATCATCGCGGCCGAGATCACTGCCCGGCCCGAACAGGCTGCGGCGGCGATCGGGCTGCTGGACGAAGGCGCGACAGTGCCGTTCGTCGCGCGCTACCGCAAGGAGGTCACCGGCGGCCTGGACGACACTCAGTTGCGCCTGCTTGCCGAGCGGCTCGCCTATCTGCGCGAGCTCAATGCGCGCCGCGACACCATCCTCGGTTCGATCCGCGAGCAAGGCAAGCTGACCGAGGAACTCGAAACCAAGATCGCTGCGGCTGCCACCAAGGCGGAACTCGAAGACATCTATTTGCCCTACAAGCCGAAGCGCCGGACCAAGGCGGAGATCGCGCGAGAGCGTGGCTTGGGACCTCTGGCCGAGGCCATCCTTGCCGACCGCGCGGCGGTGCCCGGCGAACTGGCGCTGGCTTATGTCGGCGAAGAGGTGGCCGATGCCAAGGCGGCACTCGACGGCGCGCGCGACATCCTGTCCGAACAGTTCGCCGAAAATGCCGACCTGGTCGGCAGACTGCGGGCCTACATGAAGGAACGGGCCTTCATGCGGTCACGCGTCCTCGACGGCAAGCAGGAGGCCGGCGCGAAATTCTCCGACTATTTCGACCATGTCGAGCGCTGGGCCAACGTGCCGAGCCATCGCGCGCTGGCGATGCTGCGCGGCCGCAATGAAGAGGTGCTGTCGCTCGACATCGAAGTCGATGCCGACGACGCGTCGCCGGTGAAGCCGGTCGAACGGATGATTGCCGATGCCTATGCCATCGGCCGCCAGTTGCCGGGCGACCGCTGGTTGATGGAGGTTGCCGGCTGGACCTGGCGCATAAAGCTGTCGCTGCATCTGACGCTCGATTTGATGCGCGATCTGCGCGAGCGGGCCGAGGAAGAGGCGATCCATGTCTTCGCCCGCAACCTGAAGGACTTGCTGCTCGCGGCACCCGCCGGCTCGCGCGCCACGATGGGGCTCGATCCCGGCATCCGCACCGGGGTCAAGGTGGCGGTGGTGGACGGCACCGGCAAGCTGCTGGCGACGACGACGGTCTATCCGTTCCCGCCGAAGAACGACGTGCGAGGCACGCAGGCCGAACTGGCGAAGCTCATCCGCTTGCACAAGCTCGAGTTGATTTCCATCGGCAACGGCACCGGCAGCCGTGAGACCGAAAGGCTGGTCGCCGACATGCTGGCCGACATGCCTGCTGATTCCGGGCCGAAGCCGCTGAAGGTGATCGTCAGCGAGGCGGGTGCTTCGGTCTATTCCGCCTCGGCGACGGCGGCGGCGGAATTTCCCGGCCTCGACGTGTCGCTGCGCGGCGCGGTGTCGATCGCGCGGCGACTGCAGGATCCGCTCGCCGAACTGGTCAAGATCGAGCCAAAGTCGATCGGCGTCGGCCAGTATCAGCACGATGTCGACCAGTACCGGCTCGGCCGCTCGCTGGAAGCGGTGGTCGAGGACGCGGTCAATGCCGTCGGCGTCGATCTCAACACCGCCTCGGCGCCGCTTCTGGCGCGGGTTTCGGGTCTTGGCACATCGCTGGCCGAGGCCATCATCGCGCATCGCGATGCGACCGGCCCTTTCGCCAGCCGTCGTGACCTGCTGAAGGTCTCTCGCCTTGGACCCCGCGCGTTCGAGCAATGCGCCGGCTTCCTGCGAATTCCCAACGGCACCGAACCGCTGGATGCCTCGGCCGTGCATCCGGAAGCCTATGGCGTGGCGAAAAAGATCGTCGCCGCCTGTGGGCGCGACCTCCGCTCGCTGATGGGCGACAGTGCCGCCCTCAAGGCGCTTGATCCGCGGGTCTTCGTCGATGAGCGGTTCGGCCTGCCGACGGTGCGTGATATACTGGCAGAACTGGAAAAGCCCGGCCGCGATCCGCGACCAGGTTTCAAGACCGCGACCTTCGCCGACGGCGTCGACGACATCAAGGATTTGAAGCCTGGAATGCTGCTGGAAGGAACCGTCACCAATGTCGCGGCGTTCGGCGCTTTCATCGATATCGGTGTGCACCAGGACGGGTTGGTGCACGTCTCGCAACTGGCCGACCGTTTCGTCAAGGACGCGCATGAGGTGGTAAAAGCCGGCGACGTGGTCAAGGTGCGTGTTGTCGACATCGACATCAAGCGTAAGCGCATCGGCCTGTCGATGCGTAGGGATGGCGAGGGCGGTCCACCGAAGCCGCGCGACAACGGCAACAGACCGGTGCCGCGAGCGCCGGTGCCGCAGCGTCAGCCAGAGCGGCCGGCGCAACAGGGCGCATTCGGTGCCGCATTGGCCGATGCGCTGAAGCGGAAGTAGCTACTTCTCCGGCGGTACATGGCCCAGCAGCCAGTCGCGAAAACTGGCGACCGGCGGATGGCCGCGTTTGTCGTGCGGCACGACGAGGTAATAGGCGCTGCGGCTTTGCATCGGCCGGCCCGGCGCCGGCACCAACTGGCCGCGCTGCAACTCGCCTGAGATGAGGACCTGCGGCAGCAGCGCGACGCCAAGCCCGGCCATGCAGGCCTGGGCGGCGGTGCCGAACTGCTCGAACTGCATGCCCGGTCCAGTCGGTGCGCTCAAACCCTGATGCTCGAACCACTCGGTCCATGCGCCGGGCCGCGTCGCCATATGCAGCAGCGGCAGACGGCCGATATCGGCGGGCGTGGCAATGGCGCGGCCGGCCAGAAATTCGGGCGAGACCACTGGCGCGACCGTTTCGCTGACCAAGAGTGTGGAGTCGGCATCGGGCCAATCCGGCAGGCCGAAATGGATGGCGGCGTCGAGCCTCTCGCGGGCGAAGTCGAAGCGGCCGATACGAGTGACGAAATTGATGGTGATATCAGGATTGTTTTCGACGAAATCCGGGATGAGCGGCATCAGCCAGCGTGTGCCGAAGGTCGGCAGGATGGCGAGGTTCAAGATGCCACTATGCCGATTGCTCATCAATCCAAGGGCCGCGTCGCGCAATTGACCTAGGGCGGCGCGCACCGCTTCGGCATAAATCTCGCCTGCCGTCGACAGCCGGACATTGCGGCTGTCGCGTTCGAACAGCCGACGGCCGAACTGGTCCTCCAACAACGCGATCTGCCGGCTTACAGCACCCTGAGTCAGATCGAGCTCGCGGGCGGCGGCGGTGAAAGAGCCGAGGCGCGCCACAGCCTCGAAGGCGGTAAGGGCGCCGATGTTAGGCAAAAGGCGGCGCTGGACGTTCATGATCCATTACTAACGCTCATTGATTGGTGATGCAATTTCGTTTGATTTTTTTTAAGCGGGGGTCGATAAGCCGGGCACTTCAAGATTTTGTTCTGGGAACCGAGAGCCATGGCCGCCGATAAGAACGCATTCGTCTGGGACGATCCTTTCCTGATCGAGGACCAGCTTTCGGAAGACGAGCGGATGGTGCGCGATGGCGCGGCGGCATTCGCTGCCGACAAGCTCGCTCCCAGGATCGAGGAAGCCTATCTCGAGGAAAAGACCGACGCCGGCATCTTTCGCGAGATGGGCGAGGCGGGTCTGCTCGGCATCACCATCCCCGAGGAATATGGCGGGCTCGGCGCCAACTATGTCACCTATGGGCTGGTGGCGCGGGAAGTCGAGCGCATCGACTCGGGCTATCGCTCGATGATGAGCGTGCAGTCGTCGCTGGTGATGTATCCGATCCATGCCTATGGCTCGGAGGCCCAACGCAAGAAATACCTGCCGAAGCTCGCCAGCGGCGAATGGATCGGCTGCTTCGGCCTGACCGAGCCGGATGCCGGTTCCGACCCGGGCGGCATGAAGACGCGCGCCGAAAAGACCGCGAACGGCTACAAGATCTCCGGCTCGAAAATGTGGATTTCCAACGCGCCGATCGCCGACGTCTTTGTCGTTTGGGCGAAATCGGCTGCGCATGACAACGAGATTCGCGGCTTCGTGCTGGAGAAGGGCATGAAGGGGCTGTCGGCGCCGAAGATCGGCGGCAAGCTGTCGCTGCGAGCCTCGATCACCGGCGAAGTGGTGATGGAAGGCGTCGAGGTCGGCGAAGACGCGCTGCTGCCCAATGTGTCGGGCCTGAAGGGTCCGTTCGGCTGTCTCAACCGGGCGCGCTACGGCATCTCCTGGGGCGCGATGGGCGCGGCGGAAGATTGCTGGCACCGGGCCCGCCAATACGGCCTCGACCGCAAGCAGTTCGGCAAGCCGCTGGCCGGGACGCAGCTTTTCCAGAAAAAACTCGCCGACATGCAGACCGAGATCGCTCTGGGGCTGCAGGGCAGCTTGCGGGTCGGGCGGTTGATGGACGAAGGCAAGATGGCGCCGGAGATGATCTCGATCGTCAAGCGCAACAATTGCGGCAAGGCGCTCGACATTGCCCGCCAGGCCCGCGACATGCATGGCGGCAACGGCATCCAGATCGGTTACCACGTCATGCGCCACGCGCAGAACCTTGAAACGGTCAACACCTATGAGGGCACGCATGACGTGCATGCGCTGATCCTCGGGCGGGCGCAGACCGGGTTGCAGGCGTTTTTCTGAGCCGGCAACTGTCGCTTAAATTAGGTGCACCGCAACATCTGCTTGGAGAATGCCCGCCTGATGTGTCAGGGTTCGGCGAATTCGTTTGAAACGCCGACTTTCGGGGCACCATGGCAATTCTGGCAGCCGTCTACCACCTGACCCATTACAAATATGACCGGCCGGTCGTCCTTGGCCCCCAGGTCATCAGGCTGCAGCCGGCGCCGCATTCCCGCACCAAGGTGCTCAGTCATTCGCTGAAGGTCGAGCCCGCAAACCATTTCGTCAATCTGCAGCAAGACCCCTACGGCAATTTCCTCGCCCGCTTCGTGTTTCCTGAGCCGGTGACGGAGCTGAAGATCGAGGTCGACCTCGTCGCCGACATGACGGTCTATAATCCGTTCGATTTCTTCGTCGAGCCGTCGGCCGAAATCTTTCCGTTCGAATACCCAGAAGAGATCCGCGACGATCTCGCCATCTACCGGACGCCGGAGCCGGCTGGACCGCTGCTGTCGGCGTTCCTGCAGACCATCGTGCGACACCCAACCAACACCGTCAATTTCGTCGTCGACCTCAATGCGCGGCTGCAGCGCGAGATCGCCTATATCGTGCGCATGGAAACCGGTGTCTTCTCACCCGAGGAAACGCTGGCCGCCGCCAAGGGATCCTGCCGCGATACGAGCTGGCTGCTGGTGCAGATCCTAAGAAACCTCGGCCTCGCCGCGCGCTTCGTTTCCGGCTACCTGATCCAGCTGAAGCCCGACCTCGTCGCGCTTGACGGGCCGCCCGGCACTGCCGTTGATTTCACCGATCTCCATGCCTGGTGCGAGGTCTATCTGCCGGGGGCCGGCTGGATCGGCTTCGACCCGACCTCCGGCCTGCTCACCGGCGAAAGCCATGTGCCGCTCGCCGCAACGCCGCATTTCCGCAACGCCGCGCCCATTTCCGGCATGGCGAGCTTCGCCAATGTCGAATTCGGCTTCGACATGCGGGTCGATCGCATCGCCGAGCACCCGCGCATCACCAAGCCATTCTCCGACGAAAGCTGGCTGGCGCTCGATGCCCTGGGCGTCCAGGTCGACGCCGCGCTCGAGGCCGGGGACGTGCGGCTGACCATGGGCGGCGAGCCGACCTTCGTGTCGATCGACGATTTCGAGGCGGAGGAGTGGAACACCGCCGCCGTCGGCCCGACAAAACGTGAGAAGGCCGATGCGCTGATCCGCCGGCTGCGTGAGCGTTTCGCGCCCGGCGGCTTCCTGCATTACGGTCAGGGCAAGTGGTATCCGGGCGAAAGTCTGCCGCGCTGGACATTCTCGCTCTACTGGCGCACCGACGGCGAGCCGGTGTGGAGCGACCCGTCGCTGATCGCACGGGAAAACAGCGAAGCAGATGTCGGACCGAAGCAGGCTGAAAGCCTGCTGACGACGATTGCCGATGAACTCGGCATCGACAAGACCATGGTCAGCGAAGCCTATGAGGACCCGGCCGAGTGGCTGCTCAAGGAAGGCAAGCTGCCCGACAATGTCGACCCGTCCAATTCGAAGCTGGAAGACCCGGAAGAGCGCAGCCGCCTGGCAAAAGTGTTCGAACGCGGCCTGACCAAGCCGTCGGGCTACGTGCTGCCGGTCCAGCGCTGGAACAGCCAGGCGTCGGGGCCGCGTTGGCGTTCGGAGAAATGGAAGACACGGCGCGGCAAGCTGTTCCTGGTGCCGGGCGATTCGCCGGTCGGCTACCGCCTGCCGCTCGGCACGCTGCCCCATGTACCGCCGGCGCAGTTCCCCTACATCGTGCCGGTCGATCCTTCGCTGCCGCGTGGACCACTGCCGGCGCGCCAGGCTATTTTGCCTGAGGCCGCTCCGTTGCCGGACGCTGCCCCGGCCGAATTGGAAGGCGCCGACGAAATGGCGCGCCGCCAGCATGCGGCGTTCTTCACCGCCGCGACCGGCCAGCAGGACCGTGTCGAACAGGAGATCACCGAGATCGGCGGCGCGGTGCGCACCGCGCTGTCGGTCGAGCCGCGCGACGGACGGCTTTGTGTGTTCATGCCGCCGGTCGAGGCGCTGGAAGATTATCTCGAACTGGTCGCGGCGGCCGAGAACGCGGCAAAGGCTATCGGCCTGCCGGTGCATATCGAGGGCTACGGCCCGCCGCACGATCCGCGCCTCAACGTCATCCGTGTGGCTCCGGATCCCGGTGTCATCGAGGTGAATATCCATCCGGCTGCGAACTGGCAGGACTGCGTGGCGACGACCACAGCGATCTACGAGGAGGCGCGGCAGACACGGCTTGGCGCCGACAAGTTCATGATCGACGGGCGCCACACCGGCACAGGCGGCGGCAACCATGTCGTCGTCGGCGGCGCGACGCCCAACGACAGCCCGTTCCTGCGCCGTCCGGATCTGCTGAAAAGCCTTGTCCTGCAATGGCAGCGCCGCCCGTCGCTGTCCTATCTGTTTTCGGGCCTGTTCATCGGCCCGACCAGCCAGGCGCCGCGCTTCGACGAGGCGCGCCACGATTCGCTCTACGAGCTCGAGATCGCGATGGCGCAGGTGCCGCATCCAGACAAGGGCAATGCGCCATTGCCGTGGTTGGTCGACCGGCTGTTCCGAAATCTTCTGACCGATGTGACGGGGAACACCCACCGTTCGGAAATTTGCATCGACAAGCTGTTTTCGCCCGACGGCCCGACCGGCCGGCTGGGGCTGGTCGAATTCCGCGGCTTCGAGATGCCGCCCAATGCGCGCATGAGCCTCGCGCAGCAATTGCTGGTGCGCGCCATCATCGCCCGCGCCTGGAAAAACCCGCTCGACGGCCGCTTCGTGCGCTGGGGCACGTCGCTGCATGACCGTTTCATGCTGCCGCACTATGTCTGGGCTGACTTTCTAGACGTGCTGGACGACCTCAAGCTGAACGGCTTTGAAT
This sequence comes from Mesorhizobium sp. M6A.T.Ce.TU.016.01.1.1, assembly GCF_003997065.1. Taxonomy (NCBI): domain Bacteria; kingdom Pseudomonadati; phylum Pseudomonadota; class Alphaproteobacteria; order Hyphomicrobiales; family Phyllobacteriaceae; genus Mesorhizobium; species Mesorhizobium sp. M6A.T.Ce.TU.016.01.1.1. Next base: position 147,536 of record NZ_RZTJ01000012.1, on the reverse strand, counting down.
TCCGCCCCGAATGGTTTGACGCGCAGCTCGAATTCCGCTTTCCGTTCTGCGGCGAGGTTCAGTATGCCGGTGTCAAGCTGGAGCTGCGGCAAGCGCTGGAGCCGTGGCATGTCATGGGCGAGCAGGGCGCCATCGGCGGGACCGTGCGCTTTGTCGATTCTTCGGTCGAGCGGCTGCAGGTGAAGACGGAAGGGCTTAACCCGGAGCGTCATGCCGTCGTCTGCAACGGCCGTATCGTGCCAATGAAGGTGACCGACACCAGAGAGATCGCGGTGGCGGGCGTCCGCTTCAAGGCATGGCAGCCGGCATCGGGCCTGCATCCAGCGCTGCCGGTCAACACGCCGCTGGTCTTCGACATCTACGATCGGTGGTCGGGCCGGGCGGTCGGCGGCTGCGTCTACCATGTCGCGCATCCCGGCGGGCGCAGCTACGACACCTTCCCGGTCAACGGCAACGAAGCGGAGGCGCGGCGGCTCGCCCGCTTCGAGCCGCGCGGCCATACGCCGTCCGGCTACGTGCTGCGCGACGAACAAGCCTCTGAGGATTTCCCGATGACCCTTGACCTGCGGCGGCCTGCAAGACTCTGATCAGCCATGGCAAAGGGGAATCACAGGAAAATACGCGGCAGACCGCATAACCTGCTGGAGCACTACCAGCCGATCGACGGTGTCGTCGACGAGATGGTCGACGCATCAGGCAATCCTCGTCCGGTCTGGAAGGACTTCATCGAGGCACTGGAAGAGCTGGGGCCTGAAAAGCTCGCCCAGCGCTTCGCTCGCGCCGACCAGTATCTGCGCGACGCCGGTGTCTATTACCGCGTCTACGACAAGGCCGGCGCCAATGAGCGCGAATGGCCGTTGGCGCATGTGCCCCTGCTGATCGAGGAGCAGGAATGGGCTGCGATCAGTGCCGGCCTGGTTCAGCGGGCGGAGCTGTTCGAGGAAACGATCGCCGACATCTATGGGCCGAACCGGCTGGTCGAGAAAGGCATTTTGCCGGCGGGGCTGATCGCCGCCAGCCCGGAATATTTGCGGCCGGTCGTCGGCACCAGGCCGGCCAGCGGCCATTTCCTGCACTTCTGCGCCTTCGAGCTCGGCCGTGGACCGAACGGCCGCTGGTGGGTGCTCGGCGACCGCACGCAGGCGCCGTCGGGCGCCGGCTTTGCGCTGGAAAACCGCGTCGCCACCACGCGCGCGCTGTCCGACATCTATGGCGAGATGCATGTGCACCGTCTTGCCGGCTTCTTCCGCCGCTTTCGCGACGCGCTGAACGGCATGGCCAAGGTATCAGGCGGCCGTGTCGCCATCCTGACGCCGGGGCCGCTCAACGAAACCTATTACGAACATGCCTATATCGCCCGCTATCTCGGCATCATGCTGCTCGAAGGCGAGGATCTGACCGTCTCCGGCGGCCGGCTCATGGTACGCACCGTTTCGGGACTGATGCCGGTCAGCGTGCTCTGGCGACGGCTCGACGCCGCCTTCGCCGATCCGCTGGAGTTGCGGCCGGAGTCGCAGATCGGCACGCCAGGGCTGGTCGAGGCGATCCGCCGGGGAGCCGTTTCGGCCGTCAACGCGCTCGGCTCCGGGCTGATGGAAACGCGGGCGATGTCCGCCTTCCTGCCGAAGATTTCGCGCGAATTGCGCAACGAGGAGCTTCTGCTGCCGAGCGTCGCGACATGGTGGTGCGGCCGGGACACGGACCGTGACCATGTGCTGGCTAACCTCGACCACATGGTGATCGGTCCGGCGCTGTCGACGCGGCTTGCCTTCGAGGATGACGATTGCACCAGGCTGGGCTCGGCGCTGGTTGCCGGGGAGCGGGCCGAGCTGATAGCCCAGATCGAACGCGGCGGTGGCGACTTCGTCGGACAGGAAGCGGTAACGCTTTCGACCACGCCGGTCTATGTCGGCGGCTGGCTGGAGCCGCGGCCGGCAAGCCTGCGCGTCTATCTGGCGCGAACACCGGAAGGCTGGACGGTGATGCCCGGCGGTTTTGCCCGAGTCGGCTTTTCACTCGACCCGACGGCAATCGCCATGCAGCGCGGCGGCCAGGCGGCGGATGTGTGGGTGGTCAGCGACAAACCGGTGGAGCGCGAGACGCTGCTGCCGCAGGAGCATGACAGCTTCACCCGCACCTTGCCGGGCAGCCTGCCCAGCCGCGCGGCCGAAAACCTGACATGGCTCGGCCGCTATATCGAGCGATCCGAAGACACCGTGCGCATCCTGCGCGCCTATCACGTGCGGCTGGCCGAGGCCTCCGACCCGGACATGCCGCTGCTTGCCGATATCAGAGACTATCTCGAACCGTTCGGCATCGACGTCGCGACGGCGATCCCGCCGGGGCTGATCGGCACGCTGGACAGCGCCGTCTACAGCGCCGGACAGATCCGCGACCGCTTCTCGCCCGATGGCTGGCTGGCGCTGAAGGATCTGTCGAAGACCATTCATCAATTCGCGATGACGGTGGCGCCGGGCGATGATGCGACGCGGGCGATGACAGTCATCCTGCGCAAGCTCGCCGGGTTTTCGGGCCTGCTGCATGAGAATATGTACCGCTTCACCGGCTGGCGCTTCCTGGAGATCGGCCGGCGGTTGGAACGCGGCATCCAGATCGCCCGCACGCTCGCCCGATTGACCAGGGCTGCGGCGCCGGATGGCGCGCTCGACATGATGCTGGAGATCGGCGACAGCGTCATGACCCATCGGCGGCAGTATCCGGTGCAGGCCGGCCGGCGCACGGTGATCGATCTCCTGGTGCTCGATCCGCTCAATCCGCGCTCCATCCTGTTCCAGCTCGAGCGGCTGAAGGCCGAAATCGCGCTGTTGCCTGCTGTCGGCGAGGGGCATATGTCGCCAGCGGCGAAAGAGATCCTGCAGCTCAACACGGCGATCGCCATCAAGGAGCCCTCGGACATGACGGCGAAGGCCCTGGACGATCTCGCCACCGAGATCAGCGGTCTCTACAACAGCCTCGCCAAAGCCTATTTCGGGTAAGCATGCTCTACGACATCAGGCTCAATCTGCGTTACGATTACGATGCGGCGGCGGGCGGCGGCCGCCATCAGGTGCGCGTGCTGCCGCCGACGATATCGGGCGTGCAGCGCGTTATCGCCGCTTCGCTGTCCTTCGCGCCGGCGCCGAGCGAACGCTCCGACTTTTCCGATTTCTTTGGCAACAATGTCACGTCGATCGCCTTTCGCGATGCCCATGATGCGCTCGATATCAGGATGAGCGCGCGCGTCGCCGTCTCGCGGCCGGAGCCTGGGCTTGACGTGTCGCCCGACATTCGCCGGCTGCGCGAGGAACTCGACGCGGTACGGTCGCTGTCGCCCGGATCGCCGCATCATTTCCTGGCCGCCAGCGATCACGCGGGCATCGACGCTGCGATCACGGCTTACGCGCGCGGCAGTGCCGGCAGCTCGGCTGTCAGCACTGCGGTGGACCTGTGCAACCGCATTCATCGCGATTTCACCTATGATGGCGAGGCGACCACGGTGCAGACCCGGGCGAGCGATGCCTTCGACCTGAGGCGGGGCGTCTGCCAGGATTTTTCGCACATCATGATCGCCGGCCTACGCGGCCTCGGTATTCCCGCCGGTTATGTCAGCGGGTTCCTGCGCACCATTCCGCCGCGTGGCAAACCGCGGCTCGAAGGGGCCGACGCCATGCATGCCTGGGTCAAGGTGTGGTGTGGGCGCGACACCGGATGGCAGGAATTCGATCCGACCAACGGCATGCGGGCAAGCAACGACCATATCACCGTCGGCCATGGCCGCGACTATTCGGATGTAGCGCCGATCGTCGGCGTCCTGAAGACGACGGGCGGACAGGTCGGCGAGCAGGCAGTCGACGTCATTCCGGTCGTGCTTGAAAAGGCATGACGGCAAGCGAGGCCACACTCGATCTTGAACATCGGCAGAAGGCTGCTTCTCGAACGCGGATGTGGTGAGCCTGGTATCTTTGTGGAAGCCATGGCGGAACCAGCGGCCGATCCGTCGCTTATCTACGGGAAATTCCGTGGAGAGGACATGCTGGACAAATCCGGGTCGTCGCCTGGCCGGTCGGCTAGCAGGAAGGTTGCTCCAGGGGCGCCGACAAATGGGTCGCAAGCCTCTGCCGATCGAGCCTCACTCACCTACATCACTGACGCCGAGCCCGGTATCCGCCGTCTGAGGGTTGGCAAGGGATTTTCATACAAAGGGCCTGACGGGCAGGGCGTCGACGAGGACACTTTGGCCCGCATCAAGGCGCTCGCCATTCCACCGGCGTGGACAGATGTGTGGATTTCGCCCGTTGCTGACGGTCACATCCAGGCGACCGGCCGGGACCAGCGCGGACGCAAGCAATATCGCTACCATGCGCTGTGGGCGGAGGAGCGTGACGGCGTAAAATATTCGAGCCTGGTTGCCTTTGCAGAAAGCCTGCCTGAGCTGCGACGCCAGATCGATGCCGATCTGCGCCGTCACGGCCTGCCGCTGGAGCGGGTTGTCGCTGCTGTGGTCTGGCTGCTCGACAACACGATGATCCGCGTCGGCAATGCCGCCTATGCTCGCGATAACAACAGCTTTGGGCTGACCACGCTGCGCGACCGCCATGTCGACATCAATGGCTCGAGCCTGCGTTTCGCTTTCAAAGGCAAGTCCGGCAAGGAATGGAAGCTGAAGCTCGTCGATCGCCGGATTGCCAGGATCGTGCGCGGGGCGCAGGACCTGCCGGGCCAAAAGCTGTTCCAGTATCTCGACGAGGACGGAAGCAGGCGACCGATCCGCTCCGATGACGTCAACCGCTACATCAGGGAGATGGCAGAGGCCGATTTCAGCTCCAAGCATTTCCGAACCTGGGGCGGCACCATCCATGCTGCGTCACTGTTTGCGCAAACCGGACGACCCGAAAGCCAGGCACAACAGAAGCGGGTGATGAACGGCCTCATCGACAAGGTCGCCGAGCGGCTGGGCAACACGCGCGCCATCTGCCGCAGATGCTATATCCACCCGCAAGTTTTCGATGCCTGGTCCGAAGGACGGCTGCTCAGCGAGATAGCGGATGCGAACAAGCGGAAACGATCGATACCCGGCCTTGATGACGAAGAGGCTCTCGTACTGAGATGGCTGAAGGCGCAGGAAAGCTGAACTGGACAGAGCAGCCGCAGTTTCGTGATCCGTGCAGGACGTAATTTTTTGTCGACGTCTTGTCGGGATAGGTCCTAGTGTTTCGTCCTTTGACAGAGAAAAGGACCACCCATGCTCTACGCGATCCTCTGCTATGCCTCCGAAGACGTCGTCTGCTCCTGGAGCAAGGAGCAAGATGACGCTGTCATGGAAAAACTCCTCGGCGTGCAGGAAAAATACGCTCAGGCGGGCCGGCTTGGCCCGGTGGCGCGGCTGCTGCCGACGACCGCTGCGACAACGCTGAGAAAGGTCAAGGGCGAAGCGGTCGTCATAGACGGCCCGTTTGCCGAAACCAAGGAACAATTCCTCGGTTTCTACACGCTCGAATGCGCCGATCTCGACGAGGCGGTCGACTTTGCGCGCGAGCTTTCCGAGGTCAACCCGAGCGGCGGCTCCTACGAGATACGGCCGGTTTCGCTCTTCAATCCCGCCAAGGTTTCCGCATGACCGATCTTACCTGGATCAGCACGGCGATCAGTACCGCCCGCCCACAGGCGATGGGCGCGCTGCTGCGCTACTTCCGCGATCTCGATGCGGCGGAGGAAGCTTTCCAGGACGCTTGCCTGCGAGCTCTGAAGAACTGGCCGACAAACGGCCCGCCGCGCGATCCGGCAGCCTGGCTGATCTTTGTCGGGCGCAACAGCGGCATCGACGCGGTGCGCAAGCGCGCCAAGCAGGCGCCGCTGCCGGAGGAAGACCAGATCTCCGATCTGGAGGATGCCGAGACCGACATCGCCGAACGGCTGGACGGCGCGCACTACCGCGACGACATCTTGCGGTTGCTGTTCATCTGCTGTCATCCCGACCTGCCGGCGACGCAGCAGATCGCTGTGGCATTGCGCATCGTCTCCGGCCTGAGCGTCAAGCAGATCGCCCGCGCCTTCCTCGTCGGCGAAAGCGCCATGGAGCAGCGCATCACCCGCGCCAAGGCGCGTATTGCGGATGCCGGCGTGCCATTCGAGACGCCCGGTGCGGTCGAGCGCTCGGAACGGCTCGCCGCCGTCGCCGCCATGGTCTATCTGATCTTCAACGAAGGCTATTCGACCAACAGCGGTGAGGCTCCCGCCCGCGCCCCGCTTTGCGAAGAGGCGATCCGGCTGGCCAGGCTGCTGCTGCGGCTGTTCCAGACCGAGCCGGAGATCATGGGCCTGACGGCGCTGCTGCTGCTCCAGCATGCGCGTGCGCCGGCGCGCTTCGACGAGAGCGGCGAGATCGTACTGCTCGAGGACCAGGACCGCAGCCTGTGGAGCCGCAAGATGATCGACGAGGGGCTAGCGCTGGTCGACAAGGCATTGCGCCACCAGAAGCCCGGTCCCTACCAGGTGCAGGCGGCGATCGCTGCCCTGCATGCGCGGGCGGCAAGGCCAGAGGATACGGACTGGAACGAGATCGACCTGCTCTATAGCCTGCTTGAACAGATGCAGCCGTCGCCGGTGGTGACGCTCAATCGCGCCGTCGCGGTCGCCAAGGTGCGCGGGCCGGAAGCGGCACTTGCCATGATCGAGCCGCTGGAACAGAGGCTTTCCGGCTATTTCCATTTCTTCGGCCTCAAGGGCGGCCTGCTGATGCAGCTTGGTCGTGGCGAGGAGGCGCGCATCGCCTTCGACCGTGCCATCGCGCTTGCCAACACGGCAGCCGAGGCCGCGCATATCCGCATGCATATCGACCGGTTGATGAAGGAAGGCGCCGCGCGGGGAACCGCGCAGACAGCGCGCTGAACGACTCGCTGGTTCAACGGTCCGACCTTGGCTTAGACCATGCCGGGGTGGAGATTTTTCCCTGAAACGAGTAATGCCACGCCTTGACAGCGCCTGATGTGCCGATCGGCACAGGGACGGCATGGCACAAGGCTTTAACCGACGCCACATGAGCGACGGCATCTGAAAGGGACAGAGAATGACGATTGCGAAGGAAACAGCCGGGCTACTGGCGAAACTGGGTGTTGCCGAGGCCGCGCTTTCGGGCGGTGATCTAATCGTGCGCAGCCCGGTCACGGGCGAGCAGATTGCCGCGCTGAAGACGATCTCGCCGGCCGATGCGGCAAAGACCATCGACAAGGCCCATATGGCCTTCCAGGCGTGGCGTCTGGTGCCAGGGCCGAAACGCGGCGAACTGGTGCGGCTGCTCGGCGAGGAACTGCGCGCACACAAGGCCGAGCTTGGCCGGCTGGTGTCGATCGAGGTCGGCAAGATCCCGTCCGAAGGGCTCGGCGAAGTGCAGGAGATGATCGACATCTGCGATTTCGCCGTCGGCCTCTCCCGGCAATTGTACGGCCTGACCATCGCCACCGAGCGGCCCGGCCATCGCATGATGGAAACCTGGCATCCGCTGGGTGTCGTCGGCGTCATCTCCGCTTTCAATTTCCCGGTCGCGGTGTGGTCGTGGAACGCGGCACTGGCGCTGGTCTGCGGCGACGCGGTGGTGTGGAAACCGTCGGAAAAGACGCCGCTGACGGCGCTCGCCTGCGAGGCGATCTTCAAGCGTGCGGCAGAACGTTTCGGCGATGCTCCGGAAGGCCTGACGTCGGTGCTGATCGGCGACCGCGCCGTCGGCGAAATCCTGGTCGATCATCCCAAGGTGCCGCTGGTTTCGGCCACCGGCTCGACCCGCATGGGCAGGGATGTCGGTCCGCGGCTGGCGAAGCGCTTTGCCCGCGCCGTGCTGGAGCTCGGCGGCAACAATGCCGGCATCGTCTGCCCGACGGCCGATCTCGACATGGCCTTGCGCGCCATCGCCTTCGGCGCCATGGGCACGGCCGGCCAGCGCTGCACGACGCTGCGGCGCCTGTTCGTGCATGACAGCGTCTATGATGCCTTGGTTCCGCGCCTGAAGAAGGCCTATGAAAGCGTCTCGGTCGGCAATCCGCTGGAGACATCAGCGCTGGTCGGACCGTTGATCGACAAGGCAGCATATGATGCCATGCAGAAGGCATTGCAGGAGGCGGCTTCGCACGGCGGCAAGGTGACCGGCGGCACGCGGGTGGAGAACGGCCATCCCGACGCCTATTACGTGCATCCGGCGCTGGTCGAGATGCCCAAGCAGGTCTCACCGGTTACCGAAGAAACCTTCGCGCCAATCCTCTATGTGATGAAATATTCGGACTTCGACGCCGTGCTCGACGAGCACAATGCAGTCGGCGCGGGGCTGTCGTCGTCGATCTTCACCCGCGACTTGCAGGAATCCGAGCGCTTCCTCGGCGTCGACGGGTCCGACTGCGGTATCGCCAACGTCAATATTGGCACATCGGGGGCCGAGATCGGTGGTGCCTTCGGTGGCGAGAAGGAGACCGGCGGCGGCCGTGAATCCGGCTCCGATGCCTGGAAGGCCTATATGCGGCGCGCCACCAACACGGTGAACTATTCCAAGGCGCTGCCGCTGGCCCAAGGCGTATCCTTCGACATCGACTGAGAACTCCGATCGTGGCGGTCGCAATGGCCGCCACGATCGCCATGTTGCTCTCTATTCCGGGGTTCCTGGATTGTGAAAGCAATTCTGGAAGGCCGCATCGATGATCGCGAGCTTCACGGCCTGTGCGGTCATGTATTCCTGATAGAAATGGTTCGACACCCACATGACCGAATGGCCCCGCTGACCCAGCCAGCCGATGCTGCCGAGGTTTTCGGCGTCGCGCAATTTGCGTGAAAGATGGGTGCGGGAAAGCTTGAGCCAGTTTGCGAAGTCTCCGATCGAGACAATGCCGGTCGGAATTCGGTCGAGGCCGGCATGGTCGGGATCGACGCCGGACATCAGCCAATCCATGACGACGCCGCCATTGTTAAGCCAGGTGAACAGGGAAAAGGTCTGTTTCGGCTCGCGCACGGCGTGGGACGAAAGCAGGCCATCCGCCACCAGCGGCTGCAATCTGGCAAGCGCGTCCGGTCTCGCGGCGAATGTGATCAGTCGACTTCCGCCGTCGAGACTGTCCAGCGTTCTCAGATGGGCAAAGACCCATCCGGCGAGCGTTTCCAGAGTGGTCGCAGCCGGCTGCAGGGGGCGGACCCTTCTGTCTCTATTCGTCGACAGATCACGAATGAAATTGTAGTGCAGCATCTCCTTTATGAAAGCGTCGGCGGTGTTGCGGCTGGCCACCGAACAGCGGTGTATCATGTCGATAAAACGTGTGGTCGTCAGTCTGGTGCGATCGTCATGTGGTTGCCGTCTGAAGTGCAAGGCAAGACCGATGTGAGCCATCAGCCAGCGCTGCTGCGTAGCGAACACGGAAGCGAGCCGCGGGTTGGCTTCGTAGGTCTGGAGCAGCATCTGCGACTGAGCCCGAACAGACCGATGAAATGCCGGACGGCAGGCAATATCTTCCAAGTTTAGCGCCATCCTCGCCGAGCCCGATCAAGCCTTCCAATGGCGAACACCGATCACGGCTTCAGCCTTCACGGCTATGTCCAGAGGCTGGCGGATAACTGCCATATAGCGCAAAAAGTTGCCAACCGTTATGGCTGTCACGCTAAAACTGATACGCGGGCCGTGAGCACTTTTAATCGGCGCTGGTGGCTCTATGCAGCGGCTGACGTGGCCCACAGTATGTGGTTGAAACGTCACCTGTGCCGACCCATATACCGATTGCGTCGGATGTTTTCCTCCCATTGCATCCGGCGCGTTCCCCTCTGGAGGTTTTGAACCTTCATGCTTGGCCGGACTTTTACAGTCCGGCCTTTTTTCTATTGGTCCTGTGAAGCCAGCGCGCACGGGCGCCCAATCAGCATAATGAGCCCGAAGAGCGAGAAAATGGCCGGGCCATTTTCGTCACACTCGACAGCGACCTAGCCGTAGGTACGGCAACGGCAGCTGCCATTCTGTCAGGAAATCCACTAGGCTCGTCTGGTTTGCGAGGCGGCGAGAGATGCCCGACCTGAAACAAATACCCGATATGAAACAGATGAGATTGCTCGGCATCGTATCTGCGACGGCGATCGGTCTGTATGTCTGCTATCTCTTGGCGTTGCCTTTTTTGCCCGCATTGACCTGGGCGCTGGTGTTGGCAATCATCCTGTATCCGGCTCATCGGCGGGTCGAGGAAAGGCTCAGGAATCGAAACCTGGCTGCACTGATATCGGTGAGCGTCGCGGCGATTGCCGTCGGCCTGCCGCTCATCTTCGTGGCACAGCAGCTTGTTCGCGAGGCGGTAAACGGCGCTACCTATCTGGAGGAGGTCATCCGGGGTTGGAACGCAGACGGCTTCATGTCGAACTATCCCAGGCTTTCGGCCGTTGCCCAGTGGATCGAGAACCAAGTCGATCCGGCCGGTACGGTCGCCGCATTGGTACAATGGCTGACGGGACAAAGCGCATCGCTTTTGCGCGGCTCGATCAATCAGGCCGTGATGTTCGTGCTGACATTCTATCTGCTGTTCTATTTCCTGCGGGACCGCGAACCCGCTCTACAGGGGATCGAGGGTCTCTCGCCCCTGCGTGCACCGGAGACGGCATACATACTGTCCCGCCTTGCCGAGACGGTACATGCGATCCTGATAGGCACCGTGTTTGTCGCCGCTGTGCAGGGAACGCTGGGCGGCCTGATGTTCTGGTGGCTGGGCCTGCCAACTCCGGTCTTCTGGGGTCTGGTAATGGGACTTCTTGCCATCGTGCCAGTGCTCGGCGCATTCGTGATCTGGGTGCCGGCAGCGATCTATCTCGCGCTGGAAGGGGCTTGGGCGAGCGCGGCGATACTGACCATCTGGGGCGGCGTCATCGTCGCCGGCATCGACAATCTGCTCTATCCGATGCTTGTCGGGAGCCGGCTGCGGCTCCACACGGTGGTGGCCTTTATCGGCGCGGTCGGTGGCATCGTTCTCTTTGGAGCATCCGGGCTCGTCCTTGGCCCTGCGGTGATCGCGGTCACCATCAGCCTCATTGACATCCTCAAGAAACGATTGAACGACCAACCCGAGGCGGAACCGGCGTCAAAGCGCGACACAAAGCCATCACGTCAGTCCGGAGCCGCGCCCAGCCGTGAGTAGGCACCGCCGCGCGCGACCAGTTCATCATGGGGACCTTGTTCGACGATGCCCGTTTCGGCGACCACCACGATGCGATCGGCATTGCGGATCGTCGCCAGCCGGTGCGCGATCACCAAGGTGGTCCGGCCCTGCGCAAGTTCTGCCAGCGACTGCTGGATCTCCCGCTCGGTCTGCGTGTCGAGTGCCGACGTCGCCTCGTCCAGGATGAGGATTGTCGGGTTCTTCAGGAACATACGCGCGATTGCCAGGCGCTGCTTCTGACCACCCGACAGTTTTACGCCACGCTCGCCAATGATCGTATCGAGGCCTTCCGGCAGGGAAGCGATGAGTTCGTGGAGGCGCGCGCGGCGCGCGGCCTCGACGATCTCGCTTTCGACCGCGTCCAGCCGGCCATAGGCGATGTTCTCGCGGATCGTGCCGCCAAACAGGAACACGTCCTGCTGCACGATGCCGATCTGGCCGCGCAACGAGGCCAGCGTCATGTCGCGGATATCCAAACCGTCGATTGTGATGGCGCCGCTGTCGACCTCGTAGAAACGCGGCAGCAGCGAGCACAGGGTCGTCTTGCCGGCGCCTGACGGCCCGACGAAGGCGATGGTCTGTCCTGCTGTTATGTCAAGATCGATGTTCTTCAAAACCGGCCGTTCGCCGCTATAGCCGAAGGTGACATCCCGGTAGCTGATGTCACCTTTGAGCGTCGGTGCATCAACTGCGCCAGGCCGATCCGCAATGTCCGGCTCCGTGTCGAGGAGAGCCGCATAGCGGCGAAATCCGGCGATGCCTTTCGGATAGGTTTCGATCACCGAATTGATCTTGTCGATCGGCCGGAAGAACACATTGACCAGGAGCAAGAAGCCAACGAAGCCGCCACTGGAAAGTTCGCCACGCAGCACGAGGTAGCTTCCGGCGATCATTACCACCAGTTGGATCAACCGCATGCTCATGTAGCTCAGCGACGTGCTGGCGGCCATGATGCGATAAGCATCGAGCTTGGTCTTGCGGTAGCTGGCGTTGTCGCGCGCGAAAAGATTGCGTTCGTGGTCCTCATTGGCGAACGCCTGCACCACCCGCATGCCGCCGACATTCTCCTCGATGCGAACATTGAAATCGCCGACCCGCCCGTAAAGCGCCTGCCAGTTGCGCGTCATGCGCGCGCCATAGCGGCTTGTCACCCAGGCGACCAGCGGCACAATTGCCGCTGTGATCAATGCAAGCTGCGGATTGACCAGGAACATCAGTGCGAAGGCGCCGAGGAAGGTCATGATCGCGATGAACAGGTCTTCGGGACCATGATGGGCGACCTCGCCGATTTCCTCCAGGTCCTTGGTGACGCGGGCGATGAGGTGGCCGGTCTTGTGGTTGTCATAGAAGCGGAACGAGAGCTTCTGCAGGTGATCGAAGCTCTTCCGGCGCATCTCGGTCTCGATGTTGATACCGAGCATATGACCCCAGTAAACCACGACCGCCATCAGCCCGGTGTTCAGCACATAGATGGCAAGCAGGCCGGCCGACGCAGCAAGGATCAGCAGCAATTGCTGGCTCGGCAGCAGTTCGTCCACGAACACCTTGACCGCCATCGGGAACCCGAGCTCCAGCATGCCAGACAGAACCGCACAGCAGAAATCCAGGATGAACAGGCGCTTCCAGGGGCGGTAGTATGAGAAAAATCTACGAAGCATTGGGACGTTTTTTCTGTTCGAAGGTCTGGATTGCCAGGAGCATGCCTGTGCGAGGGTGTCAATTCCGGCATGCTCGAAAGGGCGGGACGGTGATGACCTGTCCGCGCAGCAAAGCAGCGCCTGGCGGCTTACGGCGCTCTGATCGGACGAACGGGATTGGATCTGGACTCTGGACCCTAAAGCGTCGGAAGACCGTATCGCTGGCGAAGAGTGCGCCCGGCGCCGAAAACATCCGAACGCTCCAGCAAAGGCATTACCTCGTCGACGAAGCTTTGCAGGTCGGCGGGCATGACGGGCGCCATGACATTGAAGCCGTCGGCCGCTCGGCCCGCGAACCATTGCTGCATCGTGTCGGCGATGTCGCGGCCATTTCCGACGGCGAGCAGATGACCGCGGCCAGCTGCGAGGCGCATGAGCAACTGGCCTAGTGTCAGCCTGTCCCGCCTTGCGATTCCGACCAGCACGCCGACCCGGCTCTGGCTGGACTGGTTCGGCCGTGCGCTCGACAGGGGCGGTAGCGGCGCGTCGAGCTCGGCATCGGCTAGATCCTCGCCGAGGAATTCGCCGAGCTTGGCAAGGACATGGTCGGTCACGGTAAAGCCATTCAGCGCGGCCAGCCGCTCTTCGGCTGCTTGCCTGGTATGAGCGACGATCGGAACGATTCCCGGAAAGACCAGGACCGTGTCTGGATCGCGCCCGACGGCGGCCGCTCGTGATTTGATGTCGCGATAGAAGTCCTGCGCTTCCGTCAGCGTCGCCTGGACGGTGAACACGATGTCGGCGTAACGGGCGGCGAAGGCGCGGCCAGCTTCCGACGAGCCGGCCTGCGCCAGGAGCGGCCGACCTTGGGGCGATCGCGGCACGTTGAGCGGGCCCGCGGTGCGCACGAACGGACCGGCGTGATCGACGGGCCGGACCTTGTCAGGATCGAAGTATCGCCCGGCGGCCTTGTCCGGCGTCCGCGCATCGGGAGCCCAACTTTGCCAGAGCGCTATGGCTGCGTCGACCACGTCGGCTGCGCGGGCATAGCGCTCGTCATGCTCCGGCATGGCGTCCAGTCCGAAGTTACGGGCCTCGAGCACGTTAGACGAGGTGACGATGTTCCAGCCCGCACGGCCTTTGCTGATGTGGTCGAGAGAGGCGAAGCGCCGGGCGAGGTGGAAAGGGTGATCGAAGCTGGTCGATGCAGTCCCGATCAGTCCGATCCTGCTAGTGACGGCAGCGATCGCCGATAGGATCAGCAGCGGATCCATCGCGTCGGAAAGATGCCGATCGGCACCACCCTGCAAGGCCAGCACATCGCCGAGGAACAGAGCGTCGAAATCGGCAGCCTCCGCGCGCCGGGCGATATCGACCCAGTAGGCCAGGCTGGTCGAGGCAAGCGGGTCGCTTTCGGGCATGCGCCAACCGGCCTCGTGACTGCCGAGGCCGAAGATCACGGCATTGAGATGCATGAGCCGCGGCGGGCTCATTTTTGGTCGGTCAGATAGGCGTTGCTGTAATAGGCTGCGAAATCGGGTCGTTCGCTGACCGGGTTTCCATCGCCGTCGCGCAGGATTTCGGCCTTGAACAGGTAGTCGCCGATAGCCTCCATCTTTGCGGGATCGATCGTGCCGATCGCCCCGGCGGGGCTTTGCAGATAGTGGCCGTCGACCAGCGCCTTCAGTGATGCCTCGATCAACGGACGGTTGGTCAGCACGTCGCTGTTTGCTCCGATCAGCATATCAGCCGCTTCTTTCGGATGTTCGACGGCGAAGGCGTAGCCGCGCCTGGTCGCGGCGATGAACGCAGTTGCCGTGTCCTTGTTCTTTTCGAGGTAGGCCTGGCTTGAGCCAATGAAATTGGTGTGTTGGTCGGGCACGCCGAAATCCGCGTAGCGGAAGGCGCGCTGGGCCTTGCCGTCAAGCTCCGCTTTGATCCCCTCCCAAGTGTAGACTTCGAGCGTAAAATCGACTGCGCCATTGGCCAAGGCCTCATAGGCAGAGGTGCCAAGCGTCACCGTTTCGAATTTGCCCTCGCCTCCGTCATGGCGGATGATGGTGCCGATCAGCGCATTCTCCCAGGCGCTGCCGAAACCGCCATAGGTCAGGCCGTCCAGGTCCCTGGGGGATTGTATATCGGCGCGGTCCGCATTGAAGGCCAGCCTGCCGGTTTCCGTCTGCATGATGGCGTAGGTGGCGACGAGGTCGGCGCCGGCCGTGCGTTGGGTGAACAATCCTATGGATCCCAGTATACCGAAATCGGCCACGCGGTTGGCGATCAGCGTACCGGCCGCAGTGTCGGTATAGGGCAGCATCTGCACGTCGAGCCCGGCCTCAGCGTAGAAGCCTTTCGCCCGGGCGACATAGAGTCCGACATGGTTTGTGTTCGGCGTCCAGTCGAGAGCGACGGTGACAGTCTGCTGGGCACAGACGGATGTGACGGGTCCGAGCCCGGTGATCAATGCGGCAGCGATGAAGAGGCGTCTTGAAAGCATGGTCATGTCCTTTGGGCGGGCTGTGGATCGAGAAGCGTATGAAGGATGTCGGCTTCGATGGCGCTGGCTTCCGGCGAGGCAAGATCCTTGCGCGGGCGCGGAAGAGGTATGGCGACTTCGCGCAGCACGCGGGCAGGGCGGCCGCTCAGCACATAGATGCGGTCGGACAGGAAGACCGCCTCGCGGACATCGTGGGTGATCAGCAGGACGGTCCAGCGGTGTCGGTCCCACATCGTCTGAAGCCAGCGCTGCATGCCGGTGCGCGTGAGGGCGTCGAGTGCGCCGAACGGTTCGTCGAGCAACAGCATGGCGCGGTCCTGAACGACGGTACGCAACAGCGCGGCGCGCTGGCGCATTCCGCCCGAAAGCTGCGCCGGATACTTTTGCTCGAAGCCCGCAAGGCCGAATTCGCCGTAGAGCGGCGCCACCTTGTCGCGCGCCGCCTTACGGGACATGCCCTGGACTTCCAGGCCGAGCGCGGTGTTGTCGATAACCGTGCGCCAGGGCATCAGGGCGTCGTGCTGCGGCATGAAGGCAAACGGTCGGCGCGCGTCGGCCAGTGGCCGCCCGTCGAAGTCGATGCCGCCGTCGTGGCCTTCGAGACCGCCCGTCAGCAACCTGAAGATCGTGGATTTGCCGGCTCCGGAGGGGCCGAGGATTGAAACGAATTCGCCCGGCTCGACATGCAGGGTGATGCCGGCAAGCACGTCGACATCGCCAATACTTTTGCTGATCTGGCGCAATTCCAGCCGCCTGTTCATGATTTTCGCGCGGCATCGAGCCGTTCCCATGGCATGGCGG
Organism: Mesorhizobium sp. M6A.T.Ce.TU.016.01.1.1; assembly: GCF_003997065.1. Classification (NCBI taxonomy): domain Bacteria; kingdom Pseudomonadati; phylum Pseudomonadota; class Alphaproteobacteria; order Hyphomicrobiales; family Phyllobacteriaceae; genus Mesorhizobium; species Mesorhizobium sp. M6A.T.Ce.TU.016.01.1.1. The sequence goes on along the minus strand of NZ_RZTJ01000012.1, from coordinate 131,439 downwards.
CGCGCTGGATCAGCACCGTGGCGGCAAACAGGGCCAGCGTGAGCAACGCGCTGACCAGCACGGCCGCGAGCACGAGATCGGGTCGGAAATTGTTCTTGGCGTTGAGCATGTAGATGCCGAGCCCTTTGGCCGCGCCGGCATATTCCGCGAAGATGGCGCCGACCACGGCATAGGTGATCGAGATGCGCAGCCCGGCGAAGAAATAGGGCAGCGAGGAGGGCAGGCGGGCCAGCAGGAAAATGCGCATGCGGGAAGCGCCCATCGAACTCAGAAGCGCCGAAATGTCCCGATCCGTCGATTCATAACCCTGCACCAGCGCGACCAGCATGGGAAAGAAAGTCAGGAGCGCGACCAGCATGATTTTCGGCGTCAGCCCGAAGCCGAACCAAAGAACGACCAGCGGGGCGATCGCCACCAGCGGCAGGATCTGACTGATAATGAATACCGGGAACAGGGCGCGGCGCAGCGGCTTGAAGAAGTCGATCAGCACCGAAAGGATGAAGGCAACGGCCAGCGAGCAGGCGAAACCCGCCAATGTGGCGCTGATGGTCGGCACGGTGTTGTCGAACAGCGCCTGGCGCTGCTGGATGGCTTGGGCGAGGACTCGTGACGGCGCCGGCAGCGTGGTGGGCGAGATGCCCGAAATGCGCGCATAGAGCTCCCAAGCCAAAACCAGCGTGCCGACCGATAGCAAGGCCGGTCCGACCTTGGCGAACAAGGCTGCGATTCGCGGCGCGGCGGAGAAGAGCTGAGACATGCGAGACCTCCGGCGCGAAAGATCAGCGCGGGGTCGGGCCGTTGGCCGCGACCGTGAGGTCGATCGTGATATGGTCCTCGGGCGGGCCCACGAAATCGCCGGACATCGGAAAAAGAAAAATCTGTGCGCCAGAAAACATCGCCCGCCTCGCTCCGCTGGTATTATCCAGATCAGCTCTAGGGTTTACGGGCTTGCAGCCCATCTCTCAGCCCCGACGATACGGAGCACCCCTGTGGATGGCGGCAATTAAACAGATAAAGGGTGGAGCTGCAAGTCTGCGTCCGGCCCGTGAAACCTCAGGGTCAGAGGAGGTTCAGGTACCCGCAGGGGCATCTGAGCAAAACAGAAAAAGAATGCCAATCCGGCGTCCTGTCCGAGATCGCCCTCAATATTCTGAGAAACTAAATGACTGTGAAGGTATGGGAAAGGCGTCGGTCGAGCGGATCGTTTTCCGTTCGTCGTCACCATTATCGATGCCACGCGTTTGGTGAATTGTGGAAGCGTGAAGATATAATCGCATACGTTGTAGGTAGCGAGTTTCTCTATCGCCAATTACGACCCGCACTTTGTTGGAGAGCCAAATGCAAGAATTCCTTCTTTTTGCGTTCGTGGGGTTTGTAGCTCAAGCTGTGGACGGGGCTCTCGGCATGGCCTACGGCGTGGTTTCCTCGACAACATTACTGGGGTTTGGCGTGTCTCCTGCACACGCTTCGGCTTCAGTTCACGCGGCTGAGCTGTTTACCACTGCGGCCTCAGGTTCGGCTCACCTCTATCACCGCAACATTGACTGGAAGCTTTTCTGGCGGCTGATGCCATTTGGCGTGATCGGCGGCGTTCTCGGCGCTTTTGTGCTCACCTCGTTTGAAGGAGCCGTCATGAAGCCGTATGTGACCACATACCTTGCGCTCGTCGGAGCTTGGCTCCTGTTCCGGTCATTCCGGCGGATCCCAAGCAATCCGGTCCCTCCAGGCGTGGTACCTCCCCTTGGACTAGGTGGTGGATTTCTCGATGCCGCAGGGGGCGGCGGATGGGGACCCATCGTAACGACGGGCCTTCTCGGTTTTGGCGGCACGCCCCGCTACGTTATTGGCACGGTCAATGCCAGCGAGTTCCTCATCACGTTGTCGGTGTCTCTGACCTTCTTGTTTGCGTTACTAACGGGCCATTGGGAGGAGGCAGGAGAGCTAACGGAAAATCTACTCTCCGTTGCCGGCTTGATCGTTGGCGGCGTAGTCGCAGCGCCGATGGCCGGATTGGTAGTGAAGTCAATCGCAGAAAAGACGCTTCTCAGGCTCGTTGGCGTTGTCATCATGCTGCTGGCAGGTTGGCAAACCGCGGAACTCTTCGAATTGGTGTAATCACGTCGTGAAACTTCACTCCATGACACGGAGACTATCGAGTTCCACGCATCACCCCCGCTTCTCTGGCGGCCGCGCCGGAGACAAACTCCATTCCCAAATGGAACGAAGAGGCCCCGTTGTTGTTTGGGGTCCTTGGACAACCGGAGGCTGAGTGGATGAAAAAATTGCTTGCAACAACAGGATTGGCGCTGGCGGTCGCGATGCCTGCAGCGGCTCAGGACACCGCGACCGCGAAAGCCGAATTCGTCAACATGGCTGGCGAGAAGAACGGAACGGCCACGCTGACCGAGACGGCGCAGGGTGTGCTGATCGCGTTGGAGGTAACAGGACTGCCGGCGGGTGAATGGGTCGCGTTCCATGTTCATGAAACCGGAAAGTGCGACCATCAGACCGGCCATGACTCGGCAGGTGGGCACTTCAATCCGACGAATGCCGAACATGGATATCTCACTGGAAAAGGCCCGCACGCGGGCGACATGCCAAATCAGCGAGTCGGCGCCGACGGCGTTTTGCGTGCCCAGGCTTTCAACAGCATGGTCAAACTGGACGGTGGAGAAACGGCAATACGAGGCAAGGCATTGATGATCCACGGCGGACAGGACGACTACAAAAGCCAGCCTGCCGGTGATGCCGGAAATCGTCAGGCCTGCGCCGTGATCGAGTGAAAAGCCCCGAGACGAGTAATAGGCCTCTCCGACATATGATCTGACTGGCTCGTAACCCTCGAGGGTTAGGTCACCGTGCGCGGTCGGGTCTCTGGCATGAGGATAGGCCGGACGCTCGTGCGCCTGAAGAGGATTGACAACGCAGCCATCACGCCGAAATTGGCGTTCATTCTGTGACTGCCGGATGATTGCATGAACGATACTTCTCCCATGGGTGTGCCCTCCACGGGTCTTGCCCAGTCAGCCATTTCTGCCCGCGGCCTCGTCAAGACCTTCGGCAAGCTGCGCGCGGTCGATGGTATCGATCTCGATGTGCCGCGCGGCATGATTTTCGCCATCCTGGGCCCGAACGGCGCCGATCACCGCACCGGTTTTCGTGGCACCGGGTAAGATAATCGCGGCGCTGAACATCGCCGCCCCGGAAAACCGGGTGCCGGAAGAACGCATAAGCGAACTGGGCGACATGGTAGCCTAGGCCGCCCATCGGATTTCCGCCGCTCTTGGCTTTCGCTCGCCGGCTGCCAATGAGGTAGCGAGTTGAGCCGGTGCCAAACATCATACGACTTCCTCGGCAGATCGCGACGAGGCGTACATCTCCGGAACGGTGAAAATCGACACCTCGCCCTTGAAGCCTTGCAGTTCAAACACACCCGCCTGCACAACTGGCATTGATGCTCCCTGCGCAAATCCGGGACCAAGCACCAGAGGGATCCTCAGCTTTTTGGTCGTTGACTCGAGCCGTGCCGCGCGGTTCACCGGCGAGCCGATCGCGGTGTAATCGAAGCGCCGTTCGGAGCCGAAATTCCCTACGGAGCAGATGCCAGTCTCGATGGCGACGCCGATTTCGATGGAGGGATGCCCGCGCGCGGCGAAACCGGCATTTTCGCGCTTCACCCGTTCGATCAGGGCAAGCCCCGCCTCGAGCGCGCGCTCGCGATGATCTGGCTGATCAAGCGGCGCGTTCCAGAAGGCTAGCACGGCATCGCCCATGAACTTGTCGATCGTCCCGTCGCGCTTGAGTATCTCATCGGTCGCAAGGCCGAGAAAGTGATTGACCACCTTTCCGATTTCTTGGGCACCGAGTTGTTCGCTCATCGTCGTGAAGCCGCGTATGTCACTCAGCAGGATTGTGATCTCGCGCTTCTCTCCGGACAGGATCGCTTCGGTATCCGAATTTGCGAGGCGCTGCACCACGGAGGGCGACAGATATTGCGAAAACTGCCGTGCCAGGGTGGACCGACGCTGCTCGCTGCGCCTGTAGAGGACATAGCCTTCGAAGCCGGCTACGAGGATCGTCGCAAGCGCCGGCTGCAATGGATCATAGAGTGCACCCTCCAGGCTGTATTCGAGAGCGCCGAACGCGAAGGGTGTGGCAGCCAGGAGCGCCAGAGCGAGTGCGCCAAGCGCGACACGCTCGGCGAGAACTCCCGAAAGTCCGATGAAAACGATGCCACTGAGGACCAACCACAGCCGCTCCAGCGTACGCGCTTGCGTTGGCTCTACAAGATAGCGCGCGGCAAGCATCTGGCCGATTGCATCAGCGTGGATGTCCACGCCTGGTCGCGCCGGACGCGTCGGGGTGGGCAGATACTGCGTCAATCCCACGGCTGACAGATCAACAATGGCGATCGCGTTCCGCAGCCGCGGATCGCCGCGGCCCGAAAGGATATTACTGGCAGATATGCGAGGCGTATTGGTGTCGGTTTCCCAGAGACGGATGCTGCCCTGCGGCTCGAGTGGCACAATGGTGCCGGCCATCCTGAGCGCGTCAAACCCGGTGGCATTCATCCGGGCCACGTAGCCGTTCTCTCCGGCGTAGAGGCGCAGGAGTTCGAGCGCGAAGGACGGCCAGAGCTGCACGCCTTGAGCCGTATCTCGGAGCCAGAGCAGCGGCACATGGCGTAATACGCCGTCGGGATCCGGCGAAGCGCGAATGACGCCGAGGCCTGCAGCGGCGGTCGAGAAATCCGGAAGCGAGCCAGTCAGACCGGTGAAGCCAGGAAGCGTCTCGGGTACTTGCCCGACGATCGACCAACCGGCTTTGGGCTCTGCTTCTGATACGGTCGCCTCATTGCCCAGGCTGACGGCGAGCGCCGTTCGATGTTTCGCCAGTGCGCTCGCGAGGCGCTTGTCTCCGGCGATACCATCAGGAGAGATGTCAGCCTCGGGCAGCACCAGCGCAAGCCCGATCACCGCGGCACCGGACTCGGCGACACCGTCGACCAGATCGGCCAAAAGGCCACGGTTCCAGGGCCATCGCCCATATGCCTTAAGGCTCGCGTCGTCTATCGAGACTATGACAACAGGATTGCTCGTCGCCTCGCGCGGGGCGAGGAACTGGTAGAAGTCATACGTACGCTCGCGCAGGCGCGATAGCGGCCCGTCGAAAGCAAAATGGCAAGCGAGCAGCAAGAGTACGACCGCAAGACCCGGAAGCTTGCGCCGGGCAGCCCGCCGCCAATCAGCCAAGGGGCTCATGCCGGCCGGCCGGGCCTACCGGCAGTCGGGATAGCAGTCATCCTCATCCACCCCGCTGCCTACAGGGGGCGCTGGGCTGTCAGGGAACTCCATGGCCACGCCGGGCAATGCGCCGTCGGTGGACTTGCAGGCCTTGAGCGAGTTGCCGAGTGCTGACGCACAAATCGCGTTTACGTCCAGCCCCGGACCCGGTTTGCCTGGGAGGCCGGTGCCGGCTATCCGCTCGATGCTGTCCAATATCGGGAAGGCGTCGATACCGCCGTAGCCGGTCAGCAGTTTGTCATTGTCCGACGTGCAGGCGTGGCCCGGGTTTGTGACCACGAGCTTGCGGCCATTCATCATGCAGGTCATGCGGCCGGCGCGCAGTATGCCGACGGTCTGACCAGCTATCACAAGCACTTCAATGATGCCGCCTCTGGCTCCGAGCACCATGTGTGGCGTCGCAACTCGCATGTCGCCGCCCTTCGAAACCTGACCGCCGTAGAAACGGGCCAGGCCGCTGTTCATCCTGATATCGATCTTTCCTGATCGGGACCCCGGATTGTAGACGAATTCATCGATCGTCAGGCTGGTGTTCGGACCAATCTTGGCGCTCGACTCGTCCCGGAACACGAGCATTCCGAGACCGGTGACATTGCTACGCAGCTGGTCGCCGAGTTCGACGCCAGCGCCGACGTTCATCGCCTCGCCGTCATTACGGATGATGTTGGTCTGGTAGGCCGTCATGGACCCGACCGTTTCAGCGACAGATGGTGCCGCAAAGGCAAGGCAGGCGATACAAGTGGCTATCTGACGATACAGGGTCCTCATCGCGGCCTCTTTCAGTTGAGCGTCAACGTGTAGCTCACGAGCAATTCGAATGAATTCCGGTCGCCGCTAGCGATATCGAAGTCGGTTTCGCGATAGGCGAGGTCGACACTGACCTTCTGCCAGTCAGTGAGCTGAAAATCGCTTTCCGAGGCAATGCGCCAGAAGTCACTTTCTATGTTCGTGCCGATGCCGACGGACAAGTCGGGAGTGTCGCTGTGGCCGGCCGAGACGGCGACCTGGTGAGACCATACGAACAGGTCCGGTACTTCCATCAGTACGCCGCCGTAGCGGACCTCTCCCATATAGCTGCGGCCGATTTCGCCAGATCCGGAGGCGAAGTCATTCGAGCCGACCAAGCGCAGTCCGAGCGCCTGGCCATTGCGGAAGCGGTAGCTGCCGCCTGCCTCATAGAAGACCCTGCTATCGGCGAAGATGCCTTTCGAGCCGCTTAGATCGATGTAGCCAGCACCTGCGAAAAGCGTCGTCTCGACTGTGGGGCGAACGAGGAAGCGTCCACTGAGGCCGACGCCGGTCTCGTGGACATCGTTGTCGAAGCGATCTGTAACGGTAAACGCGGAAAGTAGCAGCCGCAGGGAATCGATCCCGCTGTTGGGCAGCCCCTTGTCCAGGGTAATGGCGGCGTTACCGTGGATAAAAGTCTCCTCGGCACCGGGAACCGACAGGTCTTCTGTGAAAAAGCGCTGTGTCGCCGTCAACGATCCCGAGAGGACAAGTGCATCAGCACTTGGCGTGCCGAGATCCCACCGGACAAAGCCGTCCGCCCGCCCATAGGGCGAGACCAAGGTGCGGTCGTCTTCGGCCCCGCCCGGCTCAAAATCGGTGGATGCGCTGAACATGCCGCCAGTCAGAGCGAGTTCCCAGGTGACGCCAAGTAACGCGCGCTCGATGCGGGCGAGCAGGCGAACGGCGTCCAGCTGCTCATCCGCGGGCAGGTCCCCGACCTCGAGGCCGTACTGCACCTGCCGCCGGGCCAATTCATAGGATCCGACATAATAGTACAATCGGCTGGCCGCGAGGCGCGCGCGCGCATCGCGAGGATATTTGATCAGATACTGCTCGATCGACGAGATCGCCTGATCGTACTGCCCTGCGTTGACGGCAACTGTGACGAATTGAGCTAGCGTCCCGTTGTCGGTCGGATTGGCAACGCGGGCCGAAAACGCATCGTCGTAGGCCGGATAGAGACCTTGTGCGCCGGCCGGCAATATGCCGGCACAGAGCAGCGCCGCGGCGAAGCCGAAGATCATTGAAAACGAGGAATGCATGCCGAGAACCCCACCCAACCCGACTAGTGCAGCGGATCTAGCACGCCTGCACGAAAAAAAGCGACGGAACTGTCACGAGATCTCCGAGTCTTCAGTAGCTGTTGCAGCTGCGCAACAAACTATCGGGTTCATTCGCATTTCGCCTACGCTGGTTGGTCAAACATCTTCTCAGCGTTGCTGGACTTCGATTAAGTATTCGCTACAAACGGCAACTAAGCCAAATCATAATGAGCCGTGGATTGCGCAGCCGACAAGATCAATATTGTTTGCGCGATTCTGCACGTATCTGGTCGCCGCTTGACGCATCAGGGTCGCATGCAGCTCATCCGAAGGTCTTCCGCCGCGTTGCGCAAGCGCTCGGAGAGCTGGCGGGCGATGCTTCTCAGGACGGGCTGCGTAAATGTGCGCCACTACAGCACGAGCGTAGTGGCAAGCCCCAGCATCAGGCCCATGCCTACAATATCGGTAACCGTGGTAAGGAAGATCGCGGAAGCCACGGCCGGATCGGCGCCGACCCGCCGCAGGCCCAACGGGATCAGCACGCCGGAGATCCCGGACATGAGGCACGATCCGGACATTGCGAGCAGGATCACAAGCGCCAGCATGGGCGCCTGGGCTGCCGACTCCGGTTGCCGCGACGCGTAGAACCACATGGCCGCGGCCGCCACGAGACCGACGAGCACGCCGTTGGCGATCCCGAGCACCCCCTCCCTCAGCACCAGGTGCAGCTTTGGTCGTTTGTCCACATCCCCTAAGGCGAGACCACGCAACGTCATGGCCAGTGCCTGGCAGCCGGTGTTTCCGCTTTGCCCGGCCAGCACCGGGAGGAACGCCGCCAAAGCGACGATCTTCTCGATCGTGCCTGTGAACGACCCGACCACGAAAGCGGCTATGAAGGCCGTCAGCAGGTTGAGCTGCAGCCACGGATGACGTTTCAAGAAGGCTGAAACCAGGGGCGTGAAAGAACGCTCCTCCTTCTGGACACCCACCATCTGGCCAGGCTGGGCAGAAATCTCGATGATTTGCTGCTCGAACAGCCGCCAGCCGCGAACCTGCCCGAGCAGCCGGTTCTCCACGTTCACCACGGGATAGACGGGGTAGTGACGGCGTACCGCCGCCGTGCAGGCTTCACCCAAAGGCATATCGACGTGAAGGGCGAACGGTTTCGGCAGCATGATCTGATCGACCGTGGCGGCCGGTTCGCTCAGCATCAGATCGCGCAGGACCACCAGGCCAACGAGTTTGTCGCCCGCGTCCGTGATGTAGAGGTAAGTCAACTCGGTCGGCACCTGCGCGCGCCTGACGGCCTCGACCGCGGCGGCTACCGTCGTTCCGACAGGAACGCTGGCGGGGATCGGGTCCATCAGCTCGATGACAGACCCGGGGAACGCGATATCCTTGCCGTCGCCATAAGGCGTGACAGGCCTCATATGCGATGGCAAATGCTCCGCCACCTTCCGGGCGTGCCTATCCGGCAACAACTTCAATAGGTCCCGGATGAACTCGGGAGACTCTCGGGCAAGCAATTCGGCCGCGTCGTCAGGTGCTCGAGCACGCAGCGTGCGCACCCACTTCTCAACGTCGTTCTCTTGCCTCATCTGTGCCCCCAACCTCTAATGTTCCGCCTCTGAACGTGTAGACGGGAGCGGTTCGCCCGCTCTGCCGTGGCGCGCAGTGCCCCAGCGCCTCGATCCGGAAATCTTCGCCTTCTCAGGGCGCAGAGTAGACCGGACCCAAACAATCTGAGCCATTGCGTGGGTGCATACAAGCGGGCTGTAACGTCAGCGTGTCGCCAAGAGAATTTTCGGTTGCCGAACTCGCCCGTCGCTTCGTGGGCTCTGCGAGCAGGTTGCAACCCATCAACGAAGTAAGGTCGGCAATGGGCCGTGGTGGCCCTGCTCATTGGGGTGCGCTCAGCCCGACAATTCGCCGTGTGAACGGCCGCGATTTAACCTGGGAAGATTGTGAAACCGCCATCGACGCGGATGACCTGCCCGTTGATGAAGCGCGCGCGCGGACCGGCGAGGAAGGCCACGGCTTCGGCGATCTCTTCAGGCTCCGCATACCGGTTTAGCGATTTCTTGCTTGAATCCATGCGTTCCGGATCGACCACGCGGCTCGCTTGGAACCGTGCCGTCTTGGTGGCGCCGGGGCTCACCGCATTGATGCGCACGCCATCGTCGATCAATTCCTTGGCGAGGCAGCGCGTATAATGGACGACGGCCGCCTTAAGCGTGGAGTAGACCACCTCCGGCGAGCATCCGATATGCGCTGCCGCCGAGGCTATGTTGATCACCGAGCCAGAGCCGCGCTTGACCATAGGCGGAATGAACGCCTGGCAGACCAGCATCGTGCCGATGAGATTGTTCTCGGTCAGCACCTTGATGTCGTCATAGTCGATGTCGAGCGCGTTGTTGGGACTGGGCTTTACTCCCTTGGCGCCGATGTCGCCGCCGGCGCAGTTGACCAGAACGTGCACATCGCCGAGGTCCGCCTCGATCTTCCGCTTCATTTCGGCGACGGCTTGCTTGTCGCCGATATTGCCCGTGACCGCGGTCACCCGTGTCCCATGTTTTTCCAAACCCCTTGCGGATTCGCCGAGGTCTGCGAATTCGCCATATTGGGATGGCCGGGTCCAATCGAGATCGTGGATCGCGACGTTTGCGCCAAGCTCGGCCAGGCGTTCGGCCATCACGCGGCCGAGGCCGCGTCCCGAGCCAGTCACGAAGGCAGTCAGGCCGCTGAGTTCTCGGGCAGTCATGCTGATTTCTCCATTGCAATGAAATCGAGCTTCTTCATGTTGGCGGCGCTGCGCCGGATCATGTCGAGCTCATACGAAACGAGCGCGCCGTCATCGCCGCGCTCCCATGGCGTCCGGTAGTCGGCATCGTCCGCAAGGCGGTTCACGTGCGCAGCACTCAGGCAGGCCGCGAACTCGCGCGCAGTCTTCGGCGGATATCCGTTCCACCAGTCGTCGGTAAGACAGCGAACGTGGCGGGCCTCCAGCGCGCCCGGCTCGAGCACGGCCGTCAGCGTGTCGTGGTGCTCGGCGAGGATGGCTGCCAGTTCGGCGAATGGCACGGCGCCGTCGCCGATCGCGCAGCGGACCAGACGGTAGCCTTCATCCGTGAACTGCACGCGATAGTCCTTGAGGTGGACATGGCGGACATGCGGCGCGATCCGCCGCGTGAAGGCAAGCGGTGCCTCGCCGACTGGGAACGTGTTGCCTGTATCGTAGGTGATGCCGACACCGGGCCCGCCGAGCTCGCAGAACGCGACCAGTTCATCGCTGCCGAAGTCCTGATGGTTCTCGATGCCGAGCACCCGGCCCTCAGCCGCCGCACGCGGTCCCCATTCCGTCAAGGCAGCGCGGATCGTCGCATTGAACTCGCTCCACTTCTGGCCGCATGCGTTGCGGTCGCCACACAGGACGGGGGTCAGCGCGATACGGATCGTTGTCGCCTCGAGCAGGCGCGCCGCCCGAAACGCATTATCCAGGGGACCGGCCACGATAAGACCGCCGCTCACCACCGGGACGATGTCACGCGCGGCCAGACGCCTGCGCAGATCGACGACCTCGGCGTCCGGCAAGTCGGTCAACCACGGTTCATAGATCTCGAGCGTGCGTGCGCCCAGTTCCTGCGCGAGCGCCATGAAGCCTTCCAGCCCCGCCCCATCCGGATTGTGCCGCGGCGTGCCGCGACCCTGCAGGCCGAGATAGTAGGTCAGTCCGTAAGGATTGAGGCCGAGACGAAGCATCAGCGTGACAGTCCCGTTGAAAGATGTGGAAGCGATCGCATCAGCGCAGACCGGCATCGACGGCGATGGACTGCTTGGTGATCATGCGGCTGTCATCTGCGGCAAGGAAGAGCACGGTCCGCGCAATCTCCTCGCCCAAGAGGACGCGGCGGATCAATTGTCGCTGCACCGTCTGGTCGATCGCGTCCTGCGTCTTGAACCACAGCTCGCGCTGCCGCTCGGTGATGACAGCGCCGGGTTCGACTGCATTGACGCGGATGTTGTCAGGTCCAAACGACCGCGCCAGTGCGCGGGTCAGGGCCACCACAGCCCCCTTGGCGGTAGCATAGGCCACCATCTGGTCCGCCCCGAAACGCCAGGCGATGGAAGAGAAGTTTATGATCGAGCCGAAGCCGAGTTCCTTCATATGCGGATGCACCGCTTGCGCGGCGAAGAAGTGATGCCGGAGATTGACGTCGAAGCTGCGGTCCCAATATTCTGACGTCACCGCGTCAACGGGATGGCGCTGATCGTCGGCAGCGTTGTTCACCAGGACGGCGACCGGACCAAGCCGCGCACGCACGGCTTCGACCGACGCCTGCAGTGCATCGACGTCGGTCACATCGCAACGGAGGTATAATGGGGGCCGCCCGGCGACGCTATCAAGCTCGCGCACCAACGCCTCCGCGGGTCCATCCTGCACATCGAGAAAGCCCACGCGCGCGCCATTCGAGACGAAGGCGCGGACCATATCGGCCCCGATCCCGGAGGCGCCGCCGGAGATCAGCACGACGCGATCGGTCAAGCTCGGGTAAGTCGCGAATTGCATGGACATCAGATCACAGAAGCGCCTTGGTTGTTGGATCGAACAGACAGGCGCGCGACATGTCGATGCCAAGCGTTATCGTCTCGCCCATGATGGGAGCCTCATCCGGCTCGAAACGGCCGGTGATCTCCAGGTCACCCAGCTTGAGGACGGCAAGCGTCTCGGCCCCGGTTGGCTCGACCAATTCGACCGGCGCCTGCATGGACTCGACAGCAGGTTTCCGCGACTTCAGGTCCGTCGTGAAACGGTAGATGTGTTCTGGCCGAACACCGAGCACTACGTCTTCTGGCGCGCCGGCGGGCAGCGGAGCGGCAAGGGTGAGAGTAGCGTCGCTGCCGTCGGCGGCGCGCACCGCGATGCTGGTTGAGCCCGTAAGCCTGGCGGGGATGAAATTCATCGCCGGCGATCCCATGAAACCGGCCACGAATATGTTGGTTGGCCGGTCATAGATCTGCTTCGGCGTGTCGAACTGCTGCACCGAGCCTTGGTTCATCACCGCGATGCGGGACGCGAGCGTCATCGCCTCGACCTGATCGTGGGTGACGTAGACCGTGGTCTTGCCGACGCGGTGGTGAAGCTTCTTGATTTCGGTGCGCATGTCGACGCGCAGCTTGGCGTCGAGATTGGACAGGGGCTCATCGAACAGAAACAGCTTTGGGTCGCGTACCAGCGCGCGCCCCATCGCAACGCGCTGCCGCTGGCCACCCGACAGCTGGCCGGGCTTGCGTTTGAGCAACTGCTCGATCTGCAGGAGTGCGGCAACCCGCTTTACCGCTTCCTCTTGCGCCGCTTTGGGCACGCCCCGGCTTTCCATGCCGAAGGTGATGTTCTCGCGCACCGTCATCGTGGGATAGAGGGCGTATGACTGGAACACCATCGCTATGTCGCGGTCCTTGGGCTGCACGGAGTTCACCAGCCGGTCGCCGATCCAGATCTCGCCCGACGTGACGGTTTCCAAGCCGGCGATCATGGCGAGCAAGGTTGACTTGCCGCAGCCGGAGGGGCCGACGAGCGCGACGAATTCCCCGGTCTGCGCCTCGAGATTGATGCCGGCCAGAATCTCGAGCCCGCCATAGCTCTTGTGAAGGTTGCGGATGGTCAGTGTGGACACGGGCGACGCCTCATTTGATGGCGCCCTGTGTCAGGCCGCGCACGAAGTATTTTCCACCGAACAGGTAGATCAGCAACGGTGGCAGCGCGCCGATCAGCACGGCTGCGCTCATCACGTCGTAAGCGCGGGCGGTCGTGCCGCCGGCAGTGAGCGCGACCAATGCCGCCGTGATCGGCTGCTGCTGGCCGGAGGTGAAGACAACGCCGAACAGATACTCGTTCCAGATACCGGTGAATTGCCAGATGACGGTGACAATCAAAATCGGCGGCGACAGCGGCAGGATGATCTTGCGGAAAATCCGCCAGAAGCCGGCGCCGTCGATGCGTGCCGCCTTGATAAGATCGTCCGGTATGCTGATGTAGAAGTTGCGGCAGAACAGGGTCGTGAACGAGATGCCCTGGACGACGTGAATCAAGACCAGCCCGTAGGTCGAATTGGTTAGGCCGAGCTTGCCGAGCAGGAACGCCCACGGCATTAGCGATATCTGGCCGGGCATGAAGACGCCGAGCAACATCAGATTGAACAGAATTTCCGAGCCCTTGAAGCGCCATTTCGACAGCACGTAGCCGTTCATGGCGCCGAGGAGCGTGGAGATGACCGTCGCGGGGATCGCCATCCAGAGCGAGTTGAAGAAATTGCGCTTCATGCCTTCGCAGGTGCCGCTGACGCAATAAGTGCCCCAAGCCTCCGCCCATGCATCGAGGCGGAAGCTGCGCGGCAGGGAGATGAGGCCGTTGCGGGCAATCTCGGACTGCTCCCGCAACGAGTTGAAGACCACGACTAGAAGCGGGGCAAGGTAGATGACAGCAAAAAGCGTCAGCACTGCATAGATAAGAAAGCGGTTCCAGAAATATCGCCGCGTAGCCGCGGCCGCTTCGGGATCATGCCGGGCGGTGAGGGCAATTTCAGCCATTGCGGCCCTCCGCCCGCCTGCGCCAAACGATCCATAAGGAATAGGGCACCAGCACAACCGCAAGGGCCGCGAGCATCATCATCGCCGCAGCGGCGCCCTCGCCGATCTGCCCGCGCTGGAACATGAGGTCGTAGACGTAGATCGCCGGGAAGGTGGTGGACACACCTGGCCCACCCCGCGTCAACGCTGCCACCAGGTCGAACGTCTTGATGGCGAACTGGATCTGAATGACCGCCACTGCCAGAAAAATCGGGGCGATCGTCGGCAGGATGACCCTCCGATAGATCCGCGAAACCGACGCACCGTCGATCTGCGCCGCTTTGACGAGATCCGGATCGACGGACCTCAGGCCAGCCAGGAAAAGCGCCATTGCGAAGCCGGATGACTGCCAGATACCGGTTATGATCACCGCATAGATCGCAGTGTTGCGGTTGGCTGTCAGGGCGAAGCTGAAGTCGGTCCAGCCGAGCCCCCGCACGAAGGCTTGGATGCCGTCGACGGGATTATAGAGCCAGCTCCACACCGTGCCGGTGACGATGAAGGACACTGCCAGCGGGTAGAGGAAGATCGTGCGCCAAACCGCCTCGCCGCGAACGCGCTGGTCGATCAGGATCGCGAGAAGCAGTCCGATGGCCATCGAGCCGACGATATAGAAGCCGCTGAACAGGAAGAGGTTGGTATAGGCGATGTTCCAGCGCCGGTTCGCCCAGAGCGAAGCATAATTGTCCAGACCGACGAACCCATAGGTCGGCATCAGCGACGAATTGGAGAGCGATAGATAGAGCGTCCAGAGTGTGAAGACGAAAACGTAGATGAAACTCGCCGCAAGTGACGGTGCCAGCACCAGAATGGGCACCATCGTGCCCAGGCGCTCCCGCCACGGGGTTGCGGGAGCTGCAACCGGTACAGTCAGGTCATGCGTGGACATCGGCTGCTCCAGCGAAGGTCAGGCCGGGGCGACGCGCGCCAGGCCATCATCGGCAGCTTCTTCACATCTGCGCTTCGGCCGCATCAGCCATGGCACTAGCTGCGTCCTGCGCGGTCATGTCCGGCGTCGCTACGAATTCGGTGACGGTATCCATGATCGCGCCGCGCACCTTCTGCGGGATCGTCATGTTATGCGCCATCGAACGGACAAGCGTGCCGCCATCGATCGACGCCTGCAGATCCTTCTGGGAGAGCTGCTGGCAGGGATTGAAGCCATTCGAAAGATCGACGTCGAGACGGGCCGGGATTGAGCCCTTGGTCTGATTGAAAATCGTCTGGAACTCGGGCGACAGGATCGTGCTGGCGAGCAGTTTCTGTCCCTCGGCGTAGTCCGGGTCCTTCTGCTGGAAGAACACGACCGAGTCGGAATTCAGGATGAAGCCCGGCTTGCCCCAGTCAGTCGGCGCCTGGGCGCAGACATAGTCGGTGCCCTCCTTAAAGCCGCCGGCTGTGAGCAGGCCGAGCGTCCAGTCGCCCATGATGTGGAAGGCGGCCTCGCCGCGGCCGACCAGATGCGACATGGTATCCCAGTCGCGCCCGTTCATGCCGGGGTCCATGTACTTCGTCGTCATGGTGCGGAATTGCTCGAAAGCCTTGACCATGCCGTCGCTGCGCATTGCCTCGACGTCACCCTCGACGAAGGCCTTCTTGAAGAGATCGAGATCCATTCCGTAGACCACGACCTCGAAGACCGTCGAATCGGTCCAGTCGGCGGTCGAGTGCGAGATGCAGATTTTGCCTGACGCCACGACCTTGTCGCAGGCGGCGTTGAATTCCACCCATGTCTTCGGCACCTCGGCGACGCCCGCGTCCTTCATGACCTTCGGCGATGCCCACAGCCAATTGATGCGGTGGATGTTCATCGGCGCCGCTACCCAGCTTCCGGTTGGCTTCATCACCGGCAGCAATTCGGGAGCGACTACTTTCTCCCAATTTTCCGCCTTTGCCAGTTCGTCGAGATTGGCTGTCATGCCGGTCTCGTTCCATTCGGCGATCTCGGGCCCCTTGAGCTGCACCGCGGGCGGTGCGTTGCCGGCGATCACGTCGGCGCGCAGTTTCGCCAGCGTGTTGGCCGTGTGGCCTGCGATGGAAGTCTGCTGCCAGGTGCCACCCTTCGCGGTGAACATCTCGCCGAGCTTTGCAATAGCCTGGGCGTCCGATCCGGTCGCCCATTGATGCAATAGATTGGTCTTGGGCTCTGCGAATGCGGCTCCCGCAACAAGAGTGTACGCCGTAGCGGCCGCAAGGACCGTCCTCAGATATTCCATCGTTTCACTCCCATATGTGCTGTACGGTTCGTATCGACCGCTTGTGACCGCGATTTGAAGCCGCCGCCGGTGAGATGCAGGTATCTCTGTTCTTTCCAAGATGACATATTTGGGCTATCAGTCAACGTCCTTTGTGCTCACCATGAACAAACCTTCGCTTAGAAATTGGCTGATCGACCAGCCCTCCGCATCACCGGAGAGCCTGATCGTGCGATGCCTGCGTGAGCGTGGCGTGCTTTCCGCGTCGCAAATCGCGCATATCACCGGCTTGGCGCGGTCGACGGTCTCAACCGCGCTCAATGGCTTGAGAAAATCCGGAATGGTGATCGAATCCTCGGCCCATCATGACGGGATCAGGGGTATCGGCAGGCCTGCCGCGACATTGACGCTCAATCCCGCTGCGGGCACCTGCGTCGGAATCCACCTGGGCCTCGACGAGATACGATGCGTCGTCGCGGACGTGTCGCATTCTGTCATTGTCGAACAAACTATTCCTATGGGGCTGGACTACCAGCCGCAACAGGCGGCCCAGCTCGCCAAGTCAGCAATTGCCCAATGTTACGACGAGAACGGTCTGCCGATGGCGGGGCTCCTGGGGGTTGGGGTTTCCGTCTCTGGCCCTGTCAGCCGCGAAGGAGTGGTGCTGCGTGCGAGTATTGTTCCGACCTGGGCCGGGGTCAACATCCGCGATGTGTTCGGGCCGGTCCTCGAACAGCCGATTTTCGCCGACAATGAGAGCAACTGCTCGGCCATTGCGGAGTTGATGTGGGGCGCGGCCGTCGGCCAAGACGATTTCGTCCTGTTCAAGATCGATCTGGGCGTCGGCGGGGCCATTGTCCAGCACGGCCGGCTAGTGACGGGCATCGCTGGCGGCGCCGGCGAATTCGGGCACATCAGCATCGATCCCGGCGGCGATCTTTGCCGGTGCGGCAATCGCGGATGCCTGGAGCTCTATGCCAGTTTTGCCCGGCCGCTCGAGCAGATTTCGCGCATCGTGCGGCGGCCGGTCACGATGGACGACGTGATCATGATGGCAGAACAGGGCGACGTCGGGGCGTTGCGGATGATCGAGGACACCGCCGAGTTCGCCGGCCGTGGTCTTGGCTTGATCGGCTCTGTGATCAATCCGCCGCTCATCATCATCGGTGGCCGCATGGCTTTGGCAGGCGACATTCTCCTGGCACCGCTGATCGCGTCATATGAACGCCACACGCTCATCAAGTCCCGCGATATCGCCCCCGCCCTGCGGACGCGGATAATTGTTGGCAAGCACACAGAGAACGACGCATTGCTCGGCGCGGTCGGCCTCGTGCTACGACACAACAGCCGACTGCAATGATCTGCCCTTGCTCTCAATTTATCTGGAGTAGCGGGAGAGCGCCATATCAAGCATTATCGCACGGAAATCGACCTGATCGTGCAGATGTAACCGAGTACGTGGTCAGCAAGTCCCTACGCGACATGCACTGTGCGCTGCCTGGGCTTGATCGCGGTGGCGAGCAGCAGGCCGGCGACGATAAAGGCAGCGCCGGCGAGGTCGTAGTCGTGCAAGCTTTCCCCGAGGAAAAGGTAAGCGAGCACGGCGACGAAGACAGTCTGCAGATAGAGCAGCATGCTGGCGCGCCCGGCGCCAAGCGTCTCGACGCTGCGGTTGTAGAGGTAATACATCAGAGCGCCTCCCGGGCCAGCGACATAGGCGAGTGCCAGAAGGCCGTTCGCATGCAGCGCCGAACGCTCCCCGGAGAACAGTTCCCAGAGATAGAGGGGCAGTGCGGCCAGCGCGCCGGCTGCTAGCAGCAGGACCACCATCGGCAGAAGCTCGATAGCGAATTTGGAACGACGCAGCAGCACGGTGTAGAGGCCCCAGCAAAACGCGCTGCCGACGATCCACAACTCGCCGGGATTGAACTGAAGCCGCATCAGCGCGGCAAGGTCGCCGCGCGCCACGATCACCACCATCCCGACCACGGCGAGCAGCGCGCCAAGCGCCTTCCAGACGCCGAGGGGCTCGCCGAGCACGAAGCGGGCAAGCACCATGGTCATGATCGGCGACAAGGCCATGATGATGCCGGCGGTCGTCGCGTTGGTGTAACTGAGGCCTGTGTAGATCATGCCCTGACAGAGGGTCAGCCCGATGGCGCCAATGGCCAGCACCTCGATCGCCCGGGATTGGATCAGCGCGAGCATCGCCCCATGATGGCGATGGACGATAGGCAGCAGGATCGCGCAGGCGAGCGCCAGCCGCCAGAAGCAGAGCGCCCAAGGCGGCATCTCGGGGGCAACCCATTTGGCTGCGATGTAGACGCCGGCGGACAGAAGCCAGCAGAGCGTCGCGGTGGAATAGGCCAGCGGAAGCGATGCGCCGGCTGTCGCCTTCGCTACGCCTGGATGGGCTATCGGCAGCGATTGCATGTTCGTCTCCTCCCACCGCCGACTTTAGCAAGATTGCTGCGTCTTGCCGAGCAGCAGCGCCACCTATTTCACCAATCCTTGTGCGACGGTTTTGTTTTCCGTGTGGAACACAGGGGCGCGGGCTTTCATCCGTTTGACCGATGCGCTGATCATGGAAGGTACCCACATTACAGCTGGATCAGTCCCTCTGATCCCAACAGACCTTTGCCCGCGACCTCTCCCGGAGGCGCGGGCTTTTCAATTCACAGGCTGCGGCCGTTGATGTTCCGGCTGCGCATGATGAAGCACCTGGCCAGGATCGGGCTCGTCTGAACGCCGCCGATAGAGACGCCTTTTATAGGCGACGGCATCATCCAGATAGATGTCAGAGAAGCGTCACGCTGCCTGTATGATGATGGCAGTATGGAGGGAAGCAACTTGCAACGATCGGGCGCCTGTCCAATCTGCCGGACCAATGCCGGTCCGGTGGCGTTGCGCGAAGGGGAGTATAGCGGCCGGCAGTGCGTGTGCGGGGTCATCTATATCGATCCGTTGCCGGCCCATCCGGTGGACGCGTCGATCGATCATCACCACAGCGTCTATTATTCCGCGCCGGCGCGCGCGCGGGTCGGCTGGGTGAAGGCGTTCACGCAGCGTGGACGGCTGCTTGAGATCGGCTGCGGTGACGGCGAGTTCACCGCGGCGGCGATCCGGGCCGGTTTCACGGTCGAGGCGGTCGAGCCGTCCGACGAACGCGCCACGCGCCTGGAACGCACGCTGGGCATCACGGTGGAGCGCGCTCTGATCGAGGACAGCCGTCTACCCGAAGGGCGCTACGACACCAGCTTCCATGTCGATCTGCTGAGTCACTTCCCCGATCCGGTGGCGGCGCTAAGGGCGATCGCGGCGAAGGTGGCGCCTGGCGGCACGGTCTGCTTCGAGGTCGGGCTGTTTTCCAACCTGTCGCCTTTCTGGCAGCGGCTTGTCGGGCGGCCGAACATGCCGACGCATATGTGGTTCTTCGATGCGCCGGCGATCGAGCGGTTGCTGGACGCAGCCGGGCTCAAGATGATCGCGATGCGGCGCTATCCGGTCGGGCTGTCGACCGCGCTCAGCACGGTGCTGGGCAGCCGGCGCGTCGCAGCGGCACCGGACAGCCACGCCCCTCTCGCGCAGGGCTGGGCGGCCGCGCCTTACTACCGGCTGCACATGTTCCTGCGCTACGGGATAGGCCGGTGGCTCCCGATGGGCGGTCCGCAAACCGCGTTCGTCGCCGCACGGCACAAGACCGACAGCGCGTGATGCGCAAGGGACGCCGCATCATCGTCGTCGTCACCGCGTTGCCGCGCTGGATTTCCGATTTCAACCACGTCAGCACCGCGTTGGCCGAGGCGGGCCACGCCGTGGAAGTGTGGTCGCCGGACGACAACGGGCTCGCCACCGCCGGCTGGGATTCCAGGCCGGCGATCGATGCCGCACGCGATGCGCTGGCGCCGGACATCGCGACGCGGACGATGCCGTTCTCGCGCAATCGCGGGCGGCCGAGCCTATTGCGGCTGGCGCGCGCCAGCTTGATGGCGGCGCGAGCGGCGCTGTTCAGTCCGGGCAGTGTGTTCATCCTGTGGTCGGCACTGTCGATCCTGCTGGCCGGGCCGTGGGTCAGGCTCAGCAACCGGCATGCGATCTATCTGGTCACTGGACTCGGCGCGTCCTTCTCGGAGTCGCAGCGCGGCAGCCTGACGACCCGGCTGATCTGCATTGTCTATCGCTTCGCCTTCGCTAGCCGTCGCGCGATCGTCATCGTCCACAATCACGAGGACAAGGCCGAACTGATCAGGCGCACCGGCGTCGCAGCGGACCGCGTGATCGTCACCGGCGGCTGCGGCGTCATGCCGGAGGACTTCCCCTACAAGCAAGCGCGCGCGGTCGGCGCACGGCCGACGATACTCGTTCCCGGGCGACTGTTGCGCGACAAGGGCGTGCTGGACGCGGCCGCCGCGTCGGGCCTCCTGTCCGAGCGCGGCGTGGCGCATCGCATGGTGTTCACCTCGAACCCGATGAGCGGCCGCGCCGACGCGCTGACGGAAGCGGAACTGGCGCGGGCACGCTCCTATCCCGATGTGGCATTCATCGGGTACCAGCCGAGCATCACTGCGCTGTACGCCGGGGCGGACATCGCCTGCATCCCATCGTGGTATCGCGAGGGATTGCAGACCGCCTTGCTCGAATCCGCCTCCTCTGGGTGCCCGATTGTCGCGTGCGACAATGTCGGGGTGCGCGATTTCCTGCGGCCCGAAATCGACGCACTGGTCGTGCCGCCGCACGCGCCGGCGCGGCTGGCCGATGCGCTGGAGCGGATGATCCGCGAACCCGGCCTCGCCGAGCGGCTGCGGACCGCAGCTTATGCCCGATTCCTGTCCGGCTTCACTCGGCAGCACATGGTGGAGGCGACGCTGGCAGCGATGCGCGGCACCGGCATCGAGACGCCGCGATGAGCAGTGGCGCATGGACCGGTCTGATCATGGCCGGCGGGCAGGGCGAGCGCATGGCGCGCTCCGGCGTAGTCGGGCGCAAGCCGCTGGTCGAAGTCGGCGGGGTCAGCCTGCTCGAGCGCAACATCTGGATGATGGCGCGTGGCGGATGCCGGCGCATCTTCATTGCGCTGACCCGTGCCGATGCAGCGCGTGAGGCGGACAGGATCGCCGATTTCGCCGCACGCGCCGCCGGCATCGGCGTGGCGTTAGCTCCCTTGATCGAGGAAGTGCCGCAGGGCAATTTCGGCGCGGCGACAATGCTGTCGGGCGACGCCGGCGACGTGCTGGTGGTGTATGCCGACAATCTCACCACGCTCGATCTGGCGGCGCTGGCCGCTGCGCATCGTGCGTCCGGCGCGGCGATGACGCTGGCGGCGCATGACGAGCCATTCCGCATGCCCTACGGCGCGCTCGAGGTGGACGCGGGTGATCCTGATCGGCTCACCGCCTATCGCGAGAAGCCGGTCTATCCGATCCTGGTCGGCAGCGGGCTTGCGGTGGTGACCGCTGCCGCATTGGGCAGCCTGCCGCAGCGCACGCCGCTCGGCCTGGTCGATGCCGCCAATCTGTTGATAGCTGCTGGTGCGGTGGTGCGGCTATATCGCCACCAGGCTTCATGGATCGACGTCAATGACGCCGCCAAGCTGGCTGCCGCCGAAGCCTTGCTCTTGGGCGATACCGCCTTCGAAGCATGGTGGCCGGGGGAGGTCGCGCGCGAGATCCGGGTCGCGGGCGGCAACGAAGACTATGTCTGCGACGCGATGACGGAAGCCGGCGTGCTGCGGGTCCATGTCGGCGCGGCAGGTGCGCTCAGTAGCGACGAGCTGCCGGAGCCAGTGCGCCGTCGCCTCGCCGCACGGGGGTACGAGGCGTGATCGGCATCACCGGTGCGAACGGCTTTATCGGCCGGGCGGTGCTGCGCCGGATCGGCGAGGATGCATGCGTGGCGCATGTCGGCCCGATCGACGGGGAAGCGGGAGCGATCGACATTTGCGACCAGCCGGCGCTAGAGGCATTGTTCGCCGGGATCGACACCATCGTTCATCTTGCCGGGCCTAGTTCCGTTGCGGCTTCGTTCGACGCGCCGGCGGCATTCGCCCGCGCACATGTGCTGGGCACGGCGACGTTGCTCGCCGCCGCCGAGCGGATTGGCGTGCGGCGCTTCGTCCATGTGTCGTCGGCCGAGGTCTATGGTCGCCCGGACACCGCGTGCGTATCGGAGAGCGCGCCGCTCCTGCCACTCTCGCCTTATGGCGCGGCAAAGGCGGCGGCGGAGCAACTCGTCTCGGGTGCGGTGCGGCGAGGGACGCTGGGGTCGGCAATCATTGTTCGGCCCTTCTCGGTCTACGGCCCGGGGATGCGGGCGAACGGGCTGGTCGGCCGTCTGGCGGCACAGGCGCGCCTGCGACAGCCGATGCGCGTCTTCTCGGCCGATACGACGCGCGATTACCTGCATGTCGACGATCTGGCGCGGGGATTGCTGATGGCCGCCGCGCGCGACGAGCCTGGCCTCCTGACGCTCAACATAGCCTCCGGCATCGGGACCGACGTCGCCGCGCTCGCCGCCGCCTTCGCGAGGATCGGCGGCGGAACGGACGCGCTTATCGTTGAGGAACAGGGCGACCGATCGCGCGCCCTCGACATCGAGCATCTCGTCGCCGACGTCTCGCTGGCGCGCGAGACGCTAGGCTGGCGGGCGGAGATCGCGCTGGCCGACGGCGTGCGCGATTGCCTGGGTGATATGACGTGACGCGGACGATACTGGTCACCGGCGCACAAGGGTTCATCGGCCGCTATCTGGTGCGCGCTTTGTGCGATCGCGGCGATTGCCGGGTAATCGGCGCCGGCCGTTCGCCGGGCAATGCGACACGCTTCACGCACCACATCCATCCCGGCGGTGCCGAGCACGCTGCGCCGCTGCCAAATGCTCTGGTGCCCGACGGGCCGAATTATGCCTATGTCGCTACCGACCTGTCGCACGCGGCGGCAGCGGCGCGGCTGATCGCGGAAACCGCGCCTGATATCGTCTTCCATCTTGCCGGATCGTTGCGCGACGAACCATTCGATCGGCTGGTGACCAACAACATCGTCGTCACGCGCCATCTCTGCGATGCGCTGGCCGGGCGGGGCGCGGTGCTGGTGCTGGGATCCTCGGGCTCGATCTATGGCGAACTCGGCGGTGGGGGTTTGCCGCTGGTCGAAACCGGCGCGACAGAGCCGATTGACCTATACGCCGCGACCAAGCGCACCAGCGAGGACATCGTGCGGATCGCAACGCGCGCGGGAAGGATCGACGGCCGTGTGGCGCGCATCTTCAACGTCGTCGGTCCGGGCCAGGAGGAGCGCCATGTCGCCGGCCGCATCGCCAGCCAACTCACAGAGCTAAGGGTGGGGCGCCGCAATGGCATCGCCCTCGGTCCGCTGACCGCCTGGCGCGATTTCATCGACGTGCGCGACGTGGCGAGTGCGCTGGTCGCGATCGGTTTTGCCGGGGCCGGCGATATTTTCTATAACGTCGCCTCAGGGCGCGAGACGCAGATCGCCACAGTCTACGATCTGCTCGTCGCCGCGGCTGGGATTGCCGATCCGGCGCTGGCGCAGTTGCCGGGACGGGCGGTGGATATCGGGCGGCAGGTGGTCGATGTCAGCCGGTTGCGCGCGCTCGGCTGGCAGCCCCGTGTCGATCTTCCGCAGAGCCTCGGCGACGTGATGCATTATTATCTCGAACTGGAGACTCAAACGTGACCGTGGACACGGGTCCACGGATATCGGGCCTACCGCGAATGCGCCGTGTTGTGTGCCTTGAACGCCGCGCGAAGGCTTAGTGCCTCTGGACTGGCGCTGCCCAGCTTGGTGTCCCCGTTCTGCGATCCCCACGCGTAGGCAAAGTCAAACACGGGATTGGGAGCGTAGGTTGCCCAGCGCGCGAATATCTGGTTGGCCTGGTCCGGTGTCGGCAGTTTATAAACGTCTCTGACCCCGCCGGTATAGGTCCTCCAGTTGCCGCCGCCAAAGGCTTGGAACACAGGCACGATCTTGTTGAGCGGGATGCCCGCGGCAACGGCTGCCTCGACCGTCCTGTCGATGAAGTCCAAATCGAAAATCTTGCCGCGTACCGGATACGGATCGAGGCCGAAGAGATCGATCCCGGTGTTGGCGGGATTGAAGGTGTTCATGAAGTGGGGGGCTTCAAAAGACCCCATGTCCATCAGCGTGACGAACGTCACGGCCCCGGGCACATTGGCCTTGATCCAGTCAGCCTCGGCTTTGAGGGCTGCCGGGCTGACTGCCGGGGAGTGGTACTTGCCGGTGATGTCAGGCTCGTCACAGAGGCGAAAGCCGAACAGCTTCGGGTTGCCGATGAACGGCTTGACCTTGGCGATGAAACGCGGCGTGACGCCGCTGCTCTCGTCAAGCCAGATCAGCCCCTTCATCCCGGGAGGAAGCGCATTGAGTTGCTCGACATATTGCACGTCAGCGAGGTTGAAGCCCGCGGCCGCGATTGCAGCAGCCGAACCGCCAGAGGTGTAATGCAGGGTTATGCCATTCTCCTCTGCTGACAGTTTGGCTTGGCCATAAATCAATAGAATGAGCAGGGCTGAGACGCACAGGATGCCCATGCGAGCAATCATCGAGCCGCCGAAAAAAATCAGCCTGTAGGCGTTCGCAATGGCAGGTTTCATTATACAGCCACCCATCTATCGATACATTGAAGCAGAGACGTGCCGTCGCTCATCTGGGCAGTCCAGGCAGTTCGACAACATCGACCTTCTGATGAGTGTCTTCAGGCGAGCGAGGTCGCGACTGATGCGAGGTCCAGGATCGTCGCTGTAGTCGCCCTCGAGTGTGAAGGATGTAGGCGTCGGCTGGTGTGCGAATGCAATGAACGTAAGCTCTAGTTCGGCTACACCGTCGCCCAGCGGCACATCCCCCTCGACCGACAAAGCATCCTTAAGGTGGACGTCCGGCGAGGCGACGTCAGCAAGTCGCGCCCAATTGGAGGCCGCAGAATGCCCGTAGATAGCGGGATTTCCCGTGTCGAACTGTACGCAGATGCCCGGCTGGCCAACAGCTTGAAGAATCTGGAGGGTTCTTTCGGAGTCAAGCCCGCTTTCGTATGCCAAAGTAATCCCTGCGGCTTGGGCGGGACCAAGCGCGAAACGCAGCACTTCAGCCGTTCTAGCCATGTCCCGCGACGTCCGAACGAGGCTCTGGCGAAAACCCGGAATGATGATCCTGGGCACCCGCAGACGGTCCGCCACTCTAATTGCATGCAAGATACTTCGCCGGACTTCCAATGCTTCCTGGCTGCCCTTTGGCGCGGTCAGGCCGAGATCGTTGAGCCGATTGACTGCAAGGGCGGTGATCGGAAGCGCGAAACGGCGTGACGTTGTGTCGAACGCCGCCAGTATTCCGATATCTGTGAGATCGGGACCGCGGTTCGGGCCACCCAAGTCGACGTGAACGTGATCGAGATGCGCAGCGGCGGCGGTTTCAAAGCCGGTCAGGCCCCGATCGCCCACCTTCCACAGCGCAACCCCGATCTGTGGTCGATAGCTACTCTGTGAGACAGTCAAAGGCGCGTTACTCGTCAACGGACGTTCCCCTCAAGTTCGCCACCTCCGAAAGTCGATCCCAAGCTTGGTCCAGGATCTAACCGGCGGATAGCCGACAGCGTCGCGTAATGTATGGATAGCTTCCTCCGGGTTTGTCACGATCGTAAGAAGCGGCCGATAGGTATTGGGGCGGGCGCTGAGTTCGAGCATTGCCCGTGTCAGCATCGCGTTGGAAGAACCGCGGTGCCCCGTGATCGCCACCCGCTTGTGGCCGATAGTTGTCTGGCATTGCTCGGCAAGCGGCCAACCGACACGTCCGCCGGTATTTCGCGCGCGGATCTCGCTGAGATTGACCCCGGGCAGACGCGGGTCCCGACCCTCAGAGGGGAGACCTCCGAAGAGATGGAGGATGCCGCCGTCGCACAAGGAGTCTAGCCCGATACTGAGGGCGGCCGCTACATCCTGGCGCGAGGAACATAGGATCACAGTGTCGAATGCTCCGTTCTCAACACCGGCCGTCTCTTTCGTCCCTATGACGACTACGTCCCGAACCGACGCGCAGGCAGTTTTGAGCGCAATACGAAGCAGTTGGCCGATCGTACCTCGTCCCACCACCAATACACGGATCGGCTCCGCGACCCGCTTGAGAATGCCTCCGCAAGTTAGGACGGATGCGAGCGGCTCAGCGAGAATAGCGAGATCGGCAGCCAGTTCCGCGGGCGACGAAACGACCAAGGACCGCAACCGAGCAGGCACGAGGAAGCGCTGCTGCATCATCCCGTCGAGAGTATGGCCAAGTTCAGCGGTGCCCCAGTCAGGCGTTGGATTCACCGCAATCGTCGCACCTAGCCAGCGTTGATCCGCTTTCGCGGCCACTTCCTCGACAACCGCTACGCCCTCATGGCCAAGGATCCGGGCTGGATCGTCGCGCACGCCGCGTAGAATCTGGAGGTCGGTCCCGCAGACGCCGGCAATGAGGGTCCGGCAGACAAAATCGCCCGGTAGCGCCACGGGTGTCCGGACCTGCTCCAGTCTTGGGGCACCCATGCCCGACGGCCGCACAAGAGCGAGGTGCGACTTCGATCCGGTCAAGCTGATCCGATCACCGGAAAACATGGATGCTTCGCCCCTCATCCGCCATTTCGGCGAGATGGCCAGCACCGATAAGTCCAGACAGGTCCCCCGGCGCGACGACACGGAGCCGGCGGGCGAAATAGGACGAATCGCATTCAGTGATCTGGAACAATCCATGGTCGCGGAATTGCCGATCAAGGCTGGCCGAATAGGCCGGTTCGAGTGCATCCACGACACCCCCGGTGAGAACAATTGAATCGAGTAGCGGATCGTGCGTCAGGAGCGCCGAGAAAATAGTTGCCAGCGGTCGCGTGATCGTAGCGAGGACGTCTAAGGCGAGGGCATCAGCGGCCGCCACCCCACGCGAGAACGCCGCGAGTATGGCATCATCGTCACCGTCGCGTGCTGCGGCCATCGTCGAGGCTGCCAGCGCGTCCGGGGAACGGGCTGACAACTCGCGCAGCAGTTTCAACACGCCGCGTCCGGACGAATAGGCGTTCAGATGGTCGCATCCACCGCAATCGCAGGTAAACTTAAGACGCGTGCCGCGGAAGAAAGCCTCTACTTTGATATGGCCAATTTCGCCCTGTATCCCGTGTACGGGATCGACCGGCACGCCGCCTCGCGCGAAATCGTAGAGCCTCGCCCCGATCCCGGTGCTCACCGTGACGAACAAGATACGCGAATGGCTCCCCGGATCGCAGGTCTGTATGTAGGATGCCAGTCCAGCGGTCACGTCATTCGCGATCGTCCAGCGGGTGTCCAGCCGACGGCGTGTCAACGCCGCCTGGAGCTCGAAGGGTCCTGATCTCGGGCCCCAGAGTGGGCCAGATTGCAGCACACGACCGCTGCGAGCATTCAAGGGTGCTCCAAGTGAGATGCCGGCATGATCTATCGCGGTTCCGCTCTCCAGTTGCAGACGCTCAGTCTCGGCCACCAGATAGTCGGCCAACGCTTCCTGGAGTTCGACGGGGCTGTGGTGGGCCGTGTTAAGGTAGTTGATCGCAGGTCGTCGCTTTACTGGACCCAGCCTTCCATTTGTCCACAGCGCCGAACGAAAATGCGTGCCGCCGATATCAAAGACAGCAATGTCCTTATTGATCATTGCGGGCCTCGCACGGTTGGCGGATTGCCGGCAGCATCGCGCCAGGTCCGGAAAATTCGCGCAGCTGCAGTCTGAACTTTGTCGGAAGGCGTGATCCGATCGGCCTCAAGCGCTGCGCCGATCGTATACGGCGTAGGATCGGCGAGCGCTGCCAGGCACAATCGTTCGTGATGTTCGAACGCCGCGAGCCAGTCGCGGAATGGACCGTTGGCTGGTTCGGATTCAAGAATATCGATGCGATCACCGAGGACGCGGACTCGTCGCTCGTGAACGAGAGGTCCATCCACTGCGACGTTTATGGTGGCATCGTAGCCCTGCGCTCCGACGCGTGCGGCGACGAGCGGCACGACAGCTTGCGCATACCAAGGCATATCACGCTTTGCTATTTGCGCCGGGCACTGTGTAGGATCTGCGATAAGATCCTTGGCAATCGCATCTCGCAGAGATATCAGCGCGACCGCCCGACCCTTGTTGTGCGAAGCCCCGCCGTCGAAAAGAGCGAAGTATTTCGTGGATATTGCGCCAAGGCGAAGAATATCGTCCCGGTACTTCTGCGTTGCGCTATCTGGGGCCAACCGGAGGACGCGCTGCAGGAGATCCTCCCCGTCACGGGTCCTGGCGATGGGGATAAAGCCTCTGTGATTGAGGCCCTCGTAACTCCAGCAAAGTTCGGTCGGATCGATGCGCAGCGCCCGCGCGAAAGCCTGGAGCGTGGCAAGGGGAAGCTCGCAGATGCCGACCGCAGCCAAGCCGCGGCGGAGCATCATGGCCGTCGTCAGGCTCAGCGGGTTGATCATGTTCACGACGAAGGCACCGGGACATATTGCCTTCATGCGGATCGCGAGATCGTCTACCGGCCGTATTTGACGGAAGGCAGAGAGCAGGCCGCAGGGTCCCAACGTTTCGTCAGCTATGCATCCCAGCTCGCTTGCGAAGAGTTCGTCATCGGCCCTCGCCTCAAGCCCGCCGAAGCGCGTCTGGACAACGACGATCTCCGCATCGGCCAGGGCCGCATCGAGGTCCGTCGTGGATATGACCGACGTTCCGAATGCTCCCAGCCGGTGCCGGGCATAATGTGCAACCGCATCAACGTTTTGCACGTTGCGCCCTTGGAGGACTAATACCCACTCGCCCAGCCGGTGGCTTAACGCCTTGCTTCCCTCAATCGCATCGACGAGCGCTACCGTGAAGGGCGAGCTCCCGCCAAGGACGCAGACCCGCGTCATCAGTACGTCCGGGACGAGCCGACGATCGCGGTAACGTAGGCGATCTCCCCGTCGGGCATGCACGGCCGAATCGGCAGCGCCAGCAGTTCGCCGGCAAGCGCCTCAGCATGAACTGAAATTCGGTCCGGACTTGGCCTTGAAAGGAAAGGCCCTACGCTCATTGCAGGCCAATCCTGGCAGGATTTCCCCCAACAGGAAGTTCCACCCCATATTGAGCCGAACCGCTATTGGAAACAGCTTCCTGCCAGCTCCGAGCGCGCAAATAGCTGAGAACCTCGGGTATCAATCCCGGCGGACACTGATCTTCCCGCTTGAGGAAGCGATAGCGGCCAAGGTCGGTCGGCACCACCATATTTATATTGCCACCTCGATGCTTGGCGGCGGCCCGGAACGACCTCGAAACCAAGTCTTCGTTCAGATGCTCGTGCCAGATCGGCAAGCCAACTGCCACCAACAGATCCACTATGCGCAGGGCCGTTTGCTCCCTGAGCCAACCGAGGTGCCAACCGAGAACACTGGAAAAAGCGAGGTCGATCGCGACGGCAAAGCCGTGGTGGAGCTCGTAATGGGTCGAAGCTTCAAGCGGATGGGCGATCGTGTGACCCAGATCTACCGCCCTCTCGTAGGATGTAATCTCGAAGGGGTTCTTCGAAAGCTCTCCCAGCATGGCGGCGATGGCGCGCTGGATGGGCTCGTGAGCCAACGAGTCGCCGTTTCGGACCCAGGACTGCAGCCCACCTCCGCGAATCTCTTCGATCATCCGGAAGAGATCTGTGTCGGAGGTGCAGGCGACCTTGATCATCTCGGCCACCCCCTGCCTGACCGTATCGACGCCCAGGGTCTTGAGTAATGACGGGATCACCGCGACAGCTTCCGGTGGGTGGAAACAACCAAGGTAGTTCTTGCCTTCTCCGAAATTGACGCCACCCTTCAGTCCGATTCCGGCATCCACCTGCCCAATCAAGGTGGTGGGGATGCGAAGGTGAGACAAACTCCGGCGTAGCATCGAAGCCGCCAGCGTAACGATATCTGAGCAGACGCCACCCCCGATTGCCACCAACGCACCCCGGCGATCGATCTCGGCGTCTGAGGCTGCGCGACAAACGGTCAACACGGATTTCATGGTCTTCGTCCGCTCGGTGCAGTTCAACACGAGCCAGGACGGCTTCAAACCGACACTTGCGAAGGCTGCACGGATTTCGTTTCCATAGAGCCTCTCGACAGTAGGAGTGGTGACCGCCAGCACAGTCCGATTACGAGCATGGGCCTCGATCCACCCGCAGAAATCCGACGAGTGCAGACCCTCAAACAGGGTGACATTGAAGGTGTGGTCACTGGAAGACCGGAGGGAAAGCTGCTCTTGGCTGGGTATCCACATGATCGAGCCCGATGTTCGGGCAGAACAACTCACCGGCATGCTTGAGAGCAACCCATCAAAAGTCGTTCCGCATTCTCTACCCGTATACTGTGTAGGAATTTATTAGGCTTCATCCGTTCGACCGATGCGCCAGGTCGTTGGGAAGTGAACTTACAACTAGCAAGCACGGCCGTGAGCCTGAGAGCCTGCGCTTTTTAATGAAAGACTGACAAAACCTTTGTCGCATGTAAGATCACATATCGTCACAGCAAGGACTGCTTTTCTGGCCGCGCTGGCTGGCATTCTCCTGCTAACCCTTTCGCCTGGGTGGTTTTTGCAGATGTTTGGCATCGCCATCACCCTTGGTCATGACAAACTCAATCACGCGGCTGCGTTTGTCGTGCTGGCGACCATCGGATATTTTGCTTGGCCGGATCACAGGGCAAAGCTGACCGTGCTCCTCATTCTGACCGCCGCTGCGATCGAAGTTCTTCAAGGCTTGCAAACGATCGGGCGCTATCGGGATGCTTGGGACTGGGTTGCCGGCTGTGTCGGCATGGCATGTGGGCTGCAAATCGCGAGCAACGACAGCAGCTTCCAGACGGGCGCGAGGTGTTCGTGAACGGCGGATTTGCACAGCTTTGAGCCTGCGGGCGCGAGGCGTCGCTGGGACAAAGTGGAGAGGCCACGCGCCAGATCTGCACAGGCAAGACCTCAACGCCTACTCGGTTGAGCATGATCCGCGTGGACGTCGAGCCTGCGGCGTTGCGGGGAGGACTTACTGGCGTGCCTCCCGCCAGTGGGGATAGGTGACATAGGCGGTGAGCGCGCCTTGCTCGTGCGAGCGGATCGTCACCTTCTGCCCTTTGGGCATATGGACGATCTCGCCCGGCCCTGCGGTGACGCTGCCTGACTTTCCGGACACCGAAAGCCGCCCCTCGAGGACGACCATCACATCATCGACGGCCATTGTCTCCTCAAGTGTCTGGTCCGGTCCATAGCGCCCGTACCCGATGGTGATCGGGGAGGCATGGCGCTGGTCGACCAGATTGCCCACAAACACGTCTCCGTCCTGTCCCGGGGAACGCTCCAGCACTGCGTCGGTGATGGTGAACTTGCGAACCTTCATGGGAATTGCTCCTCTAGCGGTGTGGTTGAGTGGCTAACTTGAACTCCTGCGTGTCAACGCGACGTCCTCAGCGCGGCCTTGGGATTGTCACGCCGCCATCCACCAGGATCGACTGTGACCCGTGATGTCAGGCCACTAGGCGTGACATAGAAGGTCGCATTCCAGGAATAGTTGAGCCACGGGTATGAGTCAGCCGATACTTGCCGGCGATCTGCAAGTATAGATGCAGGCAGAACACGTCTCGCGCCAACTGAGGCAGTCGAGGAGGGGCCACTTGTTGCTCATTTTCCCTGTCTCCATCCAGCATTCAGCCGGCACGCGACGTCGTTCGTGTCTTCTGCGATCGCCCCGGTCGCATATGGGCGATCGACTTGTCCGCACACCGGTCAGTCCGGAAGTGGAGTGTGCTCATCCCGGTCATTGGCGGGAAGATCGAAACGTCCCTTGCCCCAGTCCTCAGCGCGCCATTCGGCCTTGGCCTCTTCGATGCGCTCCCTGGATGAGGCGACGAAATTCCACCAGATGTAGCGGGGACCCGAAAGGGTCGAGCCGCCGAGGATCATCAGCCGCGCGCCTCTGTCGCCGGCCGCGACCGTGATCCTGTCGCCGGGGCGGAAGACCATCATCTGAGATGCCTCGTATTCCTGCCCGGCGATGGAGATCGAGCCTTCGACGATATAGATGCCCCGGTCCTCGTGATCGTGCGGCATCGGCAATCGGCTTCCTGCTTCGAGCGCCACGTCGGCATAGAACGTCTCCGAGTACATTGTCGCGGGGGCCTTCTCACCATAGGCCTCCCCGAGGATCAGCCGGACCGAGACGCCGCGATCCTCGATCACCGGGAGCGCCTCCTGGCCATAATGCTCGAACATGGGCGCCATGTCCTCGTGGCGGTCGGGCAGCGCAACCCAGGTCTGTATTCCGAACAGGCTGTTCGGACCGCTCCGGGCGGCCGAGGAAGTGCGCTCCGAATGGGTCACGCCGCGCCCGGCGACCATCCAGTTCAATTCGCCGGGACGGATGATCTGGTCTGCCCCGGTGCTGTCCCGGTGATGGAAGTCGCCGCGAAAGAGGTACGTAACGGTGCCGAGACCGGTATGCGGGTGCGGTCGGACATCTACGCCTTGCCCGGTCAGCAGCTCGGCCGGGCCGGCCTGATCGAAGAAGATGAACGGTCCGACCATCTGCCGCTTGGGTGCGGGCAGGGCGCGCCGAACCTCGAAGCCGCCCAGGTCTCGAGCGCGCGGGACGATGAGCGTTTCGATCGCGTCGAGGCCAACCTCATCGGGACAGCCCGGTTCGATTGCCGGGTTCCAACTCATGCGCCTCATCCTCTCTTGGGTTTCCGGGGGGCCTCGCCCATGCCGATGCGAATGCCCGATTTCGATTAATCCGGACCGCGCGAGCGGGAACAGCGCTTTCGGCCCGACGAATGCCTAAACTGGCGAGCGATCGTCTGCCCAACTAGTCCTGTGATACGTCAAGCTGTGTCGCAGTAAGTGGAACGTGCGGGCAATGTCGTCGAGCTCAGCGGCTCGCAGTAGAGCGACCGTCGAACGCGATTCTTTAATAAGGCTTCGCCCCGTTCGTGTTTTAACGGTCGAGACCCCAAACGTCCGGATTTCGTGCGAAGTACTCGATCAGCATCTCGGTGAGGACCCGGACTTTCCGTGTGGGGTGCTTACCCGGCGGTCGGACGACATACGCGCCTGCCGAAGGTGGGGGATAGCGTGTCATAATCGGAACGAGCGCTCCGGAGGTCACATGGTCATACGTGATGCAATCAGGGAGCCAAGCGATGCCGAGCCCTGCCGCCGCGGCGGCGGCGAGCGCCGTGGCGTTGTCAGCCTTGAACCTGCCCTGCGGCTGAACCGTGACGATCTTGTCGCCATCCATGAACTGCCAGGCTTCCGTTCCTTGCATGAGGGCCTGGTGGTTGACGAGCTGCTCTACCGTCTCAGGTGAACCGTGCGCTTTGATGTAATCCGGGCTTGCGACAAGCTTTCCATAGATCGGCCCGACACGTCTGGCGATCAGGTTGGAGTCCTGAAGGTAACCGACCCGGATCGCGCAATCGAAACCTTCGGCGATCAGATCGACGAAGCGATCGCTGTAGGAGGTATGGATGTGGAGCTGCGGGTGGTGTTGCGCCATTTCCGCAAGCACGGGGGCGAAGTGGGTCGGGCCGAAAGAAAGCGGCATGGCAACCCTCAGGCGGCCGCGCAACTCACCGCTGGGCAGGATCGTTTCCCTGGCCGTATCGATCTCGGCGCTGGCTCGGGCCGCATGGTCTCTGAACGTGATTCCCGCTTCCGTGAGCGCGGCGCCGCGGGTCGTTCGTGCAAGAAGCTGGACGCCAAGCTCCGCTTCAACCCGAAAGAGCCGCCGACTGACGATTGACTTGGAGACGCCGAGCCGGCGCGCGGCGGCCGATACGCCCCCTGCATCGGCCACTGCGACGAACGTCTGTAGATCTTCGATGTCCAATTCGGCGTTCCTCGTTTCGCGACACAGCTTGCCTGACTATGGCACTACCGCATCACCAAAAGGAACAGCAAATTGCGTCAGGCAACGTCGCCCGCTGGCGCATGTCTCCCGTAAACCCATCGCCGTCCATAGCGGCAGAGAAAGGAAGTCCTGATGACCCCTCGTAACGGCCTCGATTCGCTTCTTCGTCCTGAAGACTCGGTCCTCGTTCTGATCGACCACCAGCCCTATCAGCTCGCAAGCCTGAACAGCCACGATCCGCACATGGTGGTCAACAACACGACCGCGCTGGCGAAGCTAGCAAAAGCCTTCAATGTTCCGACCATTCTCACCAGCGTGATCGCGGCGCGCGGTGGACTTCTCTTTAAGCAGATCACCGACGTATTTCCGGACCAGGAAGTCATCGATCGCACCTGGGTGAACACCTGGCAGGACGAGAATGTGGTGAACGTCGTCAAGGCGACCGGCCGCAAGCAGCTGATCATCGCCGGCCTGTGGACCGAGGTCTGCGTCGCAATGCCTGTGATCCAGGCCGCCGGCGAAGGCTGGGACGTGACCGTGATCACCGACGCGTCGGGCGGGATTTCGACGGAGTCTCACGAAGTTGCCATCCAGCGAATGATCGCGGCCGGCGCGAACGTGATGACCGTGATGGCGCTCGCTGGCGAATGGCAACGCGATTGGGCGCGCACCGAGCATGTCGAGGAGCTGACCGAGATTCTCATCCAGCACTTCGGCGGCAGCGGCATCGCGTATCTTTGGGAGCAGCAGCTCCTCAACACGCCAGTGCCGAGCGAAGGCTGATCCCGGCCGGGATGGCGAGCACTTCGGTGAGGGTCGGGATCGATCCGTTTTGCCGGCCTCGCCATCCTCGCCCTTCTGGCTTCAACCTACGTGGTCGTGAAGCTCGTGGTTCTCGGCGGCTATGCGCCCGGAGCCTGGCACGTCGTCCGACTGCTCCGCAAGCCACCAGAGCTTGCGAGGCGCGGACGGATGTTGACGACCGGCAAGTGGTCGATGGTAGCGGCTGCTTGCATAACCGATTGATCTTATTTGCCCGACCTGGGACATAGGTGACGTTTTGTACCGGACACATGGGTAACACTTTTGGCTTTCGGCCGGAGGTGTTGATGCCGTGGAGAGAGTGTTCGGTGATGGAGGAACGTCTACGCTTCGTGGCCCGTCTTCTGGACGGCGAAGGCATGAGCGATGTGTGCCGGGAATTCGGGATTTCGCGCAAGACCGGTTACAAGATCTTCAACCGCTACAAGGATGATGGCCTGGAGGCGCTCACCGACCGCTCGCGGCGGCCGGTGCGCTACGCCAACCAGTTGCCCAATCAGATCGAGCGGACGATCGTGGCAACCAAGAAGCAGGCGGCCGTCGCCAGCCCCCTCCGGGGGGAGGTCAACTTTCGAGTTTGGAAAATGCCCCTGGAACCGCTTCGGGGTCATGCGCAGATTTCTCGAATTTTCAGGGGAAATTTTACATGACCATGCCGGCACCACCCGTTGACCTCAATAGGCAAGAGCGCAAGGCGTTCAAGATCCTAGCGCAACGCCTTACAGATCGCGGTGTTGACGCTCTCGCAAGGGCAGGTTTGATCGCCGAAGTCGTGCGCATGGAAGCCCGCTTGACCTATTTGCGGGAAGCCGAAAAGTCGGCCGAAAATGGCTCGAAAATGGCAGCAACGCGAGCACTCAATGTGGCGACCGCCGAATTGCGCCGGATCACTGTCGAACTGTTCCGCGGTGCCGCCAAGGTCGACGCCGCAGTGCCGATCCAGGTGGCGGCAGCCTTGACCATCAATGATGCTGACGAGGCCTGGCGGCGGCATCTTCATTGGGGCGACAAGAGCTTCCACGACGGATTGGAAGCCAAGTTCGGCCGGCCGTCGTGGTCGGCGTTGCTATACAGAACGGAGGCCGAATGCGTCGGCGTCAACCGCTTGTTGGACAAATACCGGCCGCGCTGCATCCCCAGCACTGACCTCGACGAGCTGTACCGCGAGATCGGCCTCCCTCCGCCTGGACCACGCAACGGCGCCGCCGTCGCACGCGGCGAGGAGGTCGACACATGACGCCGATCGAATTTCTTGGATCGCAACATCGACGGACGATTTCACCTTCACGCTCTCGACCTCGAAGACCTTTGTCGGTGGGGCGATCAGCTTCGGACCCTAGTGTCCGGCCATCATGACCAGATCGCCGGTCTTGGCCGCTTGAACACTTCTCTGCCTGTTGCCTCGATCGCTTCGCCGACTGCCAGTTCGAGCGCGTAGATGGTCTTTTGAAGGGGCAGGGTCGAGCGCGGCTTGCGGCCTTTCGTTACATCCTCTTCGATCACGAGCTCATACCGAATCCGGACGAGGTCATTGTTGAGCGCGCTTGATCGGATGAACTCTTCGGCTTTGACGGACAACCGCAGGCCGTAGCTTTTGCAGCAGTCCAGCATCTCACCCCAGTTGTGTCGGAAATCTTGGATCTTCTCCAGGTCCTGGCTGTTCAGGCGCAGGAATGCCCGGAGGAAATGTTCGAGAGCCTGGTAGTACAGAAAGCGCCGCGGGTGATCCGTCAAGTGCGGGAGAACGACCACGTTCTCAAGCGCATCAGCTGTCGCCCGATAGTTTTGAGCCATCACGTACATGCCGAATGGCGTCACGCCGACGCCATAGACAACCTTCGGCTTTTTCGGAGCGGCATCCCCCATCGTAAGGAGGATGCCGCCATTAGCTCGCTAGGGCAAGCCGGGTCACCGTCGGCCAATTGATATTTTCGGCATGTCGTCGCCTTCGCCTTGCACTAGGAATTCGCAAAGCGCGCCCATCAGCCACTCAGTGTTCACGCGATCGAGCAAAAGCTCGACCGTATCGTCGTCGTCTGTGATCAACTCCAATGTGCCTCGCAGCGGCTTGCGTGAAGTCACCGCAACGTCGCCATCCTGATATTCAACAAATTTGGGCATAGCCTCTTTCCAATACCATTGGGGCTGCGGACGCGCGTGAGCGGGACCTCGAGCCTGTTGATGTTTAAGAAGAGTTGTGCTGGGCAGCCGTGCTGCTCGTTGTCTACGACGTAAGGGCTCCCCCATCGTCGGCTATCACGCGGCTTGAACCATGGTGCCTAGGGCCGCTTCTCTCAAGGCACGCAGCAAGAATCATCTAACCTGCTCGGACAGTCAAGAGGTCATCATCTGGAAGCGCGTCCTATGTGAATCCACCGCTAAATGGCTTAGCTTCCAGTCCAAAGCGGGAGGGTTGGCCATGGCTGACGACGAGCATGTGAAGGCGAATCGATCAGGCGGGATCCGAGCGGTCAACGACCTGGTGACAAAGAAATTCCGAACCGGCAGCGGCTTGGTCCACGCTCTCGAGAGTATGGAAAATACTGGCCTTTGGCGAATCAAATGGCATTATGTCCACGGGACACCAGATTTCGGCATCGTGGTGGAATACCTTGGCGACGATTAGCCGAAAGTGAACGCGAGAGGCCCATCTTGCGCGACAGCGATCTAACCGAGCGGCCCGGCCGCGGTTTCACCCCATGGAAGGAAGGCACCGGCGAGCTCGATATTGAGAGAATCTGGTGGACGGCAAGGGTCTTGCACTTCGCCAAGCTGAACGTTTCATGCTGGTTCGACGGCTCGGATCTCGTCGGAATCGAGCATTGGGGCTTTCGCCGGGCCCAATGGTGCATGAAGCTGAAGCCGGCCGACTGGCGGCCTTTGCCCGAGGTCTACAGGCTGGCGCGAGAGCAGGAACAGCAGGCCGCGATAGAAAGGTTCCGCGCTGGAGCGCAGGCGCGGGCAATGGAGCGGCTAATTCAGGCCAGCAAGAGGCGCCAGGACGCGCGAGGCGCTTCGGCGATGTAAGACAGCGGTCAGCACGAACGCGCGCTGGTGGCTTCCAGGCGTCACTGCAAGTTCGAGCGTAGACAATCAATCCCGATCTGCACTTCGAACAAAGAAATCGCAATTTGCTTATCCTGTTCCCCGTCCCTGAATGGTTCGAAGTACGCCAAGCCCAATATATGCTGGGCAAGAGACTTATGCTCGGCACGGATTCCTTCCGTGGAGTTGTCGATAACCTCTGACATTTTCGCCGCGGCAAACATATTGGTCATCATCTCCTTTGGGTGGAGGCGCTGATCCATTATAGTTCGGGCGATCTCGCGTGCGGCGTCGCAGTATTCGACCAAGGTTTCAGCACGGCTAGGCGAGATGATCGCCAACGCACTGGTAATTGCCAGTAGGAGGCCGGCGCCATTTCGCATCGTCATTCCCCCAGTAGTTGAGCGTGACGCAACTGGCAGGCGCACGCAAGCCGTCATGCTACCATGTCGCGGTTTTTCGCAGCTATGCTTCGCCACGCTTGAGCTTTTCCCAGTGCGCGAGATGCGCATCCCTGCCTTCCAGCTTCTCACCGTGAAGTATGTAGTGCTGAATGAATGTGCATTTCATAACGAATGCCATTCTGATCGTTTTGGGATTGTGATCCTTAATATCGGGCCATATGTCCGAAATGACGACCTTGCACGCATCCTGCAACTCCGGAACTTGCAAGGAAATTGGCTGTCGAGAATGCGCGCAAGCGTTACGGCTTTCGCGAACAAGATCGATCAGCTTGCGGTAGGGCTTATCAACAATGCCCATTGCATATGCCATCAATATTTTGCGTGAGAACGTCGATATCGGGCCGTCTTGTTCAAACACAAATTTGCGCGCCGGCTCGTCAGCCTGGAGCGTCGGTAGTCTCTCCAGAATTTTCAATTCGAGCATGTCTTCGACATTTGTTGCGGCCAGAATGATTGCTCCTCTGTCGCTTTCATTGTCGAGGTCGCGGACGGCTATCCTCGCGTCTTCTTCCTCGTCGCCGCGGAAGCGGAGTTTCGCGTACTTTTTGAGATTGGTCAGATATGCAGGCTGAGAAACCATCGGAGTTGTCACCCAAAATTGGTAGATCGTCCTACATCTCGTTGTTTTCGATGATGCCAGCCTCGCCGTCGCGCAACTGAGCGCCCGGCGCTGACACCTTCTTAAGCCTCACCCCGGCTCCGCCACCGTTCTCGGCGATGAACTCGATTCGCCCCTTAGTCATCATTGCTGGCGTCCATGTCACGGCTGTTTGATGCAGAACAGACGCAGATGGCGGCCGCCCGTGAGGCATGTTGCTACAATCCTGCCGTTTGCATCTGGTTGGAGTGCCGGACCACTCGCTGAGATGCTTCGGCCGGCATCAGAGAAGCAGTATGCGCTCAGCAGGAGTTCGCCAGCATCGCACGATGCATCAGCGCTCACCGCGTCAACGATCCGATATGCCGAGCCGGCTGCCTCTTGTGGTGAGTCACCGCAGCCCGTCAGGATTGCGGCCGCAAGCAATATCGCGGACAGCGGGATGGTCGATCGCCCTTTACACATCATCCTCACCGACGATCCCGCCCTCATTTTCCAGCCTTTCGATCGCCCTTGGTGGCGGGCTTTTTATTCGTCCATCGGAACTCGACGATTCCAATCGCGGATTGCTATTGCGGGCTCAACTTCGTCGCACTGCATCACACTGCAAAGAGAGCAAGAAATGCGTGCCACATTCCATACATATCGATTTCCCGGAGGGCTAACATTGCGGGAAATCACAGCGTCGCCGCCGCAGAAGGGGCAGGGTTTTAATATCGGCTCTTCCATGTCGCATCCATGTCGCGTGGACCTGCCGATAGTCGCAGGAAACCCTTGGAAATCAACGGTAGTGGTTTGCAACATGGCGCGACATGAAGATAGCGGTTTAGCTACCCTCAGTCGCGCCTAAGACGCTGATTTTATTGAGAGAATTTTGGTAGCGGGAGAGGGACTTGAACCCCCGACCCCAGGATTATGATTCCCGTGCTCTAACCAACTGAGCTACCCCGCCAGGGCGGCGAAAGGCCCGAAATCCGCCTTAAATCAGAAGGCATGTCGAAGCGTTCGCCAAGGTCGGGCGGATATAAGGTTGGGAGGCCAAGCCTGTCAAGCATCGATGCAGCCGGCATATTGGCATATTCTATCGCTTCGGGCCGGATATCGGAATCGATTTCGGAAAGCACGGTGCGAAGGGTCAAAGTCATGAGGTGAGAACTTTGTGCGTCCAAGCGGACGTGCGTCGCTCCAATGGCCGAAAAGCTCTACCGGGCAGGAATTTGAGCTGAAATGCCGGGGTTGAGTTCGGCGGAGTGCGCCGCTATGTCTCGGCCACGAAATTCTAGAGTTGGAATTGATGAAACCGCGCATTGCAGTCCTCGGTTGCGGATACTGGGGCAGCAACCACATCCGCACCCTCAAGGCGCTCGGCGCGCTTCACGCGGTCTCGGACGTCAACCCAGCCCGCGCTGAAGGCTTCGCCAGTGAACAGGATTGCCTGGCGATCGAGCCGGAGGCGCTGTTTGCTCGAAAAGACATCGACGCCATCGTCATGGCGCTGCCGCCGCAGTTCCACGCCGATATGGCGGTGCGCGCCGTCCAGGGCGGCAAGGACGTGCTGGTGGAAAAGCCAATCGCGCTGACGGTGACGGATGCCGAGCGTTCGGTAAAGGCGGCGGCCGACAATGGCCGCGTCTTCATGGTCGGCCATGTGCTGCGCTTTCATCCAGCCTTCGAGACGTTGAAGGCGCTGATCGACAATGGCGAGCTCGGCGAGGTCCGCTATATACATTCGCACCGGCTCGGGCTCGGCAAGTTCCACACCGAGAACGACGCGCTGTGGGACCTGGCGCCGCACGATCTGTCGATGATTCTCGCCATCACGGGCACGGAGCCGATCGAGGTGCGCGGCGAAGGGGCAGCGCTCCTCGACAATCTCAGTGATTTCGCGCATCTGCATATGCGCTTTCCCAACGGCCTGCGCAGCCACCTCTTCGCGTCACGGCTCAACCCTTACCGCGAGCGCCGGCTGACCGTGGTCGGCACCAAGGCGATGGCGGTGTTCGACGATGTCGAGCCGTGGGAGCGCAAGCTCGCCGTCTACCGCCACGCGGTGTGGCAAGACAGCGGCCAATGGGCCTTCACCACCAACGAGCCGTCCTACGTGGCGGTGGGCGAGGGCATGCCGCTGACGCGAGAGCTCGAGCATTTCATCCAGTGCATCGAGACGCGGGCAGAACCGCGCACCGGCGGCGAGGAAGCCATCAGGGTGCTGCGCATCCTGACTGCTGGCACGATTACCCACACCGGATCGTCTTCCCGAGAGAAAAGCGCCGCTGTATTAGAGCCTGATCCATCCCGATAGAATCGGAATCATCGTCTATTCGGCGGGAACCTGCGCCGGCCGGGCCGCCAGCCGCGTCAGCATCGCCTCGGCCTCGGCGCCACGCTCGGAACGCTCGATGAAGCCGCCGCCGAACACGCGAGCCTCGTTGCCGTCGTCGGAATAGAGCACGCAGGCCTGGCCGGGCGCGATGCCGGACTCACCGTCGACCAGCTCCACCGTAGTGACGCCGGCGCTGTGATGCAGCACCGCCGGGCGCGGCGGGCGTGTCGAGCGGACCTTGGCGAAAAGCTCCAGCCCGGCCGCCTGGATGTCGGACAGCGCAGCGTCGCCCAGCCAGTTCATGTCGCGCAAATAGATCTTGTGCGTCTCCAGCGCCTCGCGCGGGCCAACGACGACGCGGGCCCGGTCGGCGTCGAGATGGACGACGTAGAGCGGCTCGCCCGAGGCGATGCCGATGCCGCGGCGCTGACCGATCGTGTAGCGCAAAATGCCTTCATGGCGGCCGAGCACGCGGCCGTCGATATGGACGATATCGCCCGGATTGGCAGCAGTCGGCTTCAGCTTGGCGATGATGTCTGAATATTTGCCCTGCGGCACGAAGCAGATGTCCTGGCTGTCCTGCTTGGCGGCGACGGTCAGTCCCATTTCCTCGGCGATAGCGCGAACCTGCGGCTTCGACAGGCCGCCGAGCGGAAAGCGCAGATAATCGATCTGCGCCTGTGTGGTGGCGAACAGGAAATAGCTCTGGTCGCGGTCCGCGTCGACCGGCCGGTACAGTGCGCGATGGGCGCCATTGGCGCCGGAGCGAATGTAATGGCCGGTGGCCAGCGCGTCGGCGCCAAGCTCCTTGGCGGTCGTCAGAAGGTCGGCGAACTTCACCGTCTGGTTGCAGGAAACGCAAGGGATCGGCGTTTCGCCGGCCACATAGCTCTCGGCGAAGGGGTCGATCACCGCCTTGCGGAAGCGCTCCTCGTAATTGAGCACATAATGCGGAAT
This sequence comes from Mesorhizobium sp. M6A.T.Ce.TU.016.01.1.1, assembly GCF_003997065.1. Classification (NCBI taxonomy): domain Bacteria; kingdom Pseudomonadati; phylum Pseudomonadota; class Alphaproteobacteria; order Hyphomicrobiales; family Phyllobacteriaceae; genus Mesorhizobium; species Mesorhizobium sp. M6A.T.Ce.TU.016.01.1.1. The sequence continues at coordinate 89,150 of NZ_RZTJ01000012.1, read as the reverse complement.
GCCGAGCGTCTCGGAGACGCGACGGGCATCGTCGATGTCCTGGCCGGCGCAGCACGAGCCGGCCCGGTGCGTTGCCGCGCCATGGTCGTAGAGTTGTAGCGTTACGCCGACGACATCATAGCCTTCGCGCTTCAAAAGGCCGGCAACGACCGACGAATCGACTCCGCCCGACATGGCGACAACGATGCGGGTATCTTCGGGACGTCGGGGAAGGTCGAGGCTGTTCATGGTTCTTTCGTTCTGCATGCGCCTGGACGACGGCGCTTGAATGCCAATGGCCGGAATATAGGTCAAGCTTTCCAGGTACGCCAGCTTCGCGAACTGGCCGATTTTTTTGAACGGATGCGGCGCTTGCCGGCAGATATCTCAAATGCCGACGAAAAGACTAACGCGGCGTTCATGATCCTTACCTAGCTATTAGGGTCTGCTTAGGCAATTTTTAAAGCTGTGGCGGTAATGTGGTGGGGATTGGGTCTTTGAGTTTTTAGTAGAGAGTACGATGACCGATCTTGTTAGACCGCGAGTCAAATATGTTATCGGGCCTGACGGCAGCCCTCTTACGATTGCCGATCTGCCGCCGACGAACACACGCCGCTGGGTTATCCGACGCAAGGCGGAAGTGGTGGCGGCTGTGCGCGGCGGGCTTTTGAGCCTCGAAGAGGCGTGCCAGCGCTACAAGCTGACCACCGAGGAATTCCTGTCCTGGCAGGCGTCGATCGACGAATATGGCCTTGCCGGGCTGCGCACGACGCGCATCCAGCAATATCGGCATTAAGGCTGGTTCGAGGACGTCAAAAGGCGCGATAATCCGCGCCCTTTTTGTTTTGCCGGAACGGTTTTCTCTGCTTCAGGCCGTCAGCACCACCTTGCCGATCGGCCTGGTGGCGAGAAAGGCATGGGCAGCGCCTGCTTCTTCGAGCGGAAAGGCCTTTGCCACATGGGCGGCAAGCTTTTTCGCTTCGATAAGCTTGCCAAGTTCTACAAGGCCTGCGCGGTCGGGCACGACGGACATCCGCTCGACGCGGATATCTTGCGCCTTGGCTTCTGCCTTTGTGGTGTCGCTGACATCGAGCAATGACACCAGCACGCCGCCGGCCTTGAGAACCTTCAGCGAGCGCTGCGCATGATCGCCGCCAAACATCTCCAGGACGAGGTCGATGTCATGGGCCTTGTCGACGAAATCATCCTTTGTGTAATCGATCACTTCGTCGGCTCCCAGCGAGCGTGCGAAGTCGAGCTTTTCAGGGCTCGCGGTGGCGACGACATAAGCGCCGCGCGCCTTGGCGATCTGCACCGCCAAATGCCCGACGCCACCGGCCGCCGCGTGGATCAATACGCGCTGGCCTTGTTCGAGCCCGCCATGGCGAACCAGACCTTGCCAGGCCGTCAGGCCGGCCAGCGGCAGTGCCGCGGCATGGAGGTGATCGATGCCTTTCGGCTTCGGCGCGATCTCGTCCGCCGGGACGGCGGCCAATTCGGCATAGGCGGCCGCCTGCTTGGGAAAGCGCGGCATTCCGAATACGGCGTCGCCGACCTTTAGGCCGGTTACGCCAGACCCCAGCGCCTCGACGGTTCCCGAAACATCCCAGCCGAGGATGAAGGGCGGCTCGCCGAGCAGCGGATAGCGGCCGGCGCGAACCGCGCCATCGACCGGATTGATGCCGGAGGCGCCGACGCGGATAAGCACCTCGCCGGCGTTGGGCGACGGTGCCGGACGGTCGGCCATGACGAGGACTTCGGGTCCGCCGACGGAATTCTGGATAACGGCACGCATTGGGAGGCTCTCCTGCTTGTTGGTGTGCCACTATCATTTGGATAGTAATATCCGCTTGTCTAGTATGTACCTTTTCGATATATAGGCACCTTATGGATAGCGAAGATAAATCCCCATTTGGCTACGACGCATTCCGGCGGACGTGCCCCTCGCACACCGTGCTTGAAATGCTCGCCAGCAAATGGGTCTATCTGGTGATCTGCGCGTTGCGCCGGGGCCGGCTGCGCAACGGCGAATTGGCGCGCAAGCTCGAAGGCATTTCTCCGAAAATGCTGACGCACACGCTGCGCGTGCTTGAGCGCGATGGCCTGGTGCGGCGCGAGATCTTTCCGGTTATCCCACCGCGGGTCGAATATGAATTGACCGAGCTCGGCCAGAACCTGGCGGGGCTGCTCAATCAGATCAGGTCCTGGTCAGAGCAGCATGCTCCCGACATCAAGGATGCCCGGGCGCGGGCGGTCGCGGAACATGAAGGGGATTTGGTGGCGTAAGCCTGCTGACGGCCCGGTATGAGCGGCGACGTTCCAGATGAGCAACGCCCGGTTCGCTGGGCTTTGATTGGCCCTTAAAGCCTGTTTTCAGCCGATCATGGCGCTGCGGCCGCCGGTCTCGGCGTCGCGGATCTTGGTGTCGCGCGATTCGAGCATTTCCGCTTTGGAAAGCTCCGCTTCGGCTTCGCCGAGCAGTGATTCGGCGACGCTTCGCTGCTGGGCGAGGTCGCTTTGCGAATTTCTGAGGTTGTCGCGGCGCAGGCGCGCTGCCTTGGCGAAGGTCGGATAGGCAAAATGGTTGATGTCGGTGATGCCGGCTTTCTTTTCTTCGGCAGTGATCTGAAGTTCCAGTTCGACAGCCATGCGCTCGAATTCAGCGATCATCATGTCGAGTTGCAGCAATTGCCGCCTCTTCTCGTTCACCTGAAACTGCTTCAGCCGAACGAGGTTTTCACGTGACTTCATGATTCGGTACTCCTGGAAACGCACACCTGCACATATCGCCCAATCCACCTGGCAAACCTCAGGCTTCACCCGTTTCCACCGACTTTACCGGAACTATGGGAAACAAATTCCTAAAGTTTTTTGCCGGCGGTAACCATTCGTTTACGGGCATTGTTAATCATACGGCTCAGGACTTAAGGCCGGGTAAAAATTCCGGCTCTCGATACGGAAACGCGGCCGACGAGTCCCTGGAGTCACTTAGTCTGGCTTTTTAATGTTCTGCATTAGCGGTTTGGTTCTGTGATTCATTATTAGATTCAACAAGGTGTAGAAAGGGGTTAAAAAATCTGGTACCGTCAACGGCACGGAATTAGGTTTTGTTAACCATTCGATGGCAGCCTCTGCTCAGGCAATCACTGCTCCGGTCCTGGACGGGTCGTGAAATGGTCCGGCAGCAGAAAAGGGGAATGAAATGCGTGTTCTGCTGATAGAAGATGACAGTGCGACCGCACAAAGCATCGAGCTGATGCTGAAATCGGAAAGTTTCAATGTCTATACGACCGATCTTGGTGAAGAAGGTGTCGATCTAGGCAAGCTCTACGACTACGACATCATCCTTCTCGACCTCAATCTCCCCGATATGTCGGGATATGAGGTCTTGAGAACACTTCGCCTTTCGAAAGTGAAGACGCCTATCCTTATCCTCTCCGGCATGGCCGGCATCGAGGACAAGGTACGCGGCCTCGGCTTCGGCGCAGACGACTACATGACCAAGCCGTTCCACAAGGACGAACTGGTCGCCCGCATCCACGCTATCGTGCGGCGCTCCAAGGGCCATGCCCAGTCGGTGATCACCACTGGCGACCTGGTGGTCAATCTCGATGCCAAGACCGTTGAGGTCGGTGGCCAGCGCGTGCATCTGACCGGCAAGGAATATCAGATGCTGGAGCTGCTCTCGCTGCGCAAGGGCACCACGCTGACGAAGGAAATGTTCCTCAACCACCTTTACGGCGGCATGGACGAACCGGAGCTGAAGATCATCGACGTCTTCATCTGCAAGCTGCGCAAGAAGCTCGACGCTGCTTCCGGCGGCCAGAATTACATCGAGACGGTTTGGGGTCGCGGCTATGTGCTGCGCGAGCCGGAAGATATCCGCGTCAGCGCCTGAGCCGACAACGCCGATCCGATCGATTTTTCCGACAAAAATCCGGCTTCGGCCGGATTTTGCGTTCATGTCGCAGATATTAGAGCGCCGATTTCCGGGATCATGCGCGAGGGGTTCGGCGAATCAGGCTGCAACGGTCAAGGTGCGGAAGCGCTCGAGAAGTTGCGGCCGATTGAACGGCTTCAGCAGATAGCCTTGAGCGCCGGCGCGCTTTGCCCGCATGATCGAAGCGACGTCGACCTCAACCAGCGAAATCAGGATCTGGGGCTGAACCGGGCTTTCCATGGCGCGCACGCGGCGGATGACGTCCACCGCCTGCATGTCCGGCAAGGCGCCGTCGATGACGATGATGTCCGGCATGTCGGCAGTGCACATCTCGACCGCATCAAATCCGCTGGCGGCTTCGATGACCAGCATGTCGGATCCACCCAGGATGCGCTTTGCAACCTTCCTGATGACGCTCGAATCGTCGATGAACATGCAGCGTTTCATTTCCGGGCCCTCTTTGCCATGCGGCAATCCGGCAGCGTCGCGGTACTGAAGGGCACTGTAGGTCAATCCGGTAAAGAAGCCGAAAAGCCATTAGGTAAAATTTTTGCAAGAACGGCTTATACAGAAACTACTTGGTCGATGCTTCATCCGATCTAGGTGGGAAGACTCATTTCGTTCGGCTGTGGTGGAGTAGTAAATATTGTCTAGAAAAATACTTATCTGTTCTTTTCGGCCAGCTTGGCTGCCTCAGGCAACCGAAAGCACGATTTCTTCCGCGGTCGCGTGGATCGATATCGTCATATTGGCCTCGCGCGCCAGAAGCAGTGTGTAATAGGGCTGCACCGAATGCGCGTCGATCGGCTCCTCAGGCTTGTTGCCGGAATGAAGTTCCAGGAATTTGGGTGGCACGCGCAGCATCGGACCGCTCGCGGCAAGCGCAAAGCGTGGTTCGGTGTCGAGGTTTTCAAGCGTGACCGTAAGCTTGCCACCACGTGGGATGGCGGCGTTGGCGACGAGAATGAGGTTGAGCAGCAGCTTGACCTTGTTCTTGGGCAGCAGCGCACGGGTGCCGTTCCAGACCAGTTCCGGCTTCTCGTTCTTCAGGAAGGCGATCGCAACGGCCTCGGCGTCCCCCGTGTCGATCATCATGCCGGCAGAGCCGGCTGCGCCGAAGGCGATGCGGGCGAATTGCAGGCGGGCCGAAGCGTTTCTGGCGCTCTGGCGAATCAACTTCATGGCGTCTTCGTCGGCGCCGCCTTCATCGAGCAGCTCGAGCCCGTTGTTTATGGCGCCGACTGGCGAAATGATGTCGTGGCAGACCCGGCTGCACAAAAGCGCTGCGAGATCGGGTGCGGAAAGGGTGAAAAGCTCGGCCATCGGCGAAAGTCCCTGCAAAATTTCACTAAAAATGGCCGCGCGATCAATGATCACGCCTGCCCACACGAATCACGCTCTCTCCCAAGGCCTACTGAATACACAGCGCCTGAGCGTGCAGCAACAAATCCGGAATTGTCGTTATCGAAAATGGTGTGTTCACGCAGGGTGCGGATACTGCGCGGGCGACGCGAAACCGGCTCGAACCAGCCTTCTAACCGCCATCTTCATGTGAAAGCTTAATGGTTGAAAAAGGATTACGGCATAGTTTGCCCATAACAGTCATCCTTAACGGCCGCCAAAGAGCCGCACGGATGCGAGGCGTCGGCGAAGGTGCTCCCTGACGGAGATTGGAAGCATGTATTCCCGATACTACGACCGGAGCTTTTTCCGTGTCATCTCGATGGCGATCGCTCTCATGGGCCTTGTCATCTTTTCAACCTCGGCTTCGCGGGCCCAGGAGTACACCGCTCAGGAGATCGTCGATTCCGGTCATAAATTCTTCGGCGCGACATCGGGCGGGCTCGCTACCGTCGTCGAGAAGATTTTCGCCTCCTACGGCTTGCCCAATGGCTATTTGCTTGGCGAAGAGGGCTCGGGCGCGCTGATCGGTGGCCTGACCTATGGCGAAGGCACCCTCTACACCAAGAATGCCGGCGATCACAAAGTGTTCTGGCAGGGTCCGTCGCTTGGCTGGGATTTTGGCGGCGAAGGCTCGCGGGTGATGATGCTGGTCTATAATCTCGATGATGTGAACAGCCTCTACAATCGTTTCGGCGGCGTTGCCGGTTCGGCCTATATCGTGGCTGGCGTCGGCTTCAACGTGATGAAGAACAACAATGTGCTGCTGGTGCCGATCCGTACCGGCGTCGGCGCCCGGCTTGGTGTCAATCTCGGCTACCTCAAGCTTACCCAGCGCGCCACCTGGAATCCGTTCTGAGCAAGCGGTTGCCTCGCGATCTCGATTGGTTCCAGGGTTGACGATCTGGACATTGCTGCGGCAGACCCTTGCCGCAGCACTGGAATTCCGTCATGCGAACGTGGCACAGTCCATAACGGTTGTTTGCCGTCCATAACGGATAGTCACCTTGGTTCAGTCGGTCCTGTTCTTTGTCCTCGGCTTTCTCTGCGCCGGCTTTCTGGCGCTGATGATTGCCCCGGCCATCTGGCGGCGGGCCGTGATGCTGACGCGCAAGCGCGTCGAGGGCTCGATGCCGCTGACACTGGCCGAGATCCAAGCGGAGAAGGATCGCATCCGCGCCGAGTTCGCCATGTCGACGCGCCGGCTCGAGATGAGCGTCAAATCGCTGCGCGAGAAATCGGCCGAACAGCTTGTAGAGATCGGCCGCGGCCGCGAGGCACTGAAGGAACTGGCGGTCGAGCGGAAGGACAAGGAACAGGCCCTTTCCGAACTCGAGGCCAAGGGCAGAGAATTTCGGCAGCGCGAAGACCAGTTGCAGCTTTTGTCGGATCGGCTCGCTCAAGCCGAGCATGCCCTGGAAAGGCGTGTGCTCGAGCTGAAAAAGCTGGAGCACATGTATGACGACGCCAGCTTTTCTTCCAGCAGCCGTCAGATCGAACTTGTGGCGCGCGAATCCGAGCTGCAAAAGCTGGCCGACGACATTTCGGTGCTGCGCGGCCAACGCAAGGAAGCGGACAGGCGCCAACAGGAGATCGCGGCCGAGAGCAAGGCCGTGCGAGACGCGTTGAAGGCCGAAAAGAAAAGGACCGGCGAACTGGTCAAGAAGGTCGAGCGTCTGCTCGCCACGCTTGCCGATCGCGAGGACAAGCTTGACCGCCGCGAAAAGGAAATCGCGCGGCTTCGCGAAAAGTCGAAAGGCGAAAGCGTGGAAAACGCGTCGGCGGTGCGTCTCGTCGGAGTGCAAGGCAGTCAGGTCGATGCGGCCGTCAAGGGCGACCAAGACATCGAAAAAGCCATCGCCAAGCTCGACAGCGACCGGGAGCGGTTGGAGGCGAGGCTGACGGAACTGGCCCGCGAGAACAAGAAACTGAAAACGGATATTGCCGCCTTCGAGGCGTCCAAATCGGAAGGCGGCAGCGATGCGCGCCGCGCCAGCGCTGCGTTGCGCGAGCAGATGAGCGACCTGGCGGCGCAGGTCGTCGCCCTGACGGCGAAGCTCGACGGGCCGGATTCGCCGATCGCAAAGGTTCTTGCGGCACCCAAGCAATCGGGAAGCGGTGAACGCAGCCTTGCCGATCGCGTGCGGGCGCTGCAGAAGGCCGAGTCGGCGCATTGAACCCAGGCAGTGATGCTGACCTCTGCGGCTCAGGTCCTGCCTGCCGAAAAATGATGCAAGGCGATGGCTGACGCGGCGGCGACATTCAGGCTGTCGAAGCCTTCTGCCATATCGATCCGCACCGTCCGCAGGCGGGCGAGCAGGCTCTCAGGCAGGCCTTCGCCTTCGGTGCCGAGATAGAGCGCCAGCCGTTCAGTCGTTTTCGCATTACGGATCTCGGTTCGCCCGCGTGGCGACAAAGCGAACTGGCCGAAGCCCAGCCGGTCGAGCGCTGCGGTGAAGCCGCCGGTCTCAGTGAAGGAGGCGAAGGGAACTTTCAGCGCGGCGCCGACCGAGACGCGGATCGCCTTGCGGTACAGCGGATCGCAGCAGGTCGTGTCCAGAAACACCGCATCGGCGCCGAAAGCAGCGGCATTGCGAAAGATCGAGCCCATATTGTCATGGTTGGCGATGCCGACCAGCACGACGATCAACGCACGGGCGGGCAGGGTGTCCAGCAAGGCCTCGGCAGGCTGCGCCGCACCCTTGCGGCCGATCGCCAATATGCCGCGATGCATGTGAAAGCCGGCAATCCTGTCCATGACCTCGCTGGTCGCCACATAGATCGGAAGGTCCGCGGGCGCCCGGCGCAGGGTTGCATCGAGGCCGGCCAGCCGGTTTTCGAGTATGAGCACCGATTCGGCCGTGAAGCGTTCGGCGGCGAACAGCATTTCGAGCACCACCTTGCCTTCGGCAATGAAGCGGCCTTGCCGGCCGGCAAGATCGCGCTCGCGGATATCGAGATAGGCGGAGACGCGCGGGTCTTGCGGGTCGTCGATATGAATGGGACGCATGCTTGCCTCGGCAGACGAAAAAGGTCAGCGAGGGAAGGAGAACTTGGGCCGGCCGGTCAAGTCCCGGAGCGACGCAGGCGATACGCCATCTGCGATAACTCACCCTCGCCGAAAATCCCGTCCAGCGTGTTGAGAAGTTCGCGCACGGCATCGGATTTACAGGAATAGTAGATCATCTGCCGGTCGCGCCGGGTCTCGACGAGATCGAGCGCCCGCAGTTTGGCCAGATGCTGTGACAGGGCGGATTGGCTGAGCAGAACCTTCTCGGCGATAGCGCCGACCGACATTTCACCATCGGCCAGATAGTTCATGATCAACAGTCGTTTCTCGTTGCCCATCAGCGTCAGAAACGCAGCCGCTGATTCGGCGTTGGCGATTAGCTTTTTCGAGACCATTGATCCCCCATACCTTCCTGCTCATCCGGCGCTATGGGGGCAATAGCGTCTGATTCCATAGACTCACTCGCGAATGTGCGCTGACGATTCAACGCTACCGCGAAAGGGTAGAACATTTTACTCAAACCTCAAGACTTGCTTTCGACCCGACGCGATTAACTGTCGGACTGTGTTTCGTCTGCCACTCGGCCGGTCTTTGCCATGTCGACCAGAACATGCCTGAGCTCACGCGCCGTCCTCAGTGGCTCGGGGAAAAAGACCCGGCAGACATCGTCGCCCAACGCCAGGTCCATGCCGTCGGCGTCGAAGCCGGTGATGATCCAGCCGTCGCCTGCGGCCTTGGCGAAATGGCGGGCGTAGACGGCAATTGCATCGCCATGGTCGGCATTCATGTGGTCGAGGGCGGATTGTTCGCCAGCGGCAAGCTCTTCGACGATCGGCGCGGTCATGACCAGATCGGTGCGCTCGAGCAAGTAGGCCTTGCCAAAGCCGCCGTTGAGACTGGCGCGCTTCGGCTCGAGGCGGAAGACCGAGAAGTCGCCAAGTCCGGCATAGAGCTTCGCCTTGGGGTTACGGTTGAGATAACGCCGTTCGGCGCGGGCGTGCTCGTCGGATCCGCGCTCAAGCCGTGCTGCCCGACAGACGAGCGTCAACCGCGGGTGCGCCAGCGGGTCGCCCTTGCCGGGCTCGCCGACAAGCAGGGAACAGCGCGGGTCTGCAAGGATCGCGCCGGTGTGGGCGGACAGCATCGATACGAGGATCAGCGGCGTGCCGTCGATATCGGTGGCGACACCAACCCTGCTGGCCAGCGGCGAACCGGTCCCAGGCTCGATCACCGCCAGCGCGCCGAAACGGGCCCTGCGGATCAGCGTTTTCGCCAGCCTGATCGCTTCGGCGTCGGTCTCGCGAATCACGTCCTTCTTTCGGTCGCCCAAAATGCTCACCGTCTTAAGCTGATTTTTGCTCTCCAGTTATCAACCTATCACACCGGATTTGACAAGGGCCTCAGTCTCGCTTGCCGAAAGGCCGAAGCGTGCCAGCACGGTCGCCGCCTGACGATCGTGAACGGCCGGCACGGCGGCAAGCGTCGGCCGGGAGCGCGAAAAGCGCGGCGCTGGGGCGGGGCGCTCAAGCGCACCCGACGTCACAAAGGCGTTGCGAGCGCGATTGTGCGGATGATCCCTGGCTTCCCTCAGCGACAGAACCGGCGCAAAGCAAGCATCGGTCGCAGCAAAGAGCCGGTCCCAGTCGTCCCGTGTCTTCTGCCGGACCCGATCGACAATCGCGGCACGCATCTCTGGCCACAAGGTCCTGTCGTATTGGCCGCGTACAAAACGCTCGTCGAGCGGTAGCAGTCTTGCGAATTCGGCGAAGAACCGGGGTTCAAGGCAGCCGACGGCGACATGCCGTGCGTCCGCCGTCTCATAGGTGTCGTAAAAGGGCGCCCCGGAATCGAGCAGGTTCGCGCCGCGTCTGTCACTCCACAGGCCCGCCGCCATCAAGGCGTGCATAGGTGTCGTCAGCATCGAAGCGCCCTCGGTCATCGCGGCGTCGATCACCTGGCCCTTGCCGGAGCGCGAACGCTCAAACAGCGCGGCCAGCGCGCCGGCAATCAGCATCATGGCGCCGCCGCCATAGTCGGCGACGAGGTTGAGCGGTGGGACTGGCCGGCTTCCTTCCTGGCCGATAGCGTGCAGCACACCCGAATAGGCGAGATAGGTGATGTCGTGACCGGCACGACCAGATAGCGGTCCGTTCTGGCCGAACCCCGTCATGCGGCCGTAGATCAGCGCCGGGTTGCGCGCCACTGCGGCATCGGGCCCGAGACCAAGCCGCTCCATGACATCAGGACGAAACCCTTCGATCAGCATGTCGGCCTTTTCGGCGAGGCGCAGCACCAGTTCGACACCTTCCTGGCGCTTCAGGTCAATCCGCAGCATAGAGCGGCCGTGACGGTCGATGTCATATTCGTCCGGTAGCGACAGAAACGGCTGGGTTGATCCAGCCCGCTCGATGCGCAGCACCTCGGCTCCCATCTCCGACAGCATCAGGCCGGCCAGCGGCACCGGTCCAATCCCGGCCATCTCGATCACCGTCAGACCGGCGAGCGGGCCGGTCTTCGCCAGCGGGGAGACCTCGGCACTCATGGTCGGGCACTCATGGTCGGCTACTTCGGCGCCATGCGGATGGCGCCGTCGAGGCGGATGGTCTCGCCGTTGAGCATCTGGTTTTCGATGATGTGCAGCACAAGGGCTGCATATTCGGAAGGCTCGCCGAGACGGGACGGGAAGGGCACCGCGGCGCCCAGCGAATCCTGCACCTCTTGCGGCATGCCGGCCATCATCGGCGTCTTGAAGATGCCGGGCGCAATGGTGCAGACGCGAATGCCCGACCGGGCGAGGTCGCGCGCCACCGGCAGCGTCATGGCGACGACGCCGCCCTTGGAGGCCGAATAGGCCGCCTGGCCGATTTGACCGTCATAGGCGGCGACCGATGCCGTGTTGACGATGACGCCGCGCTCGCCGCCCTCCAGCGGCGCAAGCTTCGCGGCCCGGTCGGCGACGAGGCGGATCATGTTGAAGGTGCCGATCAGATTGACCTCGATCACCTTGCGGTACTGGTCGAGCGGATGCGGGCCGTCCTTGCCGATTGTCTTCACGCCGATGGCGATGCCGGCGCAATTAACCAGGATACGGGGCTCGCCGAGCGTTTTTGCCACTTCCGCCACGCAAGCAGCAGCGCCGTCGGCGCTGCTCACGTCGCATTGGACGGCGATGCCGCCGATATCAGCCGCAACCTTCGCCGCACGGTCGATGCCGAGGTCGAGGATGGCAACGCCGGCGCCCTTCGCGGCCAGCGCCCGCGCCGTCGCCTCGCCGAGGCCGGAGCCACCGCCGGTGACGATCGCAATCTGGCCGTTAGGGTTCATGCCGGCGTCCTCCATCCTGCCGGCCATATGCTACGAAGCCCGACAGAACGGCGCAACAGCATCCGGATGTCACGCCATCGCGGCGACGTGCGCGGCAACCCTTGCCTGATCGGCGTGGCAAACCTCCCCCACCAGCCTTGACACCGCGCCCGGCACGATCTCGTGCGACAAAAGCCGGTCGAGATCGACCGGGCGCGGCATGGAGATTTGCCCACGCGGGATTCTCTTGAAGCCGAGCGGGCCGTAATAGGGCTCGTCGCCAACAAGCATCACGGCAGGCATGCCGGCCTTGGCGGCGGCTTCCAGCGCGATTGCCACCAGCCGGCGGCCGATACCGAGATTCTTGAAGGCCGGCCGCACGGCAAGCGGTCCGAGCATCAGCGCGCGGCCGGCGCCTGCCGCGATACGCGTCATGCGCACCGAGGCGACAACGATATCGCCATCGACGGCCACGAAGGACAGGGCGCGTTCATGCGGGCCGCCCTCGCGGATCTTGTAGGCGCCCAGCACGAAACGGCCCGGCCCGAAGGCTTCGTCGTTGATGGCTTCGATTTCGAGGTCATGCGCCGGAGTTTCCGGCAGGTATTTCACGTCGGCAAGGCTCATGGTCTTTGCGTTCCGGTATACGGGGAAAGGTTTGCTGCAAACGGCAGCGTTCGCCAGTCAGCGCTTCATCAAGCGCGGGCGCCCTTTCGTCGTCGGTCGAACCGGATCAAAGCAAAGTCGAACATGCGGATTGTCCGCTAGCATCAATTTCCAACCGCTGCAATCGGCCGTTTTCGCCTGCCGTTTCGCCCAAGTGACGGTCTGTTCAGCACATGACGACTTCGGCAACGCCGCCTTGCGCCTAAATGGTGAAGAGGACGCAAGGAGATTTAGTATGGGACTGCTGGTCCAAGGCAGGTGGCATGATCGCGGGTACGACACCGCGGACAGTGGTGGCAAGTTCGTGCGGGCACAGTCGCAATGGCGCGATTGGGTCACTCGCGATGGCGCACCAGCCGAGGGCCGCAAGCGCGGCTTCATGGCCGAGCCCGGTCGATACCATCTCTATGTCTCGCTTGCCTGTCCCTGGGCGCACCGGACGCTGATCTTTCGCGCGCTGAAGAGGCTCAAGGACGTGATTTCCGTCTCGGTCGTCCACCACTTCATGGGCGCCGATGGCTGGACGTTCCTGGCCGAGGACGGCGCCACCGGCGACACGCTCTACGGGCTCGATTTCCTGCATCAGATCTACACCAAGGCCGATCCCGCTTATTCCGGCCGCGTGACGGTGCCGGTTCTATGGGACAGGCAAGAACAAACAATCGTCTCCAATGAGTCCTCCGAGATCATCCGGATGCTCAATTCAGCCTTCGACGAATGGGGTGATGCCAGCCTCGACTTCTATCCGAAAGCACTGCGCGGCGAGATCGACGCCGTCAATGCGCTGGTCTATCCCTCAGTCAATAACGGCGTCTACCGGGCCGGCTTCGCCACCACGCAAGCGGCCTATGAGGAAGCGTTTGGCGAACTGTTCTCGGCGCTCGACCAACTCGAGGACCGTCTGTCTCGCCAGCGTTATCTCGTCGGGCACCGCATTACAGAGGCCGATTGGCGGCTGTTCACCACGCTGGTCCGCTTCGATCCGGTCTATGTCGGCCATTTCAAGTGCAACCTGCGCCGCATCGCCGACTATCCGAACCTGTCGAACTATCTGCGCGACCTCTATCAGGTCCCTGAAGTGGCAGGCACGGTGAGCCTGCACCACATCAAGGCGCACTATTACGGCAGCCACGACACGATCAACCCGACCCGCATCGTGCCGGTCGGACCGGAGCTGGACTACGCGGGGCCGCATGATCGGGCGCGGTTCAGGAAAGCGGCGTGATCTACCAGTAGGGCGACGCCGCCGCGCCGCCAAAAATCTCGGCAATCCGCCGCAACGTGGACGGCGTCGTTCCTTCCGGCAGGCGGTCAAGCGGAAAGAAACCGGCCGCGGCGATCTCGCGGTCCGGCAGCTTCGGCGCCGTCTGATTGAACTGCTCGACCAAATAGAGTCCGACATGGTCGCGGCGGCTAGCCCGCCGGTTGAAGTGCATCGATTTCAGCACCGGCAGCGCGGTCAATGCAATATTGGCCTCCTCGGAGAGCTCGCGCGCCAGCGCCTCGATCATCGTCTCGCCCAGCTCGACGCCACCGCCGGGAAGCTGCCAGCCCGGTACATAGGTGTGGCGAATGAGGAAGACGGAATTGGACGTGCGGTCGTGGACCAGGCCGCGCACCCCGAGCGTCATCGGCCGCCGCAGCACGAAATACAGATGAAACAGCCTTGCCCTGAGACCCGGCCAGCCGGTCTGGCGGAAGGCCTGCTTCGGTTCGGGCCGCGTCATCACCCACGAAACCGTGGGTGGAAAGCAGCGCGCGCGTCGCTTATGAAGGGAGGATGTTCAGGCTCGCGCATATTTCCGATATCCATCTGGGACCGCTCCCCGGTGTAACCTATCGCGATCTCGCCTCCAAGCGGGTGGTCGGTTACGTCAACTGGCAGCGCAACCGCCGCCGCCACATGCGCGATGCCGTCATCGACACCATCGTCGCCGATATCAAGGCGAGCGCACCGGATCACCTTGCGGTCACCGGCGATCTGGTCAATCTGGCGCTCGACGGTGAGATCGAGATGGGCAAGCACTGGCTGGAGACGCTGGGTTCTCCCGATGATGTGTCGGTCGTTCCGGGAAACCACGACGCCTATGTGCCTGGCGCCTTCGACAAGGCCTGCCGGTCGTGGACGGCGTGGATGACCGGCGACGGCGTCAATACGCCGGTAGACCGCGACGCCTTTCCCTATCTGCGCGTGCGTGGCAACGTCGCGCTGATCGGTGTGACGACGGCGCGGGCCACGGCTCCGTTCATGGCCAACGGCTTCTTTCTGGAGGATCAGGCGGAAAGGCTGCGCGTAGTGCTCGATGCCACCGCCAAGCGCGGGCTGTTCCGGGTGATCATGATCCACCATCCGCCGGTGCGCGGCGCCGTTTCGCAGCCCAAGCGGCTGTTTGGCATTGCCCGCTTCCACAAGCTCGTTCAGCGGCACGGGGCCGAGCTTGTGCTGCACGGCCACTCGCACGAGCCGACGCTGTTCTTCATCGGCGGGCGCGGCGCCAAAATTCCGGTGGTCGGCGTCGCCGCCGCAGGGCAGGCGCCAGGCGGCAGGCACCCAGCGGCGCAATATAATCTGTTGGAGATCGATGGCGAAAAGGACAACTGGCGGATCAGGCTGACGCGACGCGGCCTGACCGGCCCGGCCATCCCGCCTTCCGACCTGGAGATTCTGGAACTTGGCGCGAACGCTATGGCCTGAAGCTCAGTCCCATCGCAACGAGGCGGTCCCAGAACAACACGATCGATACAGCCAGTCCGACCAAGGCGCCGGCGGCGATCAGGCCGAGACCGGAGAGGAAGGCCGACCAACCCTTGCCGCGCCGGACGGATTGCAGCGGCGGCTCGGCTTCAGGGACCAAGGCACGTTTCAGTCCGGCGACAGCCTGCTCGACCCCGCCTTCCATCATTCTCTGGCGTTCGACGACACGCTCCGCGACGTAGCGCGTCACCTGATCGGCAACCGGTTTCATCTCGGTCGATTCGGCGAGCACCACGCGGCCGATGCGCGTATCCCTGAGGAAGCGATAGGTGCGGCGGTCGCGTCCCATGGCGACATGGCTGACGGCGTCGATCCACAGGCGCGGCTGCAGCCCGGACGAGACGGCGAAGTCGAAATTGTCCATGTCGGCGGGCACGTCGGCAAAGATGGGCGCGAGTTCGGCGGCAAGCAAATCGAGCCGCATGCGATGCGCCTCGCGCATGTCGACCACGACGTCGTCGCGGTCGGCGAAGGCGTTCTTCACGTCGCGGATGGCATCGGACAGTTTTCGCGACTGATCGATCTGTGTGATGTTCTCGCCTGCGTCCTTCATCGGCGTTGCCTCGCGGGTTTGGTTAACATCGAATTAACACAGCCGTTGGCAAAATGCACTTGTGTGATCGATAGGCGTCTAAAGCGCGTCGCGTCTGAAAGGGTTCATGCGACGCGCATTAAAGTCCTGTTTTTATGCATGTCGTTATCCCAAAACCGCAACGCACTTTTGGGCGACATGCATTGAGCGGACAAACCAGGCTGGAAGCCGCGCTTTGGCAGGGGCGGATCAGTTCGCCGCGGCGGCGGATTTCGGACGAAACGGCCTGCTGCGGCGTTTCATATTGCGGCGGACGATCTCGGCGATCAGGCCGGGCGCTTCCTCGATCAGCATATGGCCAGCCTCCAACACGTGGTGCAGGTGGAAATGCGTCGGCATACCGTCTGCCTGGGTGAAGGGCAGCACCGCGTCATCTATCCCCCAAACCACCATCACCGGCATATCAAGCGTTTCGAGCCGTTCGCGCGGGATGACGCCCTGCCGATCGCCCCTGGTCATGGCTGCAGCGATGTCGACAAGTTTCTGCAACTGGCCGGGACGGGCACGCATTTCGCCAAGAACATCCACGATGCGCTCCGAGGGCAGGCTTTGCGGTCCGGACATGGCGGCGAGGCAGGCGCGGACTTCACTCTTGCCGGCAGCGGCGGCATAACGGCGCAACAGCGGCCCATTGATCTCAGTCCCAAAACCGCCCGGCGCCAGAAGCGTCAGCGACGCTATCCTTTCGGGTTCGGCCAATGCCATCAGCACTGCCGCCGCTCCGCCCATAGAATGGCCGACGAGATGCACCCTCTTAATTCTGCGCGCGGCGAGATCCGCAAGAACGGCCCGAGCGGCCGCCTTGGCCGGACCGCCACCCGGGAAATCGAGGGATAGCCCATGGCCCGGAAGATCGTAGGCCAGCGTCCGTGAACCAAACGCCAGTGTCGAAATCACCTCGTGCCAGTCGTCGTGGCAGCCGCCGAAGCCATGCAGGAAGACAACTGTCCTCGGGCCGGCGCCCCGTTCGGCAGTGTAAAGGGATGAAATCATGAAAATTTATGGTTTTTATGCGAATTGCGAATTGTGGCTGGATTGCGCCTTGTCCAAGACGATGGCCAGTAAAATTTTTGCGATCTGCCGTGCAATTTTCTAGCTGGCGTTGCCGAGCCCGGCGGCACGCAAGGCCTCGACCAGCCGATCGGTCAGATCGGCGGGGTATCGCCTCTCGACAAAGGTCGCGCGCGGATCGGCAGCGAATTTCGGGAATTTGACAGTCATCTGGTTCACGAGTTCGTGCGCCAGTTGATCGCGGCCGGCTGCCTTCGCGCCGATCAGCCGCGCAGCCAGATAGTGCGATTTCGTCGGCGTCGCTTGCAACGCCTCGCTGGCAAGCGCGGCCTTGTTCATATCGCCCGTCATGAACTGGCCGACGAAAAGCCCGTAGTCCCACCAGGTCGGATGGGCGCTGGAGGTTTCGGCGGCGTGCGCAAGGATCGGTGTTCCCTCCCTGTACCTACCGGCGAAAATCAGCCCATAGGCGTAAGCTGCCGCCATGCTGAGATCGTAAGGGTTGAGTTCGTAGGCCTTATGCATCCAGCGGATCGATTCCTCCGAATTGCCGAGGCGGGAATTGAGATAGCCATAGGCACGGTGCGCATAAGGGCTGGTCGGCCCCATCTGCACGGCGCGACGGGCAAGCGACAGCGCCTGTTCGATCGTTGCACCGGCTGGATAGGCGTAGTGATCTGTCGCCGTCTCGAGATGCAGGGCCGCGAGTTCCGAATAGACGAGCGACGATTTCGCATCCCGATTGACCAGGTTTTCGAGACAGCGATAGGCAGCCTCATGGGTTTTGGCGCCCTGGTCGAGATAGTATTTGTCGTTGAGCAGCAGACATTCCGTCAGGCCGGTTTGAAGGCCGCTCTGTTCGATATAGTTGTAGATCGTGCCCGAGGCGGGAATGGCCGAACTCAAAATGCCGGCGACACTGTCCTCGACGGTGGTGGGTGTGCTGTCGGCGGCAGTCAAATTGCGTGACAGCAGGACCCGTCCGGTCGCCACGCTTTGAAGCTCCAGGGTGACATCGCCTGCCGTTGGTCCCGGCAAGACATCGAATACGAAGCTGATTGCATCGGTGACCGGATCGGGCGGGCCGTCGGCGTCCCGACCGATGAAGTTGACCGTATCGAAGCCGCTGAGGCCGGCGCGCAGCGATGCCGCGACGCGGGCAGCCTCGGCGCTGTCGGCTTTCACTGCAATGTAGACGAGCGGAAGGGTTTCAATCGGAGCCCATGGCGCAATGCTGCCGGTTGCCACTGCGTTTTCGATCGTCGACGCGGTATCGCTTCCCGCCAGCAATGCGCCGCTTCCCTGACGAAGGATCAGCACTCCCAGCATGGCGATGACCAGAGCGATCGCCAACCAGAAGAACTGGAGATGGCGCAGCAGCGAGGGCGCCGGCTCGCGAACGACAGGGGACATCAACGATGCGGCACGAGCGGCCATACCTGGTTCTTCGAGCGATCCCGACAAGGTGGCCGCCGCCTCGGCGTGTTCCTCCGGCGCCGGCTCGAGCGGCAGGCGGATCGCGTTGAGTTCATAGGATGGAACATAGCCGCCACGCGGAATGGCGATGCGGATCGGCTCGGCAACACCCTCATTGGCGAAGTAATGCTGCAGAAGCTCGCGGAGCCTGCCCGCCTGCACCCGCACGACGGCGTCGGTCGACGGATCGAAATCGCCGTCCTTGCCGAAAACATCCATCGCGATGGAAAAGCCCTTGAGCTTGTCGGCTTCGCCTGCCTGCTCGCGCTCGACCAGATAGCGAAGCAGTTTACGCGCTCGCTCGGATCGTCCGAACGTTTCGCTGGCTAGCAATCGTTCCAACGTCTCGCGCACTGCGGGGGCGGCAGGCGTGGCATGCTGCAAGTGTCGATCCTTTCGAAGTCGGCACAGGTTAAGACGCAATCATATAGAGCCTGCACTGCCATACAAGCATGCATCCATTATGCGATCGCGTACCCCACCGGATAATTCTCCGGTGGTTAATGGTGCGAAAGACCGGAGCAAGATGATACCATCTTGGTTCATCTTGCTCCAGCTGTGAGCTTTCGACGCTTGTCTAGTCGACCTTTCGGCCGATGATGCGGTTGGCGGCGGAAACCACGGCTTCCAGCGAAGCGGCCACGATGTTGGTGTTGATGCCGGCGCCGAACAGCTTGCCGTCGGGGTGCTCCATCTCGACATAGGAGATGGCCGAGGCATTCGAGCCGCGCTGCATGGAGTGCTCCGAATAGTCGAGCACCGACATCGGCACGCCGACATGGCGCGACAGCGCGTCGACGAAGCCGTCGATCGGCCCAGTCCCGGAGCCTGATATCGTCACCTCCTTGCCGCTGTCGAGGATGACCGCCTCTACCGCACGCCGGCCCTTGGTCTCGATGTCCGGATAGGTGTGGTGGTCGAGGAACTTCAGCCGCGCGCCGGGCTGGTCGACATAGGTGTCGAGAAAGCGCTCGTAGATGCGCTTGACCGGCACCTCCTTGCCTTCGGCGTCGGTGATCGCCTGGATCGCCTGGCTGAACTCGATCTGCAGGTTGCGCGGCAGGTTGAGGCCGTAGTCCGCCTGCAGCACATAGGCTATGCCGCCCTTGC
Source organism: Mesorhizobium sp. M6A.T.Ce.TU.016.01.1.1 (assembly GCF_003997065.1). Lineage (NCBI taxonomy): Bacteria > Pseudomonadati > Pseudomonadota > Alphaproteobacteria > Hyphomicrobiales > Phyllobacteriaceae > Mesorhizobium > Mesorhizobium sp. M6A.T.Ce.TU.016.01.1.1. Next base: position 69,907 of record NZ_RZTJ01000012.1, on the reverse strand, counting down.
CGGACTGCGAGTTGATGCGGATGATCGCCTCGTAGTTGCGCCCGACATCGGCCGGGTCGATGGGCAGATAGGGGACTTCCCAGTACGGCGTGTTGGCCTTGCGCAACGCCTTCATGCCCTTGTTGATGGCATCCTGGTGCGAGCCGGAAAACGCCGTGTAGACGAGCTCGCCGACATAGGGATGACGCTCTGGGATCTTCAACTGGTTCGAATATTCGTAGACGTCCTTCATCCGGTTGATGTCGGAGCAATCGAGCTTGGGATCGACGCCTTGCGTGAACATGTTGAGCGCCAGCGTGACGATGTCGACATTGCCGGTGCGTTCGCCATTGCCGAACAGCGTGCCTTCGACGCGGTCCGCGCCCGCCATCAGGCCAAGTTCTGTGGTGGCGATGCCGGTGCCGCGGTCGTTGTGCGGATGCAGCGAAATGAGCAGGTTCTCGCGGTTGTCGAGGTTGCGACACATCCATTCGATACGATCGGCATAGATGTTGGGTGTCGACATCTCGACCGTGGACGGCAGGTTGATGATCAGCTTGTTTTCTACCGTCGGCTTCACGATCTCGGTGACGGCGTTGCAGATTTCCAGCGCCACTTCGAGCTCGGTGCCGGTAAAACTCTCCGGTGAATATTCGAAACGGTAGCCGCCGCCAGCCTTGGCCGCCATGTCGGTGATTATCTTGGCCGCATCAGTGGCGATCCGCCTGATGCCGGCGACATCCTTCTCGAAGACGACGCGGCGCTGCAATTCGCTGGTCGAATTGTAGAAATGCACGATCGGGTTGGTGGCGCCCTGCAGCGCCTCGAAGGTGCGGGTGATCAGTTCCGGCCGGCACTGCACCAGCACCTGCAGCGAGACGTCGGCTGATACATTGCCCTCTTCGATGCACCAGCGGGCAAAATCGAAATCGGTCTGCGAGGCCGACGGGAAGCCGATCTCGATTTCCTTGAAGCCCATGTCGAGGAGCAGGGCGAACATGCGCGCCTTGCGCTCGTGGCCCATCGGGTCGATCAGTGCCTGATTGCCGTCGCGCAGGTCGACCGAGCACCAGATCGGCGCCTTGTCGATGACCTTCGACGGCCAAATCCGGTCGGTGAGGCCGACGGTCGGGTAAGGTTGGTATTTCCGGGCTGCCTCTGGCATGCCCCGACCTGCCTCTGGCATGGCCTCTGCGGCATGCTTGCCCATCTCCCCACTATCTGCGTGGATTTCTTCTCGTGCGTTCATTGTCGTCTCTCCCGGCGGCTCGCGGGATCCGCCTTCAGACGGATTTGGTGCCGAGCGGCGCCTTTATCAGATGTTCATTCGCTTGATGTGACTTGCCAATTTTGAGACTGGCCAAGGAGCGTGCGCGTGAGCGGCGGTTCGACCGCCGGGCGCTCCTTCAGCGAACCCGGCGATCGCCGATAAGGCCGAGAAGCAGCAGGGTGGAAGCAAGCGCGCGCACGGTCTCGCCAGCAAAGCCGGTCTGACGGGAAGCGACGGAGGAGGCGCGGATAGTCATGGTGGTTCTCATATAGGAGCGGCCAAGGAGAGGCAAGTGGGCGGCGTCCAGTGGGCAGCGTCCTGGCGTGCTCCGCCGTCACCAAAGAGATCACGGCGTTCTGCCTGCGTGTCCAGAGCGAATGTTTCGCCGTCAACACGTGCCGAGGCATTTGTCGAAGTCGACGGTTCCGAAGACCGGAATCCGCTCGCCACGGGGGAGATCATCGACATTACCTGGCTTTATCGGCACGGGCGCGAGGCCGGCACTGCAGGACTGCGCCGGCGACGATGGACATCAAAAGCGATAGCGCAAGCTGGCGAATAGCGAGCGGCCCTCGTCGCGATAGCAATAGCCGGCCGAGCAGATGGTCCTCTGATTATCGAACAGGTTCTTGGCGTTGACCTGCAGCTTCACGCCTTCGAGGTCGGGATTGCGGTAGCCGAAATCATAGGAGAGGGAGGCGTCGACGAAGGCGCGCGCCTCGTTCTTGAAAGTGTTGGTGTCATCGCCGTAGCTGCTGCTGGCGACGCGAACGCCCGTGCCCAGCCCCAGGCCCTCCAGCGTGCCGTTCTCGAACTGGTAGTGTCCCCAGAGCGACAGGATGTGATTTGGCGTCGCCGACAGTTCCTTGCCCACGGTTCCCTCGGCGCCGCGTTCGATTTTCACGCGCAGATAGGTGTAAGAGGCGATGACGCTGAAGCCGTTGTCGAGCGAGGCATTGGCTTCCAGTTCGATGCCGCGCGAATTCAGGTCGAGCTGACGCTGCTTGTTGATACCGGTCGAGGCATCGAACACGACGCCATCCTTCTGGTCGATGTCGAACAGGGCGGCGCTGATGGTCGCGTTGTAATCCGGAATCTCGTATTTGACGCCGATTTCCTTCTGCGTCGCTTTGGTCGGGCGGGCGACGCGGGTGATGTCGCTGTTGACGTCATCATAGACGAAACCGATGTTGGGCGAGAACGACGTCGAATAGTTGACATAGGGCGTGATGCCCCATTCCGTCTGGTAGGACAGGGCAAGCCGGCCGGAGAAGGCGCTGTCATCCTGCTTGGACTTGGTGAAGTCGGCGGCGGTGGAAGTGGTGTCGACCCAGTCGTAGCGACCGCTGGCGAACAGGGTGAAATCGTTCCACTCCATCTGGTCCTGCAAATAGACGCCGACCTGGTTCATCTCCTGCCCGCCGACGTAGGGGACCGGAGCGGCCTTGATGTCGTCGATGGAAACGTAGGACAACCCGCTACCAGCATCATAGTCCGACCAGGCGTAGTCGATGCCGGCTACCGCAGTGTGCTTGACCGGCCCGGTGTCGAACTCGAACTGCGCCATGTTGTCGACGACGAAGTTCTTAATGTCCTCGGTATAGTGGCCCCAGTAGCGCTGCAGCGGCTGATCCTGGCCGATCGAATAATTGCCGCTGTATTCGATGTCCGCGTCGACAGCGTTGTAGCGCAGGTTCTGCCGAACCGTCAGCACGTCGTTGAAACGGTGCTCGAACTCGTAGCCGATGCGGCCCTGGGTCTGGTCGAAGTCGTTCCAGGCGGGATCGCCCTCGTAGACGTTCGACAGATTGCCATAGGTCGGATTGTAGAACGCAGCCGTGCCGCCGGTGACGGATTTCGAATATTCACCGAGAATAGTGAGCTTGGTGTCCTCGTCCGGCTTGAAGGTGACCGCCGGCGCCAGATAGATCTTGTCGTCGGGGTAGCCGGGCAGGTCGGTATCGCTGTTGCGGCCGAGGCTGGTGAAGCGATAGAGGATGCTGCCGTCCTCGTTCACCGGACCGGATGCGTCAAGCCCGGCCTGGAAGCGGTTATGCTCGCCCATGAGCATTTCGACTTCGCGGTACTGCTCCTCCTTGGGGCGCTTGGTGACGACGTTGACGATGCCGCCCGGACCGCTGACGCCATAAAGGGAAGATGCGGGACCTTTCAGGATGGTGACGCCTTCGATGCCGTAAGGCTCAGTCTTGAACCATGCCGAGGGCCCATTGTACTGGCGCAGCCCATCGCGAAACATGCCATTGTAGAAGGCTTGGAAGCCACGCAGGAAGAAGGCGTCGTAACGGGTGTCGAAGCCGAAGCTGTTGGGGTTGGCGCTGGCTGTATAGCCGAGCGATTCGTTCAGCGTGCGCGGCTTCTGGTCCTCGATCTGCTTCTGCGTCACCACCGAAACGGCCTGCGGAATCCTGACGATCGGCGTGTCGGTCTTGGTGCCGATGCGGTCCTTCTTGGCGACATAGCCATCTTGCAGCAGAATCTCGTCGCTCTCGGCGTCCACCAATATTTTATCGAGGACGGTGATGTTTCCGCCGTCCTGAGCGCGAGCCGGCCCGAACTGGCTGAGCATCGCAGCGCTGCCCAGCAATGATATCCCCAAGCGCCATGTCGTCGGTCGCGTCCGCATCAACTCGTCTCCACTGTTCGGTACAGGATTGCGGTCCCGCGCTCTCAAATTTGAGTATTTGAGTCAAGTATTTTTTGCGGCTCGCGCTCGGGCTGGCCGGTGCTGTCGCCGGGTCGCAAAAACTCGTCCGGTTTTGGTGAAGCCGACTACGAATACCGGGGAAGACGCGGCAGGTCCTTATTCCCTCAGACTTCGCGCCACCAGCCGCGCCAGCCTCGGTCCGATCAGCAGCACGACGAGGAAGCGGGCCGATTGCAGCGCCATGACGAAGGAGATGTCGACGTGCTGTGCGGCGGCGGCGATGATGGCGACGCTGTCCATGCCGCCGGGGCTGGTCGCCAGGTAGGCGGTCAGCGGATCGATGCCGAGCACATGGCTGATCATGAAGCCGAGGCCGCCACAGAAGGCGATGAGAATGATGATCGAGCCAACGATCTGCGGCAGCGCCCGCGTCGCGTGCCGCAGAATCGCCCTGGTGAAATTCAGGCCGATGGTCCAGCCGATCATCGTATAGCCGAGGGCGAGCAGCCAGGGCGGCAACTGCATCGTCACGCCTAATCCTAGATGCACCGCGGTGCCGAAAACGAAGGTGCCGAGGAAGAAGGGTGACGGCAGCCTGAGCAGCTTTCCGATGAGGCTGCCGACGAGCGCCACGCCAAGTGTCGCGGCAAAGGCCATTGGATCAATCGGCGGGAACCAGATGATGGCCGGGATCTCGATGCCCGATGTGTCGACCCACATCTTTGCGACAATCGCCGCAGTCATCGAGACGAAGATGACGCGCAGATATTGCATGAAGGCGACGAGGCGCTGGTCGGCTCCGAAGGCGCCGGCCATCAGCACCATGGCAGTGGCCGCGCCCGGCGATGAGCCCCAGACCGCGGTGGTGCCGGGCAGGATACGCCAGCGGCTGATCAGCCAGCCGAGCAGGCTGGATGCCGCGACGGTCGCCACCACGGTGCCGAGGAACAGCGGCCATTCCTTGTAGAAGACCGGGAAGATGTCGGCAGAGATCGAGCCGGCGACAAGGCAGCCGATGATCGCCTGGGCGGCGCCGAACGAAGGGCGCGGCACACGCACCGTGGCGCCGTTGGTGCCGGCCAGGATCGCCGCCAGCATCGGCCCGATCAGCAGCGCCGCCGGCAAGGCGGCGAATTCCAGCGCACCGGCAAAGAGGATCGAGAAGATCAGGAGGGCCAGCCACTGCCAGGCTTTGGGCATCCGCGCCATGCGTTCGACGGTCGGCTGGTCTGGCAGGGAATCCATTTTTCGGTCTTAGACCTGAAGCGGGGAGATGCGAACCCCGCGATGGCGAAAAATGCGTCCGCTCTCAGGCGTCAGGCGGTTTTGACGGCGGGCAGGCCGAAGCCGCCTACGGGCTGGGTCTCGACCTGGAATTCGAAGCCGGCGATGATCGGCCGCGCCTTGGCGATCGCTGCCTGGACTTCCGGCAGTTGCAGCGAAGCCTTGTGGCTTGCCTGGTCGGTCCACACCTCGGTCACCCAGATTGCGTCGGCATCGGCCGGATCGGTGGCGATGATGTAGCTCAGGCAGCCCGGCATGGAGCCGGTGCTGGCAAGCAGAACGTCCATCATTGCGTCGCGCTGGCCGCGCGTCGCCCGCATCTTGCCGATCAGACCGTACATTGCAGATTCTCCGTTGGCTTCCGCGACAAGTATGCAGGTCGCCGCTCACGGCATCAACTGGCCACCATTCACCTCGATCACCTGGCCGGTGATGTAACCGCTTAACAGAGCGGACGAGAGGAACAGATAGGCGCCGACGCAGTCCTCGGGCGTGCCGGCGCGGCCCTGTGGAATGGTAGCCACCATGCCTTTCATCTGCTCGTCGGTCGAATAGCGCTCATGGAAAGGCGTCGCGATGGTGCCCGGCGCCACCGCGTTGACGCGGATGTTGAAGCCGATCAGTTCCTTGGCCATGCCGCGCGTCACATTGGAGACGAAGGCCTTGGCCGATCCGTAAAGGCCGGCGCCGCCGCCGGCGCCATTGCGCGCGGCGATCGACGAGGTGTTGACGATGAAGCCGCCCTGGCGCTTCAGCCATGGCATCGCCTTGCGCGAGGCAGTCAGCACGGAGCGCGCGTTGAGGTCCATCACCGCGTCGTAATGCGCTTCGGTCAGCTCGGCATAAGGCACGCGGCCGAGCATGCCGCCGGCATTGTTGACGAGGCCATCGAGCCGGCCGAAGTGTTGCGCGCTGTCCTCGACGACGCGCTCGACATCGGCGGGGATCGAGAAATCGCCCTGGACGAGGAATACTTCGTCGCCGCCGTTGCGGATGGTCCCGGCCAGGTTTTCGGCAGCCGCCCGACTTGAATTGTAATGCAGCGCAACACGACATTTCTGCGCGGCATAAGCCAGTGCAAGTGCGGCCCCGATGCCTGTCGAAGCGCCGGTGATCAGCACCGCCTTGCCGGCGAGGTCGGGGACGACCAAGGTGGGGGGGCCAAGGCTGGTTGTGGTGGCTGGCACGTCTATTCCTCCGAGCGACTCTACTTACTCTTCGTAGGCCGTCGCAGTCCTCGCGTTCAAGTCCGTAGAGGCTCACGGCCGCAAATAGGCGTAGCCTTGGCGCTGCAATTCGGCGAGCTTGACGACGCCGCCGGTCTCGGCGGCATGGAAGCCATCGAGCAGATCGGTGAGCGCAACATCCATGCCGTGCATTGTGTTGGCGCAAGCATGCGGGGTCAGCCCGTCGCGAACGAGGCCGGAAAAACGGCTGGCAATGCCAGCCGACGCGCTCTTCGACTTGAAAGCGGCGAGTGCCGGTCCATGCACGACCAGCACGATGTCGACCTTGCCGCCGGTACCGTCATAGTGGTTCTTGATGTTGCCCAGCACAAAACCGACCTTGTCGAGATCGCTGAGGTGGTAGGCGACCTTTTGCCTTTCCTCTTCCACAGCCGCCGCTTCGACCTGGCGCAGCCCGAAAAGGCCGGCGGCTCCGGCAAGGCCTACGCGGAAAATATCGCGGCGTCGCATGGCTTCATCCTCCTGTGCCGGCCTCGCAAATTGCGTGGCTTCGGCCCCGATCCTAGCATAAGTTGAAGCCACGTCCTGTCGGGCGAGGAGGGGCACATGACGTCGAAGACCTTTATGGGCGCCGGACTTGGTGTCGCCTTGCTTGCCGCACTTGCCGGCACGGCCCTTGCCGACGACAAGCTCACCGAACTCAGCCCGGACGGAAAGGATGCCTGTTTCGGGCGTGTCTATGACGCCGCACATCTCAAGGCGCATCCGAACCAGAAGGTGGCACGGATCTTCTTCTACTATGGCAGCTATCCGGTCAGCCATCCGAACGAGGAGCCGAGTAGCGGTCCGTCCGGCTACAACGGCTTCGTGGCCACGACGGTGCGCGGCGCGAAGAAGCCCGAGTGGGTCGGCGGTTGGTGCGGCAGAGGCGACCCGCAGTCGAGCGAGATCCACTGCGGCATGGAATGCGACCGCACCATGGCCTCACTCAACCTCGATGAAAAAGGCCGGCTGATCGTCTCCGGCGTGCAGCGCAACCTTTATCTCGATGCCGGCGCCGAGGATGAGCTGGGCGAAGAGGAATACGCCAGGCAGGCCCTCGGCACAGAAGACGACGGCTTTCGGCTCGACCCCATGCCGGCGCAGAGCTGCAAGGCCGAATTCGCTCGCATCGATCCGATCGATCCGGCGCTGGGAGCGCCGCTGCGCGAGCGGCTGAAGCCGGATCAACCCTTCTGCTACGGGCGCGACTACGATGCCGCGCATCTTGGCTCGCATCCCGATCAGTCTACCGAGACTATCCGGGTTTTCCGAGGCCCGATCGAACTGGCCTCCTTCGCTAGGGATGGCGATCCGGCAAGCTGGCCGAGCGGTGCCGACATTGCCGTTTCCGTCACCACGCGCCACAAGGCTGCCAAGGTCACGCAGAGCTACAGTTGTGAAGGCGAAGCGGACCAGTGGCGCTGTGTGGCGAGCGCGAAGACGAGCGACTTTTCCTGCGACATCGCGGCCAGGGAGATTTATCTGCGCCGCGGCGCCAACGGCACGATGATGCTGGCCAATCCCAACAGCAGCCTGCCGATCGTCGACCTATGCTCGAAGGCGGCCGAAGGCGAGACCGCATCCGACGACAAGGTCTACCGGCTCGAGCCGATGCCGCAATCTGCCTGCACGCCTTGATTAGGGGTCCGTTTCTCGGTTTGGGGATTGGCGGGATATGACGAGGACCTGGATGCAATCAGGATCAGACCAAAACCGCCATCGTCGCGCGGGTGGCTCAAGCAACACGCAATTGCCTTTAGCGTCGACGGCTACACAGCCCAGGCCGCAGTATTGAGATGTCCACATTGCTTGCCGTGCCTAAAAAAGAGCCGCTCGTCCTCTTCTACACGACTTTTTTCAGCAAGCCCGTCGACGTCGCGTCTATTCAATGCGATCTGCCGGGCGAATTTACCCTAGACAAGCGCAGAATTGCTGAAGCGACAGCGGTCGTCTTCCACATTCCGAACTTCCGCGAAATTGGTGACGCATGGCGATATCCGGGCCAGTACTGGATAGCCTGGTATATGGAAGCCCGCTCAAACTACAAAATCATAAAGGACCAGAAACTCATGCGGCACTTCGACTTCACGATGTCGCACGAGCGCAGCTCTGAGATTTGGTGCCCCTATTTGCCCAATTCCCGGTGGTGGGACGCGGTGCGCGCAAAGCCTATAGGCGCCAAGACAGAAGCGGCTCCGGTGGTAGCCTTCCAATCGGCGCCCTTGAACTATAGCGGCCGGCTCGATCTCTTGAAGAGCCTAGCCGAACACATCAAGATAGATTCGTACGGTCGGTATTTCCGCAACAGTACAGTCGAAGGCCCCGATCGCGGCCGCAAGACGAAGATCGAGACAGTCTCCCGCTACAAATTCTGCCTCGCATTGGAGAACTCGACCGAGACCGACTACGTCACGGAAAAGCTGTTCGATGCCTTCGACGCCGGATCAGTGCCGATCTATCTGGGCACATCGAACGTGCACGAATTCGCCCCGCCCGGCTCCTACATCAACGCTGCAGACTTCAGCAGCTATGCAGAGCTGGCAGCATATCTGAAATACCTCATCGAGACGCCCGAGGCATACGAGGCATACTTTGCCTGGCGCTCGAAACCATTACCTGACGAACTCGCCCGCCTCGTGCAGGATCGCGACCCCCCGGTGTTTTATCGACTGATGCAATTCGTGCATCAGGTGACCGACGAGCGCGGTCAGGAACGGCCCGCCGGCCGGCCGACATTGCCTTTTGGTCCGCGAGCCTACATCAGCACGCGGCTGCGAAAGTGGAGGAAGAGAGTGCCTAGCTGAGCCTGAGTTAGGGCGGAACGAACGCAAAGCGGAGCGCAGGCCTGGGATGAGGAAGGGATGGATGTGCGACCAATCCCTAGGATGTGCGATCGTCCCTGAAAGGGACCATCGACGTTCGCCGCCTCACGCGAACGGCACGGCCGTCGTGCCCTTGGGCAGTTTTGCCTCGTCATCGGGCTCGACATGGATGGTGACACGCACCGAGGGGATTTCCGCCTTCAGCGCGTCCTCGATGCGGTCGCAAATGACGTGACTGGCGCCCACCGACATGCCGGCATCGACGACCAGGTGGAACTCGATGAAGGTGGCGCGGCCGGCGATGCGTGTCTTGAGATCGTGAACCTCCAGCGCGCCCTTGCAATTGGCCGAGATGACGTCGCGGATGTGCATGTGCTCCTGTGTGTCGACGGCGCGGTCCATCAGTCCGTTCATCGACGAGCCGATCACGTGCCAGCCTTGCCACAGGATGTTCAGCGCCACGATGACCGCAAGTGCCGGGTCGAGAATTTGCCAGCCGGTCAGCACGGCGCCGACCAGGCCAATGAACACGCCGACCGAGGTCGCCACGTCGGTCATGATGTGCCTGCCGTCGGCGACCAGAGCCGGCGACTTCTCGGCACGGCCGGCACGAATCAGCGTCCAGGCCCAAAAGGCGTTGATCACCGTCGCGACGCCGTTGATTGCGAGGCCGGTCCAGGGCTGTTCGAGCGGGGCGGGATGCTGCCAGTACCACCACACTTCGTTGAGGATCAGAAGGGCTGCCAGCACGATCAGCACGCCCTCCAGAACAGCCGAGAAATATTCGGCCTTGTGGTGGCCGAACGGATGATCCTGGTCGGCCGGCTTGAAGCTGACCTGGATCGCCCAATAGGCGGCGGCCGAGGCAATGACGTTGACGATCGATTCCAGCGCGTCCGAATACAGCGCCACGGAACCGGTGACGTGCCAGGCCGCCAGCTTCAGGCCGAGCACGACGCAAGCGACGATGATCGACGAGAAGGCGAGGCTGGCGACCCTCTTCTTCGCCGTCGACTTGATTTCAGCTGTGGTCACTGGGGAAGAAATCCCAACACGAACCCCTCGGGCTAAGCCGCCTTTTCCCTGGCCTTGCGCGGCAGATGCGCAACGATGTTCTCGATGATGCGCATGCCGGCGTTGTGGCCGAGCGTCATGATCGATTCCGGGTGGAACTGCACCGCGGCGATCGGCTCCTTGTTGTGCTCGAAGGCCATTATGACGCCGTCCTCCGTCTCGGCGGTGACGATGAAGCCGTCGGGCAGGCGGACCGGATCGGCGAAGATCGAGTGGTAGCGGCCGACCGTCACCTCCTTGGGCAGGCCGGAAAAGATGATGCCCGGCTTCGACACGCGGATGCGCGACGGTTTGCCATGCATCGGCACGTGCAATTGCCGCAGCTCCCCGCCATAGGCTTCAGCCAGCGCCTGCAGGCCGAGGCAGACGCCGAAGATCGGCAGGTCGCGCGCGCGGGCCCGCTTGATGGTGGCGGCGCAGTCGAAATCCTTCGGCGTGCCGGGGCCAGGCGACAGCACGACCAGGTTTGGCTTCAGCCGGTCGAAGACTTCGTCCGGGACAGGCGTGCGCACCGTCGAGACATTGGCGCCGGTCTGGCGGAAATAATTGGCCAGCGTGTGGACGAAGGAGTCCTCGTGGTCGACGAGCAGGATGTTGACGCCGTCGCCGACGCGCGCGGTGGCGCGCTCGGTGTCGGCGGCATTGCCTGACTTGGCGTCGCGGATGGCGGAGATCATGGCGGATGCCTTCAGTTCGGTTTCGGCTTCTTCTTCCTCGGGAATGCTGTCGAAGAGCAGCGTGGCGCCGGCGCGCACCTCGGCGATGCCGTCCTTGATGCGAATGGTGCGAAGCGTCAGGCCGGTGTTCATATCACCGTTGAAATTGACCATGCCGATCGCCCCGCCATACCAGGCGCGCGGGCTCTTCTCGTTCTGCTCGATGAAGCGCATAGCCCATAATTTCGGCGCGCCGGTGACGGTGACCGCCCAGGCATGGGACAGGAACGCGTCGAAGGCGTCCATGCCTTCGCGCAGCCGTCCCTCGATGTGGTCGACGGTGTGGATCAGCCGCGAATACATCTCGATCTGGCGGCGGCCGATGACGCGCACCGAGCCTGGGTCGCAGACCCTCGACTTGTCGTTGCGGTCGACGTCCGAGCACATGGTCAGCTCGGATTCGTCCTTCTTCGAATTGAGCAATTTCAGGATCTGCTCCGAATCGGAAATGGCGTCGTCGCCGCGCTTGATCGTGCCGGAGATCGGGCAGGTCTCGACACGGCGGCCGTTGACGCGCACGAACATTTCGGGCGAGGCGCCGATCAGATATTCGCCCTCGCCGAGATTGATGAAGAAGGAATAGGGCGAGGGGTTGATGGTCTTCAGCTTGCGGGAGATGGCGGAAGGCGGCGTTTCGCAGCGCTCATAGAACATCTGGCCGGGCACCACCTCGAACAGGTCGCCGCGCTTGAAACTCTCCATCGCCTTGCGCACCAGATTGGCATATTCGCCGGGCTCATGGTCGCCGCGCGGCGGGATGCGGTCGGCGGTCTTGAACGGCTCGACGATTTCGTCGCGCGGCAATCCCTCGGTCGAAAACCCTTCGCCCGAATAGTCGTAGCGGTCGGTCCAGGCCTTGGTCGAATAGTGGTCGACGACCAGGATCTCGTCGGGCAGGAACAGCACCAGGTCGCGCTGGCTTTGCTGGCGCTCGAGCTTGTAGTCGACCGGATCGAACTGGAAGGCGAGATCGTAGCCGAAGGCGCCATAGAGGCCGAGATTGGCGTCTTCCTCCGTTTTGAACAGAGCGGTGATGGCGCGCAGCACGGTGAAGACGGAGGGAACGCGGCTGCGTTCTTCTTCGGTGAAGACACGGCCAGGCTTGGCCACATCGAGGCGGATCAGTCTCTTCGACGTCTCGGCGATCGTCACGTCGTCAAGCCCGCCGAGCGCCTTGCCGATCACCGGCAGAAGCACCTCGCCTCGGCTGTTCAGCGCCTCGATGCGCATGGCGCGGCTGCGCGCCGAGATCACCAGCGGCGGGTCGATGATGGCGGTGTCCCAGCGCGTGTAGCGGCCGGGATATTCGTAATTCGAGGAAAACACGGCGCCGCGGCGCGCATTCAGTCCGTCGATATAGCCGTCGATCGCGCCTTCATAGGGCCGGTCGTGGCGCTCGCGGGTAATCGTCACGCCACCCGCCGTGACGAAGCGCTCCGCCCCGTTCTCCAGAATTTTCGTCGTCATTGCCGTCTCCATCAGCGTCTGGGTATCAGCGTCTTGGGGCAACGGACCCGGGCATGGCTTGAAAAAACAAATGGCCGCCCGGACATTCCGTTGCGGCCACCTTCTATTTTCACGCGCACGCGTTCGAACAGGCCGCTGTCAGCGAGCCCACCACCAAACGGTCTTGATCGAGCGCATGTTCATGGCGATTCCAATAGCGGCGATTGAACGGCCGCGCAACTGGATTCAATGGAGGGCATGGAGAAGGGCATGAGCCCTCAATCCTCCAGCGTTCCCGACCTTGCATCGGCGCTCTTCCTGTCGCCGACCAGCTTCAGCAGATCTTCGCCGGCACGGATGATGCGCCGGGACCGCCGCGTCAGGATGATGCCCGCTTGCGGCGCGAACACCTGCGTGCGGCCACCGGCTTCACCCGGCGCATGGACTATGCTGGCGAGCAGTGCGCCTTTTTCCACACGGTCGCCGGGCTTCACGTCATAAAGGATCGCACCCGCCCGGGGCGCTGGCATCATGTCGATGTTCTCGAGCGGTGCGACGATACCGGTGAAAGAATTGGGGCCGGCAAGGCTGCCAGGCGCGGGCAGGGCCTGATCCACGATCACGCCGCGCGCCACCAGCAGCCGATAGAGCCCTTCGGCATCGGAAGCGGCCAGAGCGCCATCGACATCGAGCATGCCTCGATACTCGACTGTGGTGGCGACGCGCCGGTCAAACCGCGCCACATCGGCGGGGACGTTCAGATACGGCGTGATCGAGGCGCCTTCGAAGGTGCCGTCGGTGTCCTCATCCCACAGCACCACCGCGTCGACGCCCATGGCGGCCGCACAATCCGCCATTTCAGGCCACAGGCTGGTGTGGACATAGAGATAGGCGAGGCCCTCGTCGTCGCAGTGCAGGTCGAGCACGATGTCGTGGCCGATCGACAGCTGCAGCAGCCGCGTCTTCAGCCGCTGATCGGCCGTGCCAAGCGTGGTGTCCGGCAAGAGCGTCGTGTCCGGCGCCGCCAGCAGCGGAAAGCCGCGGTTGAAGTTGGTGCGCGTGCCCAAGTGGAAACGGCCCTGATGCTCGCCGAAATGATACTGGGCGCGGCCGATCGGATTGGCTTGGGGCACGACGGTGATATTGCCCTTGATGCGGCCTTCCGCTTCGGCCTTTTCGAGCATCGGCATCAGCGCATCGATGGCGACGACGCCCGGCAGTTCGCCGGCATGCAGCGCGGCCTGCAGATAGGCTGAGGTTGCTGCCTTGTCGCTGCCGTCAAAGCGGAAGGTCGGGAATTCGTAGGAAACGCCCTCGCTGTCGCCGGCGATGCGCTCGATCGATTTCTGCATGATACTCCTCCAGGAAAGAGGCCGGACACATGCCCTTTCGCCGATACGCTGTCGATTGGTCCAGTCTGCTGCGCTATGGGCGCAACTGTTGCGCGGGGTGCGTCACCAGCAGCTGGCGGTCCAACGTCTGCGACATCACTGCCACGGCGACCGCCATCAGGGCGAGCGCTGCGCCAACCAGCGGCAGATTGGCATAGGACACGCCCAGCGAAAGTGCCACGCCGCCCACCCAGGCGCCGGCGGCATTGCCGATGTTGAAGGCGCCCTGGTTCAGCGTGGCGGCGAGGTTCGGCGCTTCGGAGGCCGCTTCGACGACGCGGATCTGCAAAGGCGGCACGATGACGAAGACGAGCAGACCCCACAGGAAAACGATGAAGACGGCCACGGCTGCGATGGCGCCGAATTCGGCAAAGCCGGCGAGCAGCAGCGCCAGCATCAAAAGCGTGCCGATCACCGTCGGCATCAATTTCCAGTCGGCCAGCCTGCCGCCGATGATGTTGCCGATGGTCATGCCGCCGCCGAATAGCAGCAGCACCCAGGTCACGGTCGCGGTCGACAGGCCGGATACGTCGGTGAGATAGGGCTTTATGTAGGTGAAGACGGCAAACAGGCTGGCCGACGCCAGCGCCGAGATCAGCATCGCCAGCCAAACCTGCAGCTTGCCGAGCACGCGCACCTCGCCAAGCAGGCCGCCGCCGCTCGGTTGGGTGATGCCGGCGGGCACCAGCCAGGCAATGGCTGCGACCGAGATAAGGCCGATCCCGACCACGGCCAGGAAGGTGGCGCGCCAGCCGTAGGCTTCGCCGAGTGCTGTGCCGCCGGGAACACCAAGGATGTTGGACAGGGTCAGACCGGCGAACATCAGCGCGATGGCGCTGGCCCGCTTGTTGCGCGGCACCAGGCTGGCGGCGACGACCGAGCCGATGCCGAAGAAGGCGCCGTGACCGAAAGCGGTGAAGACGCGCGCCGCCATCAGCAGCCAATAATTGGGCGCGATCGCGCACAATAGGTTGCCGACGACGAACAGCACTGCCAGGCCAACCAGCACCGGCTTGCGCGGCATGTGTGCGGTGGCCACCGCAATCACCGGCGCGCCGAAGACGACGCCGAGCGCATAGCCGGTGACCAGCAGGCCGGCCGAGGGGATCGAGACGCCGAGGTCGGCGGCGACCTCGGGCAGCAGGCCCATGATGACGAATTCGGTGGTGCCGATACAGAAGGACGCAATGGCAAGCGCTAGGATCGGCAGGGGCATGGGAGGTCCGGACTGAATCGGTTCAAAATTGAGACTGTCGGCAGAGCTGCCCCGTGCACAAGCGCGATTGCTGCAATGCAGCATTGCAAAAATGGACAGCGGATCGCGACTGCGTTGCGCGTTTGCCGCCTGCGGTGAATGCAGAGCGGCCTATGCCAGCGGCTTCAGCTCCTGGGCGATGGTCGGCAGAAGTTCCGAGACATTGGGGTGAATATGGGTTGCCCGCGCGAGCGTGCTGACCGGCGCCTTGGCGTACATCAGGTCAAGGACGCAATGGATCGCCTCGTCGCCACCGGGACCGAGCACCGAACAGCCGAGGATTTCCTTGGTGTCGGCGTCGACCAGGATCTTCATAAAACCTTGCGTCTCGCCTTTCTCGACGGCGCGGCCGACGCGGGTCATCGGCCGCAGGCCGACCAGCGCGCGACGGCCGGACTTTCTCACCGCTGTCTCGGTCATGCCGCAGCGGCCGAGCGGCGGGTCGGTATAGAGCGCATAGGCCTCGATGCGGTCACTCACCTTGCGCGGATCGTTGTCGAGCAGATTGGCGGCGACGATCTCGTAGTCATTGTAGGAGGTGTGGGTGAAGGCGCCCTTGCCGTTGCAGTCGCCCATCGCCCAGATGCCGGGCACGCTGGTGCGCAGCTGGTCGTCGACGACAATGAAGCCGCGTTTGTCGATTTCGACGCCGGCCTTGTCGAGGCCGAGATCGTCGGTGTTGGGCGTCCGGCCCACTGCCAGCAGTACATGCGAGCCAACCGCCGGCGCCTTGCCGGCGGTGAAGGTCACGGCAATCTCATTGCCCTGCCTGGCGAAGCTGATGTCGTCGGCGCCGAGATGGACCGTGATGTCTTCGTTTTCGAGGATGGACAGGATGGCGGCCGAGACATCGTCGTCCTCGCGGGCGATCAGCCGTGGACTCTTTTCGATCACCGTGACCTCCGAGCCGAAGCGGCGGAACATCTGTGCGAATTCGAGCGAGACGTAGCTGCCGCCGACGACGACGAGATGGCGCGGCAGCTCGTCGAGATCCATCATCGACGAGTTGGTCAGGAACGATATGTCGTTGACGCCCGGCAGGTCAGGCACCGAGGCACGGCCGCCGGTGTTGAGGAATATCTTTTCGGCGCTCAGCAGGTCGTCGCCGACGCGCACCGTATTGGCGGATTCGAAACGCGCATGGCCGCGATAAAGCGTGCAATGGTCCATGCCGGCAATCCAGCTTTCGAGATTGCCGCGGGCGTCGTTCGACACCTTGTCCTTGCGTGCCTTGATCGCCCTGTAATCGACGCCGACCGGACCGGAGAGCGTCACGCCATAGTCGGCGGCGCGGCGGGCAAGATGCGCGGCATAGGCGCTGGCCACCATGGCCTTGGTCGGCATGCAGCCGGTGTTGACGCAGGTGCCGCCGACCAGTTTTCGCTCGATCAGCGCCACGCTCATGCCGGCCGCCGTCAGCCGGCCGGCGAGCGGCGGGCCGGCCTGTCCGGCGCCGATGATGATGGTGTCGAATGTCTTTGCCGTCATGCCACTGCCGCCACGATCAGCAGGCCGCCGGTGATTGCCACCGCGTCCTCGATAAGAGCGGCTGGCAGGTCCTTGCCGAGGGTGATGGCCAGGCGCTTGCGCAGCTCGGCGCCGCCCAGCGTGCCGATCACCGCGCCGATGGCGCCGGCGATCAGGCCGCCGATGGTGGCGCCGGCGGTCGCGCCGATCACAGCGCCGGTGAAGGCGCCCGAGACGATGCGCGCGCCGAACTGCTGCGGCACCTTGCGGCTCGGCGTCGACGGCAACTGATCGGCGACAAGCTCGACGATGGCAAGGACGGTGAAGATGCCGACGGCGACCCAGTGACCCATGAAAGCAGCCCAGGTGCCGGCGACCGGCAGCCAGCCGAGCCAAGCGCCCCAGGCGACGACGGCGGGCGCTGTCATGGTACGAAGGCCCGCAACGACGCCAATCAGGAGTGCGAGAATATACAGCATGATTGATCCCCTCGATGGCCGGGCTCAGGACAACCCTGCCAGAGCAGGCTAGCATAGGCGCGGCATTTGACCAGAGGCCTGCGATCTGTGGCGTTACCCGATCTTTATGGACTGTGCTTTGACACCACGTTGAAACAGCATGGCAAGGCAGGAGGACATCGCCTTGAACACAAGCGAGCGCACAAAAATGGCAGCGGGCGAGTGGTATACTTGTCTCGATCCAGAGCTGGAGGCGCTGCGGGTCATGGCGCGCGACGCGGTGTTCGAGCATAATTCGCTGCCGCCCCGGCAGCGCGGCGACATCGGACCGGCCCTGAAGTCGCTGCTCGGCGTAGTAGGCCCGGGCGCCCGGATCGAGGCGCCGTTCCACTGCGCCTATGGCTTCAACATTGTTCTCGGCGACGGCGTCTTCCTCAATGCCGGGTGCACCATCCTCGATACCGCGCCAGTCCGCATCGGCAAGGGAACGCTGCTCGGCCCCATTGTGCAGATCTATTGCGCCGAGCATCACAAGGAGGCGGCGGGTCGACAGGCAGGACTGGAGATCGCGAAGCCGGTCGAGATCGGCGACAATGCCTGGATCGGCGGCAGTGCCATCATCCTCGGCGGGATCAGCATCGGCGACGGCGCCATTGTCGGCGCCGGCGCGGTAGTGACTCGCGACGTGCCGCCAAACACCACGGTCGTCGGCAACCCGGCGCAGTCGGTCAGGCGCGGCTGAGCATGAGCGGGTATTAGAGCGAGGTAAGCCCGGTCATTTGGCAGGAGGTGGATGCAATCGTGTGTCGAGCGCAAAGGCCTCCTGGATCTTCATGGCATATGCGCCCTTCGCGACGCTCACGTCGAAGATCAGGTTCCAGCTATTCTGGGACACCGCGCTCGGAATCACCACGAACCGATGTCGTTGGAGAAGATCATCGCCGAATGCCTGTTGCCCAGAACTCGGGATGCCCGGACGCAGCCAATTAGGGTTGGGAACGGCGCCAGGGTTGACGATATGCACTTCCGTGACATCGCTGATTATCGCCGCGGTCATCACATGCGCGATCGTGTCGAGCGCCCTGAAGCCCTTATGGACTGCGACTTCGAGAATCGCAGTCGAAGGATCGATTGAGCAGTAGACTGCGCGCACGCCCCTGCTGTTCCATCGTCCGCCGACCCTGTATGCGCCCTCGCCACTGTCCCATGTAGGCGCGAACGCAGCCTGATCGAGACGCCAGCCAACGAGGTCGGAGCCGCCAAGCGCGGCCGGGAGCGGCGTCATGCATAAACGCCATATTCAAGCCGTTCGAGGTAGTCCTCTACAAGCTCGACACCCGCCGGGGTTGCCAGAAGATCGATGGGACGGCGCTGGTCGAGCCCGATCGCCGGGCGCTCCAGCCATTGCTCCGCTTCCGCTTGCGAACCGAACACATCGGTCGCTTTCGACAGGATCTCCGCGAATTTCCAGGTTCGTCCGCTCTGGTCCTGGCTGAGAGGCTTGGAAGGAGCATCCTTACGGCGCTGGTAGGTGCGCAAGCTCATGCCGACGGCCTTCTCGAGCGAATCAGTCTTCTGGATGAAGACGAGCTGCCCAAGGAGATGGTCCAGCGCCGAACCCGGCAGGCCGTGCACAAGCAGCTCATGGGCATCCAATGCGCTCCTGAGGTGCCGCGATAGAATGCGAGTGCCGCCGAGCAACCTGGCCACCTTCTGAAGTTCACTATTTTTTGCTGCTGGTGCAGTCTTTTCCAATGCCATCGCCACGGCGTGCCTCTTAGCGTCATCTGTCACTTTAATATATGACAGATGACGCAAGCCTTTTCAAGGACGGTAGGGTCGGGAGCAGAGAAAGGCAGCGCAAACCTGAAGCGATTGCCTCACCTCGGCGCGTACGCCACGCGCTCCTCCTGAGTGCTCTTAGAGAACTCTCGCCGGTACTGCGCGGGCGTGGTTCTGAGCCGCGCCGCGAAGTGCTGGCGCAGCGATGTGGCGCTGCCGAACCCGGCTTCGAAGGCAACCGTGTCCATCGATTTTTCCGTCGCTTCCAGCAGCCGCTGTGCCAGCGCGACGCGCTGGTCAATCAGCCAGTCGCCGAAGCTGGTGCCGATCGATTTTTGAAAGCGGCGCGTGAATGTCCGGCGGGTGAGGCCGGCGGCGGCGGCGACGCTGTCCAGGCTATGCGTCTCGTCCAGCGTTTTGCGCACCTTGTCGAGTGCCTGTGTGAAGCGA
This sequence comes from Mesorhizobium sp. M6A.T.Ce.TU.016.01.1.1, assembly GCF_003997065.1. NCBI lineage: Bacteria > Pseudomonadati > Pseudomonadota > Alphaproteobacteria > Hyphomicrobiales > Phyllobacteriaceae > Mesorhizobium > Mesorhizobium sp. M6A.T.Ce.TU.016.01.1.1. Next base: position 50,619 of record NZ_RZTJ01000012.1, on the reverse strand, counting down.
TCCGCGTTGCCGGTCCTAGCGATGGGACGTTCTATGAACTGCGCCTGCCCGCCTTGCCGATGGGGAGAAAGCACGATCTGCCGAGCAAGCCGAAGAGCCGCCTCCGCGCCGTAGCGGGCCCGCACGATATGGAGACAGCAGTCAAGCCCGGCGGCGACGCCGGCAGATGTCATGACATCACCATTGTCGATGTAAAGCACGTCCGGGTCGACGATCATGTCGGGATAAAGCGCCTGTAGCTGCTCGGTATAGGCCCAATGCGTCGCGGCTCGCCGCCCCGAAAGCAGTCCTGTCGCCGCAACAGCGAATGTGCCGAGGCACAATCCGACAATCAATGCGCCGTTCCGGTGCGCTCGCAGCAGGGCCTCTACCAGAAACGCCGGTGGCGGATCGTCGAGGTCTCGCCAGCTTGGGACGATCACAATGTCTGCGCCATCGAGGCTGCCCAGCCCGTGCGGCGCAGTCACGGTCAACCCTGCTTCGGTATGGATAGGCCCGCTTTCGATTGCACAGATGCGGAAGTCGAAGCGCGGCAAGCCGAGCGCGGCGCGATCCTCTGCGAATACAAGGCATGGCACGGAGAGGTGGAACGGACTGATGCCATCGAAGGCGATGGCGGCAACGATCGGATCGGCCATGAGGAGCACCAATGAGGGTTAGAGCCGGATTGTCCCAATTCTTTCGAATAATGTCAATTGGGACACTTTTTGCAATCCGGCAGCAGGCCTATCCTCGACCAATCGAAGCCAAACGAGAAAGGAAAATTTGATGTCTGAACCAGTCAAAGGCAAGGCGCCACGCCGTGCCCTCGTCGTCGTCGACATCCAGAACGACTATGACGGCGGCAACCTCGCCATCCAATATCCGCCGTTTCGCGACAGCGTCGTCAACGCGGCACGAGCGATGGACGCGGCCGCCGAGGCAGGCGTCAAGGTCGTGGTCATCAAGCAGCTGGCGCCAGAAACGTCGCCGATTTTCGCCAAAGGCAGCCACGGCGCCGAATTGCATCCCGAGATATCAAGGCGTAGCCGTGACCATTACGTCGAAAAGACCTTGCCGAGCGCCTTCACCGGCACGGACCTCGAGGACTGGTTGCGCTCCAACGCCATCGATACGATCACCGTCGTCGGCTATATGACGCATAATTGCGATCTCTCGACCATCATCCACGCCGTCCACATGGGCTTTGCGGTGGAGTTCCTGTCCGACGCCACCGGCTCGGTGCCCTATGCCAACAGCGCCGGCTATGCTTCGGCCGAGGACATCCACCGCGTGGTGACTGTTATCCTGCAGTCGCGCTTCGCCGCCGTTCTCAAGACAGCCGAATGGATCGACTGCCTGAAGACCGGCACGCTGCCCGAACGCGACACGATCTACGCTTCCAACCAGCGCGCGCTGGCACGGAGCGCCGCTTAAAGCGCGTCGCGCCTGACAGGATTCATGCGACGCGCTTTAAGTTCTTGTTCTTATGCATGTCGTTATCCCAAAACCGCTGCGCACTTTTGGGCGACATGCATTGGAAATTTGTCTCGGGCAAGCAAAAGGGCGCCGTAGCGACGCTGCGCCCTTGTCATTCCGGCCTTCAAAATCTCAGAACAGGCCTTCGATCTGGCCCATCTCGTTCAGGAAGATCTTTTCCGAGGACGGCGCCTTGGGAAGACCGGGCATGGTCATGACCTCGCCGCAGATAACGACGATGAAGCCGGCGCCGGCAGACAATCTGACCTCGCGCACCGGCACGGTGTGGCCGGTCGGCGCGCCGCGCAGGTTCGGGTCGGTCGAGAACGAATATTGCGTCTTGGCCATGCAGACCGGCAGGTGGCCGTAGCCGGCGTGCTCCCAGGCGTGGAGCTGGTCGCGCACCGACTTGTCGGCGATCGCTTCGGAACCGCGATAGATGCGCTGGACGATGGTGTTGATCTTCTCGAACAGCGGCATGGCGTCGGGATAGAGCGGCGCAAACTGCGACGCGCCGGATTCGGCAAGCGCCACCACCCTGCTGGCGAGCTCCTCGATGCCGGCCGATCCGTGGGCCCAGTGCTTGCAAAGGATCGCCTCTTCGCCCATCGAGGCGACGTAGTCCTTCATCGCCTGGATTTCAGCGTCGGTGTCGGAGTAGAAATGGTTGATGGCGACGACCGCTGGCACGCCGAACTGCCTGATATTCTCGACGTGACGGCCGAGATTGGCGCAACCCTTCTTGACCGCCTCGACATTCTCCTTGCCGAGATCTTCCTTCTTGACGCCGCCGTTCATCTTCATGGCGCGCACAGTGGCGACGATGACGGCTGCCGCCGGCTTCAGGCCGGCCTTGCGGCACTTGATGTCGAAGAATTTTTCGGCGCCGAGATCGGCGCCGAAACCGGCTTCGGTGACGACATAGTCGGCGAGCTTCAGCGCCGTCGTGGTGGCGACGACCGAGTTGCAGCCATGCGCGATGTTGGCGAACGGACCGCCGTGAACGAAGGCTGGGTTGTTCTCCAGCGTCTGCACCAGGTTGGGCTGCATGGCGTCCTTGAGCAGCACGGCCATGGCGCCGTCGGCCTTGAGGTCGCGGGCGTAGACGGCCGACTTGTCGCGGCGATAGGCGACGATGATGTCGCCGAGGCGCTTTTCCAGGTCCTTCAGGTCGGTGGCGAGGCACAGGATCGCCATGACTTCCGAGGCGACGGTGATGTCGAAGCCCCCTTCGCGCGGAAAGCCGTTGGCGACGCCGCCGAGCGAGCAGATGATCTCGCGCAGCGCCCGGTCGTTCATGTCCATGACGCGGCGCCAGACGACGCGGCGGTTGTCGATGCCGAGGTCGTTGCCCCAGTAGATGTGGTTGTCGATCAGCGCCGAAAGCAGATTATGCGCCGTGGTGATGGCATGGAAATCGCCGGTGAAGTGGAGGTTCATGTCTTCCATCGGCACGACCTGCGCATAGCCGCCGCCGGCAGCACCGCCCTTGACGCCGAAATTCGGCCCGAGCGAGGCCTCGCGGATGCAGACGATCGCCTTCTTGCCGATGCGGTTGAGACCGTCGCCGAGGCCCACCGTCGTCGTCGTCTTGCCTTCGCCGGCCGGCGTCGGGTTGATGGCGGTGACGAGGATCAGCTTGCCGTCCTTGTTCGCCTTCACCGACTTGATGAACTCGGCCGAGATCTTCGCCTTGTCGTGGCCGTAAGGCAAAAGATGCTCGCTTGGAATGCCGATCTTCTGGCCAATCTCCTGGATCTGCTTCTTGTCGGCGGCGCGCGCGATCTCGATGTCGGACTTCACTTCGGCCATGGCGGCTTTCCTCTGGATTGGACGGTGGAGGGGACGGGTTTGATCAGTGTGGTCGCAAGCCTGTTCGAGACAGCCCGGCACTGCAGGCGAGGGCATGTTCTAGCCCTGTCGCTGCCATGGCGTCAACTTGCATGCAACTATGTTTCCTCTAGAGAAAGGCGGTTCTGTTTCCCGGGCGATCTGTCCCGGGTCTTCGCGCCCGGTTGTCGCGCCGTATAGAAGCCAGAGCACGCGCCGTTTTGCCGTCTCAAAACAGCCGCGGAATGCACCGAATGCGACAGGGTTCGAGCGCCGGCCTGCGCCTCGGGTAGTTGCGCTAGAATGCGCCGATCTGGTGCATCAGCCCCAAGCCGTCAAGCTGGCCGAAATGTTCGACCACGACGCCGTTCTCAAGACGATCGATGTGAATCACGCCAACCGAGACTCGATTTCCGCTCGGTTCGACGCTATGGAAGATGCCGGTGTGCGTGCCCTCAAAGCGACAGCGCGTGACCACCTTATCGGCATCGCTGACATAGTCGTCGATGACGTGATGTCCATCCGGGAATCCAACAAAGAACTCGGTCAGGGATTTGCGCCAGTCAGCGAAGCCGATCGGATTGGCGCTGCCGAGATGAACGGCGAGATCTGGAGAGACAAGACTGGACAGTTTATCCCAGTCCTGCGCGTCGATCGTGGCATAGAAATTTCGAGCAACTTCCCGGATATCCATCTCATGTCCCTCGCTGGCTGCCGCCCAGCGGTTGAACGACGACGAGACGATCAGGTTCCGGTTCCACGCGATGCGCAGCCGACCTACTGCGTCAGCACGTTGCTGATCTCGACCAGGGGCAGCGGTGATTTCAAGCCAAGACGTCTTTCACTATTGGCTTCCTTCACCGATCCAGAACGGACCTGACCTCGACGAGGTTCGATCGCACCCTAAGCACATAGAATCCCATCGTGGTGAGGTGGGTGGGCATGATCCAGCCATCCTCGCGGCCGTTGGAGATTATGAAAGGCCGTATGGCGAGCGCTGCCTTGAGCTGGCCTTCCACGCTGGTCCACAGCGGTGTGAGGCCGCGATTGTCGAGGATCTGCTGGAAGTCGTGATGCGCCGCCGTGAGGATGCCGTAATAGCCGTAGAGCTGGCCATAGGCGAACCAGAAGCGGTCGTCAGCGCGTGTGTCGAACCAGCCGCTGTTGAAGTTCTGCGAACGGTCGCGGATCATGTCCGATGTCGAGCCTATGTCGCTCGCGATCCGGTCGACGAACTGCATCAGATTGTCGGCGCGCGCGTTGAAGACAACCTCGCATTTCATCAGCCGGTCGTTGAAGGCGCGAAGGCTGGTCGCCGCCGTGCGATAGAAACTCGGCGTCGGGGTTTTCGGACCAAAGGGCCTGAGGCCGAAATACCAGGTTTCCTCGTCGAAGGTGATCGCGCCGCGCGCATCCTGCAGGTTCTGGTCGATCTGGCTGGTGCCGCGGACGCGGCCGAGTGTGTCGACGAGCTCGACCGCAGTGCGCCGGATGGCCTGATTGACCCCGCGCTGGAAGGAGGCCTTGTTGTCGAGAAACGGCGTGCGGTCCCAGTCCATCCCGAAGAACCCGAGCTTGTAGAGTATCATCGACGAGATCCAGGCGTTCTCGTTGACGTTGAAATCGATGAGATCGGCCGCGACCTGGACAATGGCCGAGTTTGTGCAGGTCTTGACCTCTCCCTCGACGCCAGCGGTTTCCCCGACGGCAGGAGGAGCGGGCTGCGCCGGGGCGGTTCCGGCCGGCTGGGTGAAATTATACGCCTCCGCATAGGCGGGATTGAAATTGCTCCAGACCTGCGTGTTCCAGATGAAGTAGCCGTAGAGGCCGACCAGCAAGAGCAGAGCGAGGCCGAGCACCGCCTTCAGGATCCAGCCGCGCTGTGTGTACCAGCGCCCAGCCCACATGAACGGCCACAGGATCACACCGATGGCGAAGCCGATACCGCGGCCGATCCACTGGAAAATCCGTGTGAAGAAATTCACGATCGGATCAAGCATGGCGATGTCACCCCCTCGTCAGTCAGCCAAGAATTCGATAAGGTTAGGCATTCAATCAGTAAGGCCGTAGAGGCGTGTGCGAAACGCCACCTTGTCTTTCAGATATGTGGTTTTCAGAACGTCCACAACATGCGATCGCCAGGCGTCGCTGAAGCCGTCATAGTCGCTGTAGAAGCCTGGTTTGTTGAAGACGTAACGCGAGACGAAATCCTGCGGCACGAAATCCGAGATCAGCTGGTTGGTCAGCCAGGCGTCGGGATGGTCGGGCTTGGCCCGGATCACCAGGAAACGCTGCTGCGGGAAGACGTCCTCAATCTTGAGCCGGCCGAGGTGAGCGATCTCGCGCTTGGCGGCGTTGAGGAAGGGAAAATTGCCGTCCCTGGTGATCAGGTCGGCATGGCCATGGATCCAGGTCTGCAGCCAGACCTTGTCGACGTCGGTCAGATTGCGATCGGGCTCGGCGTCGCGGATCAGCGCGCGCACCACCATCTCGGCGCGATGTTCGAGATAGCCTGATGTTTCGATCCATGAGGCGCGCGGCAGTTCGATGCGGCCGGTCGCGGCGAGGAACTTGAACACCTTGTCGGCATCGTTGATCGAGAGGTAGCTCACTTGCCACGGCCGCGAGCGACGGAAGCCGGGTGCTGCCGGGTCGCTGATCACCGTCGTCATGTCCGGATCGATGAACACATAGAGCCCGCCGAAATGGCTGGTCCAATAGGCGCTGTGGCGAAAGATCACCTGATCCGGCACCAGCGCGTTCTCGCGGATGTCGCCGCAGATCTTGGCAAGCTCCACCATGCGGGTGAGCATGGCGTTGTCGCGCCAGGCGTCCGGCTCCTGCTTCAACTGGTCGACGAGCTTGCCAAGTTCGGCGGCCTTGCCCAGCACGTCCTCCGCCGACAGCACCTTGAACTCGACCTGGTTGATCGACAGCAGATCCTCGATGTCGTCGACTTTTGGGACCGAATCCTCGATCTCGCCGTAGATGACATCCTTGATGGTCAGCGCGTCGATGGCGCGCTGGTTCTTCGACATGAACTCGAACATCAGCTGCGAGGTGTTGGAAAAGGCGGTGTGCACCACCGGCAGATCGATCTGCGACGGCGTCAGGATGATGAAACGGCGGTTGATCTCGTTGGGGTCGAGGTAGTTGTAGTCGCCGCATTCCTCGGCCACCTGCGGCGAGAAGCCGGTGCGGTCGATGTCGAAGCTCTTCAGCTTCGTCGGCTTCAGGCCGAAGGCGACCAAAGCCTTGTTATAACGCTGGATGAGATGCGGCTCCTCGATGGTCAACAGCCGGCCGTAGATCAGCTCGTTCTCGCGCAAAAGGTCGGATTTCTTGGCGGGGCTCATCTATCCCTTCTCCCCTTGTGGGAGAAGGTGGATCGGCGCGCCGTGCCGAGACGGTTGAGGGGTGCTGGACGGAGCGCCATCCGCGCCAAGCTGGAGCACCCCTCATCCGTCGCCTTCGGCGACACCTTCTCCCACAAGGGGAGAAGGGGGCGTCGGAGAACCTCACGCATTCCAGTTCCCCTTGGCCTTCAGCTCCTCGATCTCGCGCACCGCGCGGTCGCGCAGGCGGGTGTCGCGGATCATCTTGGTCACCGCCGCGTCGTCGGACTTGTCGGAGTAGCGGAACTCCGAGTCGGCGTAGCGGTTGACCTCCTGCATGACCATGTCCATCGAGAACGGCCCACGCAGTTCCTCGATCATCGCCTTCTTGTCGTCGTAACCCTTGTGCATGAAGACTTCCGGCTTCTCGAACCATTCGTCCGGCAGCTCGATGTCCATGGCGCGCATCTTGATCGCGTCGGTGACGTTCTTGATGGCGCGGCCGGTGAAACGCGGCTCGGCCTCCTTGATCATGTGCAGATAGGTGCCGATGTCGGCCATCGACTTCGGCGCGCCATTCTCCTTCATGTAGCGCTCGTAGACCTTCATCAGCCCGTCTTCCCTGGGCTTCTCGTGCTCTTCATAGGCTTCCATCACCGCGCGCTTGATCTCCTGGGCGGCGTAGAGCTTGTGGTCGCCAAGCGGGATCTTGTGGTTCTTGCCGGCGAGCAGCACGAAAATGTCGATATAGTCGTCGCGGCTCTGCGGCCCGTCGACCAGCCAGCGGGCGCCGGCGCGCTGGCGCAACGCGTCGTCGACGTTTTCGGGGTAGTTGGAGAACATGCCAAAGGAGCAGTTGCCGCGCACCACGGTGCCGGCACCGGCGAACGCGTCCATCAGCACACCGGTGATTTCCTGCTGGCCGGCCGAGGCGCGATCGTCGGAGCGGCGCGCCGCCACCTGATCGATGTCGTCGATGGTGCCGAAGCCGATGACGCGCGGGTTCAGCACATTGTTGATGAACTGACGGCAGTTCTGGCCCGATTTGCCCTGGTAGGAGGAGATCTGGTCGACGCCGAAATTCTCATAGGCGAAGGGATATCCGGCGACCTGGCAGTAACCGTTGACGAGACCGGCGATCATCTGGATCAGCGTCGTCTTGCCGGTGCCGGGCGCGCCGTCGCCGATGAACGTGAACAGGAAGCCGCCAAGCTCGACGAACGGGTTCAGCTCGCGCTCGAAGTCGTAAGCCATCAGCATCTTGGCGAGCTTGACCGACTGGTACTTGGCGATGTGATTGCCGACAACCTCTTCGGGCTTCTTGAAGGTCATCACCAGCGGCTTCGACCGCTTGCCCGGCGCGACGTCGAAGCCATCCAGGGTAAAGTCGTCGACGTCGATACGGATATGCGCGTTCTCGAACGGGCCGATGCCGTCGAAGCGGCCCTTTCGCGCCAAAAGCCCGTCGATGGCGACACGGGCGAAGGCGCGTGCCCGGGTCATCAGGTCGGCGTCGTCCTTCGCGCCTGATATCGCCCTGTCGAGCCCGGACACGATCGACTTCACCGCGTCCTGGGGCGTGTCGAACAAGAAGTCCGGCTCGGGCGTGTCGTTCGGCGCCTCGCCGTCGCTGTCGATCAGCTGGAACAGGTAGGAGGCGAGGCTGAAGGCCGAAATATAGGCCGAGGCCGACAGCAGCTTCTTGAATGTGGCGGCCTCGTCGCCTTCGAGCGGCGCGCGGGCGTTTTTCGCCTGCAGGCTTTCGAGGTCTGACCCTTCGGCGAAGACGTCTGATATGGCCAGGGCGATCGCCAGCCCGCGCCGGGTGCGAAACAAAAGCATGTGCTGCGCAATGCTCAGCAGCTGATCGCCGGGATGGACGGCGGCGACTGTCTTGGAAAGCTCGACCTCGCGCGTGCGCCTGACCGAGCCGACCGAGACGGTCGAGACGAAGCGGCGGTTGGTGCCGGCCAGTGCGGTGCCGGATTCACGCGACGGGTCCTCCAGCACGACGATGCGGGTGATGAAGCTCTGCGCGGTGGCGCGGTGCTTTTCGATTGCCGCTTCCGAAATGGTGGTCAGGCCGGTGTCCATGAAGGATGCTCCGCGGTTTGACGGTCAGACGTCACTGATCACCTGTCCTTTGGACAGGATGTGGACCTTGTAGCCAGAAAAGATCTTCTGCGCCTCGCCGGCGGCGTAGAGCGCCTGATAGGCTTCGTGTGGGATCAGCGCGTGGTTCTCGTAGCTCGACACGCCTTGCCGCGCGGCCTCCAGATCGTCGGTGTCGATGAAGAATTCCTGCGTCGTCTTCTCGCTTGAAAACAGACCTTTGCGGCCTGGCTTCTCGGCCTTGGAATAAACCTCCTGGATGGTCCAGGTCAGCAGCCAGGCGTTTTCCGGCTTGCGCACCTTGGCCAGAACCTCGCTCACCGTCGAATTGTTGTCGGTGATCCCTGCCGAATAGAAGGGGCCGAGCACGACGCGGCGCAGCTGCTTGGGGTGGAGCGGCTCGAAGTCCTTGTCGAGGTTGACGGCGATCGTCGCCGGCGACAGCGTGTAGGCGGAATTCTTCTCGGTGAAGTCATCGAAGCGATGGGCAAGCTCGGGATTGAGCAGCCCTTCAACGGGAAGCGGAATGTCGACCTTCTCGTTGAGCTTGCCGTTGCGGTCGACAAGCTGCTCGATCATCTCTTCGGAGGAATCCTCGACCGTCACCATGTAGACCAGCGGCAGGTTGGCGCTGCCGTCGAAGGTGGCCCAATGGACGAGGTAGTAAGGCCGCCCCGTCTTCGGATTGACCGAGACTTTTGCCGTCTGCGCCAATGTGAAGGGTCCGAAGGTCGTCTCGCTCTTGACGCCCTCCAGATAGAGCCGCTCGGCCATCGACTTCTGCAGCGCTTCGGGGAATTGCTTGTGGCGCAGGATGAAGTCGGCCATTTCCTCGCGCAACTCGTCGGGCAGCGGTATGTTGGCGAGACGCGTATCGGCCTGGCGGCGGTCGTTCTCCAGCTCGAGCAGGTTCTGGAAAACCGGAAAGCCGCTTTCGGCGCGCGAAATGCGGAACGTCTCCATGAAACCCAGCCGGTTGCGCCAGCAGGCAAAGGAGTTGTCGAGCCGCGCGATGTATTCAGCAACGATCTTGGCGACGATGCCGTGCCGGTAGAGCGGCGAGCGATCGTCGCGCATGAACACTTCGAGGCCGCTGAGCGCTGCCGTGATCGCCGAGAAATAACGCGTTGCCGCTTCGTTTTCGGGGGTCATGCAGCCAGCCCTTGGGAGGTATGCGAGCGCAGCAATTACGACTGCACGTAGTTTGCCGCATTGTGCTTCTTAAGCACGTCGTCGAAGCGGCGGGCAAAGGCATCGTCGGCCAGCTTCTTGCGGCGCTGGATGTCGGCGGTCGCCACCATGTTCTTCTCGTGCATTTCAAGGAGATCGCCAATGTGCTTCTGCGAGGCAGCACCAATGCCGGCCATGGTCTCCTCGGCGGTGTTGTCGACCTGGCTGCCAAGCGTGTTGATCTTGTGGGCGACGTCCTGCTGGGCGGCGGTCTTCAGCGAGTCTTCCAGCGCCTTGTAGAGCACGATGCGCTGCTCGGTATCGATGGTCAGCTTGTTGATCAGCGTCGACTGCGCCGCGATCTGGTTGTTGAGCGAATCGACGAAGGTCTGGAACATCGAGGTGTAGCGCTCCAGCGTCTGGCTTTCGGCCAGCAGCTCCTGCTCCTTGGCCTGCTTCTCGTTGTATTCCGTCGCCAGTTTCGAACGCTCGCCTTCAAGCTGCGTGCGTTCCTTCTGGCTGGTCGAGGCGGCGATCTTGTTCTCGATGTCGAGCAGCATCGGATTGAGCTCCTCGATGCGCTTCTGCACGGCCTCGAGGTTGGACATGGTGGTCTTGCGGCGCTCGATCACCTGCGACAGGCTGGCCTCGGAGGTCTTATAGCGCTGGTCGAGAACCTGCTTCTGCGCCTTGAGGATGCCGACGATGGTATCGGACTTCGCCAGAAGCTCCTGCAGATTGCCGGCCAGCGACATGTTGCGGACACGGTCGGTGCGCATGCGCTGCTTGCTCTGACTGGAAAATATGCCGATGAAGCTTTCCCAGCCGGTGTAGTTCTTCATGCTCTCGAATTCGGCGCCGAAGACGTTGGTGGCGTCCTCCAGTCCGATGATCAGGTCGGCGATGTTGCCTTCCATCACCTTCTGCTGCTTCAGCACATCCTCGATGCGGGCGTTCTCGAGGTCGAAATTGGCGTCGCCGATCTTCTTGTCGGTCTTGGCGAGCGTGTCGAGCACCGTGCCGGACTGCTCGATTTTCATGCGCATGTCCTGCACGACCTGCTTGGTCTTGGCAATTTCGGCATCGAAATTCTGCAATGTCGCCATAGGGGCCTCCCGCTTCGGCATCTGTTTCGTGTCGCGAACCGCCGCGAATATATGTGTGGCATGGGGGGAAGGGAAGGTGGAAGATTAGCAGGCCGATAAAGGATGGCGCCGAAGCCTGAAACAAAAAACCCGCCTCGCGGCGGGTGGTTGGCGCAATCAGCACCATGCCCAAATCAATAGCATATCTGCCGTCACAAAGCAACCAATCGCGTTTCTTCACGGTCGACAGGCTGCCACTGGACATTTGGTCAGCCGACGCGACAATGGCGCATGGAACCTGGCTGGGCGGCGCCTTGAACTTCGGCAATGGACTGAAACAATTCCGGCGGCGGCTGCGCGCGCAAGTGCGTGGCCTGATGCGGTCAAGGATGCCCGTCGCCATGATCACCGGTTCCGTCGGCAAGAGCACGACGAGCCGGATGCTGGCACGTATTCTCGAATGTCAGGGGCATGTCGTCGGCCTGACGACGACCGACGGCATTTATGTCGGCAGACAGATGATCCAGAGTGGCGACCGCGCTGGCTACAGCGGCGCGCGCACTGTGCTCGCCAGGCCCGACGTGACCGCCGCGGTTCTGGAGACGGCGCGCGGCGGCCTTAACCGGCGAGGGCTTTACCTCGGACGTTGCGACGTGGCGGCACTGCTCAACGTGCAGGACGAGCAGATCGGCATGGACGGCATCGAAACCGTTGCCGATATGGCCAGGCTGAAACGCAAGGTGACAGACGCCGCTCGGCGCGTCGTGCTTGGTGCTGATGACCCGTCGTGCCGTTTGCTGGCGGAGCAATATCGCCCGGGCCGGGTCACGCTGTTCGGCTTCGAGACACAAGACGATCTGGTCAGGCGTCACATTGCTGGAGGTCACGTCGCTTTCGTGGTCGAACATGAAGCGGGCCGCGAATGGATCGTTCGCCGCCAGGGCGACGCACGCCATTTGGTCGTCGACGCCTGGCAACTGCCTTCCTCGATGAACGGAGCCCTGCGCCACAACATAGCCAACGCAATGGCTGCGGCCGCACTTGCCGACGCCCTCGGCGTCCCTTTGGCCGTCATTGCCGAGGCGCTGCTTTCGCTATCGAATTCGGCAGAAGATTTGCCCAGCCGGTTCAACATTTTTGACCAGTATCCGTTCCGGATCGTGGTTGACCGGGCCAACAGTCCGCCCGCCACGCGGGCTTTGGTTGCGGCAGTGGCCCGAATCCCGGTTTCGGGCCGGCGTCTTTGCATGGTCAGCTGCTGGGGCAATCGCCCAGGGTTCAACTACGAACGGGTCGCCGCTGCGATCACGCCGGGATTCGACATTTTCATATGCTACGAAGAGCCGATCTTCCGGCGCGGACGGCCGCCAGCCAAGATTGTCGAGTTGCTCAAGGCAGGTCTGATGAACTGCGGCGTGGCGGAAACCCGGATCCACAACGCCGGCAGTTACGAGGAAGGGCTGCGGCTGGCGGCCAGCCTCGCCACGGCGGACGATCTCCTGCTGGTGCTCGGCGCGCATGTCGGCGACATCAAGCCGGTCATGGACGACGTCTTCGGCCCAGTCAGGTTGAAGGACGACGCGGGAAGGGCGTGAAGCGCCGCCAGAGGCTCGCGCGTTTTCGTACCGCGCGCAGTTCATCTTTCTCGGCTGCGCGTATCTCCCGATGTTGCTCGAATGGAATCAGGTATTTCCCGCACTCCAGACAGCTTCTGGGATATCCGCAAACCGGCTCCCAGCAGCGAACATCGTGGTCTGCGGCAAGGGCTATGCGTTCGAGATGCAGATTGCGTGAGCCTTTGACCAGAATGACTTCGTCCGGCCGTTGCGTGGCCCTGACGTGCTCGGCGACTTGGCGGACCGAGCGCATTTCGAGGAAGCGGCCACTGTCGCGATCCTCTTGTGCCGCACCGGAGCGATGGGCATGCTCGCCGACGAAGACAATCTGGTCGCAAATCGCGCGCGCGGCGCGATAGGCGCTGCCGTAGGCCTTTGCCGGCTTGCCGGCATAGTCGGCGATATGACCAAGCACCACGCGCTTGTAACCGGCATCGGCATGCCCAAGCATGTCGAAGGCCAGCCCGAGCGAATGAAATGGCGTCTTCGCCGTGTCGACAAAGAACGTCGGCCCCTCACGCACCTGCCATACGCCGCACCGGGTCGGCATCGGCTCGAAGGTAGAGACCCTTTCGGCGATAATCCTGGCATCGACCCCGAGCTCAAGCGCCGCCGCAGCCGCTGCCGCCACGGCAAGCCAGAAATGTTCGGCGATGAGGCGTGTCCTGAGCGCAAGTGCGCCGCCTGGCCAGTGTATCGTCATGCTCAGTCGCTGGGGATAGGCGGCATGAATGTCGCATGCGCGGTATCGGGCGCGCTCCGAGCGGCCGAAGGTCACGGACGGCGCAACGGTGTTCAGTGCCATCGCCGCGATAAGATCATCGTCGACGTTCAGGATGGCGAGGCCGTCCGGTGCCAGCGACTCGACCAGCGCCTGTTTCTCTGCGGCGACAGCAGCTCTGCCGCCGAATGCCGAATGGTGCTCGTCGGCAATCAGCGTCATGATGGCGATGTCGGGTTTCAGAACCGAAGCCATCCGCGCCATGTCCCCCTTGGCCATGACCCCTAGTTCCATCACCGCATAGGCTGAATTTCGCGGCAAGCGCCAAAGCTTTTCGATCAGCCGGTTGAATGTGTTGCTCACCGTCAATTTGTGGACGGAACCGCTGCCTTCAAGGATATGAGCCAGAAGCTCCGCCGTCGTGGTCTTGGCCGAACTGCCGGTGATGCCGATCACGGTGGCTTTCGTTCGTCGACGGCGCAAGCGCGCCATCGCTACGCGATATTTGCCCTTCAGTCGCCGCAAATTGGATCGCAAAGGTCCGGCGCGGTCGAGACCGAGCAGGCGTTTTGCTCGTGCGGAAAGTTGCTCCATCTTGTCGACGCTTCCCCCCTGCGGCCCGGCGGGACGACCGGACAGGCGTTCATCTTCTACCTTGTCCACAGCCCGTTGCAACGTTGCGCCAGAGGGAGTCTGCACCGGCGTTGCCAATGTGAGGTTATGGCTTGGCGGCCGGCCTTCACAAACGCCGCATGATGGCGGGATTGCGGAAGGGCCGATGCTCAATCCGGCAGCCGCGCCGACAGGTCGTCGACGGCCTGCAGGATCGTCCGTTCGATCGCCGCGAAGGAATGCCTGTCGCGCGCGAACGCCCGCCCCGCGGCGGCCATCTTAGCGGCCTTTTGCGGCTCTGCGGCGAAGGTCACGATTGTCGCGGCAAGCTCGCCGGCATCGCTGCCGGACAGAAAGTGCGTGCCTGCTTCCAGGCCGAGCCCCTCGACGGCCTTTTTCGTGGCGCAGACGACCAGTCCTGCGGCCATCGCCTCCAGCACCTTGATGCGGGTTCCGCCACCGAACCTCAGCGGGATCGGCGCATAGCCGGCGGCGGCCAGCAGGTCCGGCAGGCGCGGTGGGTTTTCGACGAGATTGAGCCCGTGCTTAGCGCAGTAGTGGCGCACGATTCCCCGCGGGTTCTTGCCGGCGACGGTGATCGACCAGTCGCGGCCGGACGCCGCAAAGCGCGGCACCATCTTGCGACCGATCTGCTTGACCGCGTCGATGTTGGGGAAGTAACCGAGGTGGCCGATAAAGCAGAGGCGGATTTCCTGGTATCGCCAGTCGGCAATCGGCAGGGAAAGCACGGTCTCGTCGGGGATGGGATTGGCGATCACCTTGACGAAGTCAGGGGCAGGGGCCGGTCCCAGTGCCAGCGTCGCCCGGTCCGCTTCGGAGCAGACCCAGACCTGGTCGGCCGTCTTCGCGGCGAGGATATCGGCTTCGCGTGCCTGGGCAATCTTGGCCCGATGCTCGCGAAAACGCCGCAGACGCTGCCACAAGGACAGCGCGCCGATGCGGTCCGCCAGCGTGCGCGAATCGATGTTGTGCAGGTCGACGACGGTCCGACCGCCATGCTCCGGGGCCAACGCCAGCAATTGCGAAAGCGCGATGTCTTCGACCACGACGAGGTCGGGCGCGAAATTTTTCCAGATCGCGGCCGCTTCGGCCAGTTCGTCGGCCGGGATCAAATGCACGGTCGGATGAGCGCTGCGCTTCTGCCAGGGGCCGCGACCGCGGGCCGCCTCGATGATCCGGTGCCGGATGTTGGACGGCGGGG
>NZ_RZTJ01000012.1:0-35448 GCF_003997065.1 Mesorhizobium sp. M6A.T.Ce.TU.016.01.1.1 | reverse complement strand
GGAGACGGACAGTCGGCCGTGAATTGCAGAATTTTCTTTTGGGCCCCCGCCTGGATCGTAGCTGGGCACCGATGAAAGCGAAATAGCGCTGGTCAGGCTCAATGCATGTCGCACAAAAGCATGTGCGCTTTAGGTGAAGCCGATGAAATCGTCGGGCGAGGCGCGGCCCATTTCCTCTTCCCAATGGCGGCGGCAGAGCGAGACATAGACATCCTTGCCGATCGCCACCTGTTCGCCCTGTCTCGCCACCTTGCCGTCCGCGCCAAGGCGCACGACCATCGTCGCCTTGCGGCCGCAGCGGCAGATGGTGCGCACCTCGCGCAATTCGTCTGATATCGCCAGAAGCGCACGCGAGCCGGAAAACAGCTTGCCCTGGAAATCCGTGCGCAGGCCGTAGCACATCACCGGGATGTCCAGCCGGTCGGCGATGCGGGCGAGCTGCCATGCTTGCTCCTCCTCGAGGAACTGTGCCTCGTCGACGAAGACGCAATGCACCGTCGTATGGTCGTGATGCTCGGCGACCCGGGCGAACAGATCGTCGCCGTCGCGGAACATCTCGGCTTCCGTCTCAAGGCCGATGCGCGACGAGATCAGCCCGGTATCGCCCTTGCGGTAGTGGCCGGCGACGAACAGCATCGTCGTCATGCCGCGCTCGCGGTAATTGTAGGAAGCCTGCAGCAGCATCGTCGTCTTGCCGGCATTCATCGTCGCATAGTGGAAGTACAGCTTGGCCATGCCGCCCTTTTAAGCCGAGTTCGCATGGCGCGGGGAGGGGGCGTCCTCACATTCCACCGGAAAGGCGCATTTCATCGGAAAAGCGGCTGGCCAGCAGAAAAGCGGCTGGAGCAGCAGGCAGCGTGTCGCTGATCGGCCAGTCCGCGCCGTTGATCGCGATTGCCTTATTGCTTGAAACCGCACCAGAATGGTGTTTGGCTGACGAAACAAAGCGGAGATAAAAACCGTAACTTCGCTTCGCCAAAGAATCGAAATGGGAGAATTTTTATGTCGCGTCTCAATTCCTTCGTCGCCGGCCTCGGCCTGGCGGCTTTCCTGTCCACCAGTGCAGCTTTCGCCGCCGATCCGGAAAGCTGTAAGACGGTGCGTCTCTCCGATGTCGGCTGGACCGATATCCAGGCGACGACCGGCGTCGCCTCGGTGCTGCTCACCGCGCTCGGCTACGAGCCGGAAGTGATCCAGCTTTCGGTGCCGGTGACCTACGCGTCGCTGAAGAACAAGGACCTCGACGTCTTCCTCGGCAACTGGATGCCGTCGATGACCGCCGACATCAAGGAGTACACCGCCGACGGCTCGGTCGAGACCGTCAGCGAAAACCTCAGCGGCGCCGGTTACGGCATCGTCGTGCCGGCCTATGTGGCGGACGCCGGCGTCAAGACGCTGACCGACCTCGGCAAGTTCAAGGACAAGTTCGACGGCAAGATCTATGGCATCGAGGCCGGCAATGACGGCAACCGCATCATCCTCGACATGATCAAGGACCCGGCGACCAATCTCGAAGGTTTCGAACTGGTCGAATCCTCCGAGGCCGGCATGCTCACCCAGGCCGAGCAGTCGATGAAGAACAACGAATGGATCGCCTTCCTCGGCTGGACGCCGCATCCGGTGATGGGCGCCATGAAACTCGCCTATCTCGACGGCATGGGCGACAGCGGCTTCGGCGCCGCCACCGTGCATACCAACGTGCGCAAGGGCTACATGACCGAATGCCCGAATGTCGGCAAGTTCATCGCCAATCTGAAATTCAATCTGGACATGGAAGGCGAGATGATGGACGCGATCCTGAAGGGCGGCGACGCCAATACGGTCGCGACCGACTGGCTGAAGAAGCACCCGGATGCGGTCACCCCCTGGCTTGCCGGCGTGACCACTTTCGACGGCGGCGATGCGGCGGCGGCGGTCAAGACCGCGCTCGGAAGCTGAGCCGATAACCTTGAATTCGGGATAATTGGAACGAGGGCAGCCACGTAGAAAAGGCTGCCCTTTTTCATATCCTGTGACAAGATGACCGTCCGGCAAGGACGGCGCCGACAGAAGAGGGGCTAGATGGATCCGATCTCCAAATTCCTGGTCAGCTACAAGATTCCGATAGGCGCTTGGGGAAAGGCCTTTTTCACCTTCCTCACCGACAATTTCAACACCGTCCTCAGGGCCTTTTCCAACGGTCTCAATTTCCTGCTCGATGGGATGGTCGACGGACTTCTTCTGTTGCCGCCCGTCCTGCTCATCGCTTTGATCGCTTTGCTCGCCTATGTCCTGCAGCGCTCGAAGGGCCTGGCGCTCGCCGTCTTCATCGGATTGCTGTTCATCCTCAACCAGAACCTCTGGAAGCAGACAGTGGAGACGCTGGTGCTGGTGGTTGCCGCCGCCGCCGCCTCGATGGCAATCGGCGTGCCGCTCGGCATCTGGGCCGCGCACAAGCCGAAGGTCTACCGCATCATGCTGCCGGTGCTCGACCTGATGCAGACGCTGCCGACCTTCGTCTACCTGATCCCGGTGCTGACCTTGTTCGGGCTCGGCAACGCGCCCGGCCTGATCGTCACCATCATCTTCGTCATCCCGACCTCGGTCCGTCTCACCCATCTCGGTGTCGTCTCGGTGCCGAAATCGATCATCGAGGCCGGCGAGGCCTTCGGCGCCACCAGGCGCCAACTGCTCTGGAAGGTCGAGCTGCCTTCGGCCCTGCCCACCATCATGGCCGGCTTGACCCAGTCGATCATGCTGTCGCTGTCGATGGTGGTGTTCGCGGCCCTTATCGGCGCCGGCGGTCTCGGCACCGAGATCAACCGGGCGCTCGGCTCGCGCAGGATCGACCTCGGGCTCGAGGCCGGCCTCGCCATCGTCGTGCTGGCCATCGTGCTCGACCGGATGACCCGCATTGGCGTTGGAGGCAAGAAATGACCGTCGCCGTCGATTTCAGGAATGTCGATATCGTCTTCGGCAGCGATCAGGCCGGCTCGCTGGCGCTCATCGACAGCGGCGCCACCCGCGCCGAGATCCTCGAAAAGACCGGCAATGTGCTGGGCTGCGCCGGGGCAAGCCTCACCGTGCATGAAGGCGAGATTTCCGTGCTCATGGGCCTGTCCGGCTCCGGCAAGTCGACGCTGCTGCGCGCCGTCAATCGGCTGAACGTCGTTTCGCGCGGCCAGGTTCTGGTCAAGGACGGCGACAAGACGGTCGATGTCGTCACCTGCGACGAGGCGACCCTTCGGCGGCTGCGGCAGAAGCAGGTGGCGATGGTGTTCCAGCAGTTCGGCTTGCTGCCGTGGCGCACGGTGGAGGAGAATGTCGGCCTCGGCCTGGAGCTCGCCGGCGTTCCCGAAGCCGAGCGCAAGGAGCGCGTGCATCGCCAGCTCAAACTGGTCAATCTCGACCAGTGGTCGAAGAAATACGCGCATGAGCTTTCCGGCGGCATGCAGCAGCGGGTTGGCCTCGCGCGCGCGTTCGCCACCGAAGCGCCGATCCTGTTGATGGACGAGCCGTTCTCGGCACTCGACCCGCTGATCCGGACCAAGCTGCAGGACGAGTTGCTGCAGCTTCAGGCCGAGCTGAAGAAGACCATCATCTTCGTCAGCCACGACCTCGAGGAGGCGCTGAAGATCGGCAGCCACATCACCATCATGGAAGGCGGGCGCATCGTGCAGACCGGCGCGCCGGAAGACATCGTGCTGCGCCCCGCCAACGACTATGTCCGCGACTTCATCGCCAATGTGAATCCGCTCTCGGTGCTGACCGCCTGGAACGTGATGCGCGACCGCCGCGACCTCGACCACGGCGAGGACGGCTGGGTGTGGCTCGACCGCCGCAAGACGACGCGTTTCAAGATCGACGAGCACGGGCTGGTGGCGGCGGCCGAGCGCGACGGCAAGCCGGCGTTCTGGGTGTCCTGCGCCGATGTCGAGGCGCAGCCGGAGGAGACGGCGCAGGTGTTCTGGGCCAATCCCGGCACCTCGCTGAAAACCGTGATGCTGGCCATGCACCGCTCGCAGACCGCGCCCGTGGCGCTGTTCGACGATCAGTCGCGCTTCGTCGGCGCCATCGGCATCAGGGATGTGTTGAGCGCGGTGTTGCGGCGGTAGTTTTTTCGCCTCGGGGGGAGAACGAAGACCAAACGCCGAGTTCTGTCGCGCCCCCCTCTGTCCTGCCGGACATCTCCCCCACAGGTGGGGAGATTGGCTGTCATCGCCGATTTCGCCAACTACAAACGTTGGAGTGTGGGAGCCGTCCTGCGAAACCGCCGATCTCCCCCCAAGTGGGGGAGATGTCCGGCAGGACAGAGGGGGGCGCGAAGGAATGCTGCCTTGGCCGATACCGCAAGCTACGTTGCCAGCGGCAATCTCAGCTCCGTCAGCAGGCCGCCGCCGGGGTGATTGGACAGGCTTACCTCGCCGCCGGCGCCGCGGGCGATGTTGCGGGCGATCGTCAGGCCAAGGCCGAGGCCGCCGGTCTGGCGGTTGCGGGACTGTTCCAAGCGCACGAACGAGCCGAACACCGCGTCGAGCTCGGCCTGCGGTATGCCTGGTCCCTCGTCGCGGATGGCTAGCGTGATCGTCCTTCCCGATCGATGCAGGCTGAGATGCGCCCTCTTGCCGTAGGTCACGGCGTTCTGGACGAGATTGGTGACACAGCGCCTGAGCGCGACCGGCCGCGCAAGGCAGATGACGCCGCGCGACCGCGTGTCGTCATTGTCGAACGAAACCTCCTCGTAGCCGTCGGCGACCGATTCCACGAGCGACCAGAAATCGATCCGTTCGCTCTTCTCCTCGGTTACCTCGAAGGTGGCGAAGTCGATCACCGAGCTGGCAATCTCCTCGATGTCGGCGAGGTCATGCGCCAGCGCGGCGCGAACCGCCGATTTCCGCAGCAGTTCGAGACGCAGCCGCATTCTTGTCAGCGGCGTTCGCAGGTCGTGCGCGAGCGCTGCCGCAAGATGTTCGCGATCCTCGACATAGTCGCGCAGCCTTGCCTGCATGGCATTGACCGCTTTTGCCGCGGTGCGGATCTCGCGACTGCCGATCTCGATGATCGGCGGGCTCTTCAGGTCGTTGCCGATCCGTTTCACCGCGGTTTCCATCATCCGGTAGGGCGCGGTCAGCCGGCGCAGCGACCATATCGACATGGCCACCACCAGCCCGGCGATCAAGGCATAGAGCGGCAGGCTGTCGAAGCTCAATATCGGCCCCATCGGAGTGTTCGGCTCGGTGAAGTTCAGCCATTGGCCGTCGGCGAAGCGGAGCGACGCTGTCAGCTTGTCGCTCTGGGCGAAATCGGCGGCCAGCACCAGGAGGTCTCGCTCGACCTCGCCGACATCGCGACCCTCGATCGCGCCCCCGTCGTCGGCTTCCCGTGTCGCCGGATCGCGCCGAACCCGCGCATCGGTAATGCCGAATTTCGACAGCCGCCCGACCAGTATGTCCTCCAGTTCGGCCAGTTCGTCGTCGCCCGCTATCGACGAGGCGACGGCGGGCGTGTCCGAAACGGTAAGCGCGTAGGTCGCGTTGGACAGGCCGGATGCGGTGGCCTTGCGTGCTTCGGGCGAGGCGGCATGCATCAGCTGCACCAGCGAGAAGGCGCGATCATTGAGCCTGTAGAGATCGACCACGCCGTTGGCGGCGGCACGGTCGCGCGAGACGATGTAAAGCGTCGTGATCTGGCTGATCAGCAGGCCGGCGATGACGATGAGCAGCACCCAGACGGGCAGGGTCTGCGGCAGGACGCGTCTCATTCGGAGGTCGTTTCGGGCAGGAACTGATAGCCGCCGCTGCGCACGGTCAGGATCAGTTTCGGCGTTTTCGGGTCGTCCTCCATCTTGCGCCGCAGCCGGCTGACCAGAATGTCGACGCTGCGATCGAAGCTGTAGCCGCTGTCGCCGCCTGACAGTTCGATGAGCTGGTCGCGGCTCAGCACGCGCTGGGCGCTCTTGACGAAAGTCTGCAGCAGGTTGAACTCCGCCATGGTTAGCTCGACCCTGACATCGCCCGGCGCCATCAGCCGGCGGCGCGAACAGTCCATCGTCCAGCCGGCGAAATGGTAGATCTGCCGCGAGGTGGGCCGCCGCGGCTCGGCGGCGCCGTTGCGCCTAAGCACGGCTCGGATGCGCGCCAGCAGCTCGCGCGGATCGAAAGGTTTCGGCACGTAATCGTCGGCGCCCATTTCCAGCCCGACGACGCGGTCGGTCGTCTCGGTGACGGCGGTCAGCATGATGATCGGTGTCGCATGGTTGGCGCGAAGATCGCGGCAAAGCTCCAGCCCGCTCTTTCCGGGCAGCATGACGTCCAGAACGATAAGGTCCACCTGCGCGCGGCGCAGGACGGCTTCCATCTCGGTACCGTCGGCGGCGACCGACGTGTGCAGCCCTCGTTTCTGGAAGAACTCCTGAAGCAGGTCGCGAATGCCCTTGTCGTCGTCGACGATCAGTATGTGCGCGTCGGATTTCACTGAGAGCCCTGCTGTCACTGATGGCTGAAACCGCCGTTCGATAATCACCCACACGATAGAATTCAGGCCATATGTTGGCCGGTGACGACAAGCGACCCCGAACAGGTTGCTCAGAAACAATCCAGAAACAAAATTCTACAGTTCGGAAAAACTCCCGAAAAAAATCAAAGGCATAAGTGGTGCCGTGGCGGGTCAGGTCATCGGCTGCGGCACGCGTTACGGGATTACGGACAAACCAATGCAAAGGTTCTCGATCAGCTTGATGGGTGTGTTGCTCGGCATGTCGCTTATCACCGCCGCGGTCGAACAATCCTATGCAAAGGTGGCCGATGCAAAGGTGGCCGATACAAAGGCGGCGATCACCCGGAGCGAGCGTTGCAGCGATCTGAGCCGTCAATTCGACGAAGCCCTCGAAACCCATGCCGCGGCAACGCAGGTCACCGCGGCGAAGGCACTTCAAAGGAAGGGAGACCGGTTCTGCGCCAACAAGAAACAGGCACAGGGAATCCGGATGCTCGCCAACGCTTTGAAGCTGCTTGGAGTGACACCGATCGACCCCGTTCAGTGACCCTCAATCCGATCTGCACAACAAGGAAACGAAGCCATGAAAAAGTCCCTCCTCTCCGCTCTCGGTCTCGCCATCGCGCTTGCCTTCTCGATGCCGGTTCTCGGCGCCAGCAGCGCCAACGCCGCCACCACGACCGCGGCTGCGACGACCGCGACGACCGCTGCGCCGGCCAAGATGGTGAAGAAGGTCGCCGCCAAGAAGACCGTCAAGAAGCACAAGAAGCACGCAGTCAAGGCAGCTCCGAAGGCCTGATCCAGCGACATCTCTTGTCCACTAAGAAGACCGCTCCAGTTGCGATGCGCCTGGAGCGGTCTTCTTTTTCGTTCCAGATGGGCGGCATCTGTCGCGGAGCCAATCGAAATTCCCGCCGGGCTTCGCTGCACCAAGCCGTTGAATGGCAACCGGCAGTTCCCACATAGGCACGGACTTGTGAACGGCCGCACCCGCTTGGAAGGCGGTTTGCGCGCGGCTCAAAATGGACGATCGCTTTCGTTCATGTCAGAATAAAAGCGAAATTCTTGCGCGCAACTGCCGGGTTCCGATGCCTGAAATCACGACAAAACCCCGCACCAAGACGCAGCCGAAGATCGAACGGCCGAAGCTCTACAAGGTCATCCTCCTCAATGACGACTTCACGCCGCGCGAGTTCGTGGTGACGGTGCTCAAGGGCGAATTCAAGCTGAGCGAAGACCAGGCGCGGCGGGTGATGATCACCGCGCATCAGCGCGGCGTCTGCGTCGTCGCCGTCTTCACCAGGGACGTCGCCGAGACCAAGGCGACGCGGGCGACCGATGCCGGCAAAGCCAAGGGCTATCCGCTGATGTTCACGACGGAGCCGGAGGAGTAGTGCGGTTCGCGTTCTTCCTTCTCCCCTTGTGGGAGAAGGTGGCCGAGCGAAGCTCGGTCGGATGAGGGGTGCTCCAGCTTGGCACTGCCGACACTCCGTCCAACACCCCTCAACCGTCTTGGCGCTACGCGCCAATCCACCTTCTCCCACAAGGGGAGAAGGATAAAACGCTGCGCTACCGCCCTTCGCGGTACCACATCGAGCCCAATGCCAGAAGCAGCAGGCCGAGGCCGAGGAATCCGCCGAACAGCGGCACGCGCGAGACCGCCTTCAGCACGCTGTCGTCGGTGGTGCGCAGGCCGATCCAGTCGTTGCCGCTCGCGGCGCCCGAAGCGCGGACCGGGACGACCGAGGGCAGCGTCACTCCGCCTGTGAGGTTGCCGACGGTCGACCCAAGCGCCGATGATGGCGCCAGCCGGCGCACGCTGCCGCCGGTGGCCTCGGCCGGCGCTTTCAGCCGGCCTTCGGTGGAGACGACGTCGGTGAATTCAGGCGCATTGACCGGGCCGACATGGGCAAGCGCCTTCAGGTCGCCATTGCCGACCTGGTAGAGGCCGATCTCATTGGTCTCGATGCTGCCCAGGAAGACGCCGGGCTCGGCCCTCTCGAGCTTGACGGTCAGCCCCTTGCCGGACGGGGTGATGATTTGCGCCGGGCCGGGGTCGTCGCTCATTGTCTGGCGGCGGATTTCCAGCATCATGCCGCGGCCGTCGGCGGTCAGCCGCTCTTCCTCGAGCTCGGGCTCCTTCATCAGCCAATGGGCGATGCGGCGATAGAGCTGGACATGCGGGCCGCCGCCCTCGAAGCCGCGCGCCCACAGCCAGCCCTGGTCGGACAGAAACATGCCGACGCGGCCTTCGCCCTTGCGGTCGAGCAGGAGCAGCGGACGGTTGTCCGCGCCCTTCATCACCGCCTCGCCCTCGGGGTTCTCGACGCCGATGGTGCGGAACCAGCGGCTCCAGTGCGGCGGCTCGGTGGCGGAGCCGTCGAGTCCGCGCGTCACCGGATGGCGCTGGCCGAGTTCGGTGAGGCGTGGATAGAACGCCTTGTCGACAACTTCGCCGGTCGGCATCGCCGGCAGCGCCGACATCAAAGGCGTGCGGGCGATCGAGCTTTCACCGGCATATTCGGGCCCTGCCGCGATCAGCAGCGCGCCGCCTTTCTCGACATATTCGGCGATGTAGTCGTAATAGAGGATCGGCAGCACGTCGCGGTGCTGGTAGCGGTCGAAGATGATCAGGTCGAAATCCTTGATCTTCTCGACGAACAGCTCGCGCGTCGGAAACGCGATCAGCGACAATTCGTTGATCGGCGTGCCGTCCTGCTTCTCCGGCGGCCGCAGAATGGTGAAGTGGACCAGATCGACCGAGGCGTCGGACTTCAGCAAATTGCGCCAGGTACGCTCGCCGGCATGCGGCTCGCCGGAGACTAGCAACACGCGCAAATTCTCGCGGATGCCGTCGATCAGCGCGATGGCGCGGTTGTTGGTGTCGGTGAGTTCGCCGGGCTCGGGATCGATGGCGAGTTCGACGATGTTGCGGCCGGCGCCGGGAATGGTCACCTGCAGCGGCATGGCCTGGCCGATGGTGGCGCGCTCGACCGAAACCTGCTCGCCATTGACCGACACGCGCACATCGACCGAGCCGGCCTCATTGTTGGTGCCGATGACGCGATAGGTCATTTCGAGCGGCTTGCCGACCAGACCGAAGCGCGGCGCATTCTCGAAGCGGATGCGGCGATCCTTTTCCTGGTCGTTGCCGGTGATCAGGGCGTGCAGCGGGGCGTGGAAGTCGGGTGTGCCGGCGGGGGCGTCATGCACCTCGCCATCGGTGATCATGATGGCGCCGCCGATGCGCGAAGGCGGCACGTCGCGGAAAGCGCTTTCAAGCGCACCGAAAAGCCGCGTTTCAGTGCGCTCCTCGGCGGCTTCCGACTTGCCGGCCTCAACAACGCGGACGTCGAACTGCTTGAAGCGGCCGAGGCGCTGCTGAAGCCCGGCCAGCGCCTCGTCGGTCTGCTTGGTGCGTTCGCCAATGTCCTGGCTCTGGCTGCGGTCGACGACGACGACGACGACGCTTTTCAGCGCCTCGCGCTCTTCGTCGAGGGCCACAGGGTTGAGCAGGGCCGCACCCAGCGCGAGCAGGGCGGCGAAACGGAAGACCGCGCCGCGCTGGCGAAACCACAGGCCGACCAGTGCCAGCAGCAACAGCGGCGCCAGCACCAAGCCAAGCAGCGGCCAGGAAATGAGCGGTTCGAAGGCGAGCGACCAATTCATGGCCTACTGCCCCAGCCGTTCGAGCAGCACCGGCACATGCACCTGATCGGATTTGTAATTGCCGGTCAGCATGTACATCATGATGTTGACCCCGGCGCGCAGCGCGTAAATGCGCTGCATCGGGTCCGACGGCACGGTCGGCAAAAGCGGGTCGCCATTCTCGTCAACCGCCCAGGCGCCGGCGAAATCATTGGCGGTGATCATGATCGGCGAGACGCCGTCGCCGGTGCGCACCGGGCGGTTCTCGGTGTTGCTGGCTTCGAGCGACGCCGCGACCCAGAGCGGGCTGCCGGCGAAGCGTCCGGGAAACTCAGGCAGGATGTAGAAGGATTTGGTCAGCACATGGTCCGACGGCACCGGTTCCAGCGGCGGCACGTTGAGGTTGCCGAGGATGTCGCGCAGCCGCTCCGTCGCCGGGCTGGCCGAATCCGCGCCGATGCCGGTGGCGAACTGGTCGCGCGTGTCGAACAGCACCGTGCCGCCCTGCTGCATATAGGCGTCGACGCGGGCGATCGCGGCCTGGCTCGGCATCGGCGCGGCAGGGTCGATCGGCCAGTAGATCAGCGGATAGAAGGACAGCTGGTCCTTCGAGATATCGACGCTGGCCGGCGCGCCCGGCTCGAGCGCGGTCTTCTCGATCAGGAAGCGGGTCAGGCCCTCCAGCCCGGCCCGGCTGATCGAATCGACGCTCTGTTCGCCGGTCTGCACATAGGCGATCCGGGTCTTCGAAATGTCCTCGATCGCCCGGTCATCGCCCGGTTTGGCATCGTCGGCGCGGGCGATGTCGGTGTGGCCGCCCAGGGCGCCGAGCGCAATCAGCAGGGCGGCGGTGGTTGCGGCAGCAGTGCCGGCGCGGCGCGGCCGGCGCGAGAACAGGCCGCCCATCCAGAACACGGCCAGCGTGTCGAGCACCATCAGCAACAGCGCCGCCGCCACCAGTGGGCCTTTCAAATTGTGCGATTCGTCGAAAGCGTACTGGATGGTGGTGACCGGCACGGTGATCTGAGGACGGACCAGCGGCGCGAAGCTGCTTTCGGCATTGAGCAGATTGTGGGCGAAGACGCCGGTTTCGGAGCCGTACAGGCCGGGCGGGTTCTCGAACGTCACCGGCAGCGGGCCGGCACCCGGCACCAGCGGCCTTGCATCCGGCGTCGGCGGCACCAGCGTGCCGTCGGCCGATATCATGCGGTAGGGCGCCAGCGAAGTGGCGGCGGCCTCGGCATTGGCGACCGCCGCACCCTGGTTGCGCGACAGTTGCACGATGCGGCGCAGCATCTCGACGAAGCTGCCGGAGATCGGCAGGTTCGACCAGGTCGCCTCCGGCGTGACATGGAACAGGACGAGCGTGCCCTTGCCCTTCTTCATTCCGGTCACCAGCGGCGTGCCGTCGGCAAGCGTGGCCCAGGTGCGCTCGACGATATCGGGCGTCGGCTCAGCTAGAACCTGCCTGGTGACGGTGACCTCGGCGGGCGGAGCGAGGTCGGCGAAGGGACCGGTCTTCGGAAAATCGGTGACCGCCTGCGGCGTCGTCCACGACAGCGCGCCGCCGAGCGAGCGCTCGCCGGTGCGCAGCCTGACCGGCAGCAGATCGTCGTCATTGCCGCCGGCGACCAGCCGCGAGCCGGCGAACCGCACCAGCGTGCCGCCATTGTCGACCCAGTCGACCAGCCTTTGCCGCACCTGCTCCGGAATGGTGCCGACATCGGCCATGACGATCATCGCCGGCTTCTGGTCGAGAAGCTGCGGGATGGCGTCGGCGAGATCGGCGCTCGACGGCTCAGCCAAATCGGCGAAGGGCTGCAGCGCGCGTCTGATATAGTAGAGCGGCGACAGAAGCGGCTGCGCCTGGTCGGCCTCGGCCTGCGACAGCAGCCCGACGCGGCGGCGCTTGGAATTCTCGTCGAGCACGCGGACGGCGCCGGCCTGCCGCTGGCCGTCGAGCGCGATCGAGGCGAAATCGTTGCGCAGCTCGAACGGCACCGCCATCGTGCCGGTGGCGGTGGATTCGCCCGGCGAGAAGGTCAGCGTGGCGTCGGCGATGCGGCGGCCCTTATCGTCGAAGGCGCCGGCGGTCACCTGAGCCGGCGCCGGATCGCCCGGCGCGCGGATGGCGGTCAGCTCGAAGCCGTCCACCTGGTTGTCGGCGCCGGTCAGGCCGATCAAGGTAGGCCTGTCGGAAACGGCCCAGACGACACGGGCGGCGTTCTTCGACAAAAGCGTGTTGAAGGCGGCCTCGTCACCTTCCGCCGCCAGACCGTCAGCGAGCACGGCGACGCTGGCGCCCGGCAAGCTCTCCAGGGTTGCCGCGACGCGGGCGTAGACGGCAGGGCGGTCGGTCGGGATCGGCCTCGGCTTTGCCGCGCGCAGCCGGTCGAGCGCGGCGGCGGCGTCGAAGGGGCCGATCTCGGCATTCGGCTTTTCGGCGGTGAAGGCGATGATGACAGGCACCTCGTTGGAGCTGGCATCGGCGATCAGCCGTTCGGCCGTGGCGACGCGCTGGCCCCAGTCGGCGGCACTTGCCCAGTCATTGTCGATGACCAGCGCAAGGGCGGCGCCTTCGGCCGGCAGTTTTTCACGCGGGTTGAAGACGGGTTCGGCCAGCGCCGCAACGATAAGGGCGGCCATCAGCAGCCTGAGCAGCGTCAGCCACCACGGGCTCTGTTGCGGCGTCTCCTCGCGCTTCAGCACCCGGGCCAGGATCTTCAGCGGTGGGAATATCTCGGTTTGCGGCTTGGGCGGGGTGAACCGCAAAAGCCACCAGATCACCGGCAGCGCCAGAAGGCCCCACAGCACCATCGGCGCCCCGAAGGAGAGCGGCAGCCAGCTCATGCGCGGATCCTCCCGGCTGAGCTGCCATCGACGGTCATCGCCATATGGACACGCACCAGCGCATCGGAGGCGAGGCGATCGGTGTGGTTGACCGTGAAGCTCCAGCCGAGCCGCTTGCACCAGTCGGTCAGCTCCTGGCGGCGGGCGATGTAAAGCAGGCGGTATTCATCGCCCAGCGTTTCGGCGCGGCCGGCGGTCAGCTTGTCGCCGGTCTCGGGATCGGTGAATTCGGTACGGCCGGCATAGGGAAATCTCTCCTCGGCCGGGTCGGCGACCTCGATCAGATGGGCACGCACGCCGTGGCGGGCGAGCACGTCGAGCCAGGCGATGGTGTCCTCGACCGGATCGAGGAAATCGCTGACGATGACGATGTCGCAGAAGCGGCGAATGCCGGACAGGTCGGGCTTTGCCGGCAATTCGCCGGCATGGGTGAGTTGCGCCGCGATACGCTCGGCGCCGTTGCGGGCGGTGAACGGATCGGTCAGCCCGGGCCAGGCGATACGCTCGCCGCTGCGCGACAGAAGCTCGGCCATGGCCAGCGCCAGCACCAGCGCGCGGGATTCCTTCGAGACGGGGGCTCCGGTCGATTTGTAGAGCATTGAGGGCGAGGGATCTGCCCACAGCCACACCGTATGGGCCGCTTCCCATTCGCGGTCGCGCACATAGATGTGATCGTCACGGGCCGAGCGGCGCCAGTCGATACGTGAGGAATCGCCTTCGACATAGGGCCGGAACTGCCAGAAATTCTCGCCGATGCCGCGCTTGCGGCGGCCGTGCCAGCCGGCGATCACCGTGTTGACGATGCGGCGCGCCTCGACCAGCAGGTCAGGGACCAGCGACGCCCGCAACCGGCCGCGGGCGAGCGCGTCACGCGTCGCTGCCGGTGCCTGGGCCTCGCCTATACGCGCCATCAGATGCCTTTTGCCAGTTTCGCCACCACGTCGCGAACGGTCGTGCCCTCGGCACGGGCGGCAAAGGTCAGCGCCATGCGGTGCTGCAGCACCGGCTCGGCCAGCGCTCTGATGTCGTCGACCGACGGCGCCAGCCGTCCGTCGTAAAGGGCGCGGGCGCGGGCGCACAATGTCAGCGCCTGGCTGGCGCGCGGGCCCGGGCCCCAGGCGACGTGCTTGTCGGTCTCGGCGTTGCCCTGGCCGGGACGCGCCGAGCGCACCAGCTGGAGGATCGCCTCGACGACGCTTTCCGGCACCGGCATGCGGCGGATCAAGGTCTGGATCTCCTTCAGTCGCGCCGGCTGCAGCACGTTCTGCGCCTTGGCGTCCTCGATGCCGGTGGTTTCCAGCAGGATGCGGCGCTCCGCCTCGATTTCCGGATAGAGGATGTCGACCTGCATCAGGAAGCGGTCGAGCTGCGCCTCGGGCAGCGGATAGGTGCCTTCCTGCTCTAGCGGGTTCTGCGTTGCCAGCACGTGGAACGGCGCCGGCAGGTCATGGCGGACACCGGCAATGGTGACGTGGTATTCCTGCATCGACTGCAGCAGCGCCGACTGGGTGCGCGGCGAGGCGCGGTTGATCTCGTCGGCCATCAGCAGCTGCGCGAAGATCGGCCCGGAGATAAAGCGGAAAGAACGCTTGCCGAATTCGTCCTGCTCCATCACCTCGGAGCCGAGAATGTCGGACGGCATCAGGTCGGGCGTGAACTGGATGCGGCGGGAATCGAGGCCGAGCACGATGCCCAGCGTCTCGACCAGCTTGGTCTTGGCGAGGCCGGGCACGCCGACCAGCAGCGCATGGCCGCCGGCCAGCAGCGCCACCAGCGTGCGTTCGACAACGCTTTCCTGGCCGAAGATGACGCGGCCGACGCCATCGCGAACCCTGGAAATGTCGGCCAGCGCCGTCTCGGCCTGGTCGATCATATCCTTTTCGCTGATCGGGCTTTCCTTGATCATCACGCTCATGCAGCATCGATCCTTCTCGTTGGAAATACCGGCTTGCACCTTCGACGCCGCAGAATGCCGCGATTCGGCCTCGCATGGCGCCTGTCTTTGAACTTAAATCACAGACTTAGGCTGACAAGCGGAACAACAGTGACTATTTCGTGACCATGACAGAACGCGCCGAGGATCGTGAAGAGAGTTTGACGGCCGTCGCTGAGGCGCGGGGACTGGAGGCGCTGATCTCGCGTGCCGCCCGCGCAGGTAAGGGGCCGGCGCCGGTGGAGCGCTGGAATCCGGCCTTTTGCGGCGATCTCGACATGGAGATCAGACAGGACGGCACTTGGTTCTACCTGGGCACACCGATCGGCCGCATGCCGCTGGTGCAGCTGTTTTCCTCCGTGCTGCGCAAGGACGAAGACGGCAAGACCTATCTGGTGACGCCGGTGGAAAGGGTCGGCATCCGCGTCGCCGATGCGCCTTTCATCGCCGTCGAGATGGACGTTTGCGGCACCGGCGATGGCCAAGTCATCACCTTCCGCACCAATGTCGGCGATGTGGTCGAGGCCGGGCCGGACCATCCGCTGCGCTTCGTCGACGAGGATGCGACCGGTGGCCTGAAACCCTATGTGCTGGTGCGCGGACGGCTGGAGGCGCTGGTGGCGCGGCCGGTCATGTACGAACTGGTCGAGCATGGCGAAGAGATCGAGGTCGGCGGCAGGAGGATGTTTGCCGTCCGCTCGAAGGGCGCGGTCTATCCGATCATGCCGGCGGAAAAACTGCAGCGGCTGAGCGCGTGATGGGGCAGCGTATGATGGATCAGGTGACGCCGGTGCCGTTTTCCGCCGAGGATTTTCGCGCCCGTGTCGCGGCACAGCCGCTAGCGCATGCCGCAGACGATTACGGCGACCATCGCTTCAATCCCGGCCATCCGCGTTTAAAGCTCGCGAAGGCCCTGCGCGATGCCGCGGTGCTCATCCCGGTGGTCGATCACGGACGCGACGCCACGGTTCTCCTGACCAAACGGGCGGAAAACCTGCGCAACCATTCGGGGCAGGTGGCTTTTCCAGGCGGCACGATCGACCCGACCGACGCGAGCCCGGAGACGGCGGCATTGCGCGAGACGTTCGAGGAGATCGGTCTTGGCCAGGACCGGATCGAGATCATCGGCCGCATGCCCGATTATGTCTCCGGCAGCGGCTATCGCATCGCCCCGGTGTTGGGGATCGTGCAGCCGGGTTTTTCACTGACGCTGAATTCCGAGGAGGTCGACGCCGTCTTCGAGGTGCCGCTGCGCTTCCTGATGGACCCGGCCAACCATGGCCGCGACAGTCGCATGTGGAACGACCTGGAATGGGTCTTCTACGAGATGCCCTATGGCGGCCAGCGCATCTGGGGCGTCACCGCTGGCATCATTCGCACGCTCTATGAAAGGCTCTATACGTGAGCGGCCGGATGTCGCTCGCGGGCAAAGTCGACTGGCTCGGCGAAAAGCACCTGCAGCGCCTGCTGGCGGCGCTGGCGGATGGCGGCGAGGAGGCGCGTGTCGCCGGCGGCGCGGTGCGCAATGCGCTCATCGGCCAGCCGGTCGCCGACGTCGATATCGCCACCACTTGCCTGCCTGATGAAACCATCCGCCGTGCCGAGGCGGCGGGCTTCAAGGCCGTGCCGACCGGCATCGAGCACGGCACCATCACGATTGTCGCCGGCGGCAAACCGTTCGAGGTGACCACGCTGCGCGCCGACATCGAGACCGACGGACGGAGAGCCAAGGTGTCGTTCGGGCGCGACTGGAAGGCCGACGCGCAACGGCGCGATTTCACCATCAACGCACTCTATGCCGAGGCCGACGGCACGGTCGTCGACCTGGTCGGCGGCATCGCCGATATCGAGGCGCGCCGGCTGCGCTTCATCGGCGATCCGGAGGCACGCATCCGCGAGGACTATCTGCGCATCCTGCGCTTTTTCCGCTTCTTCGCCTGGTATGGCGACGGCCGGCCGGATGCCGAAGGACTGAAGGCTTGCGCCCGGCTCAAGGAGGGGCTCAGCCAACTTTCGGTCGAGCGCGTCTGGTCCGAGCTGAAAAAGCTGCTGGCAGCGCCCGATCCATCGCGCGCCTTGCTGTGGATGCGCCAAGCCAGCGTGCTCACCAGCGTTCTGCCGGAGAGCGAGAAATGGGGCATCGATGCGATCCATGCGCTGACCAGGACCGAGAAGGATCTGGGCTGGACGCCGGACCCGCTGCTCAGGCTGGAAGCGATCGTGCCGCCGGATGTCGCGCGGATGAAGACGCTGGCTGAGCGGCTGAGATTCTCCGTCAGCGAAGCCGTCCGTCTCAGGCAGTGGACGCTGACCGCGCCTGTCGAGCC
Organism: Mesorhizobium sp. M6A.T.Ce.TU.016.01.1.1; assembly: GCF_003997065.1. Classification (NCBI taxonomy): domain Bacteria; kingdom Pseudomonadati; phylum Pseudomonadota; class Alphaproteobacteria; order Hyphomicrobiales; family Phyllobacteriaceae; genus Mesorhizobium; species Mesorhizobium sp. M6A.T.Ce.TU.016.01.1.1. The sequence continues at coordinate 18,216 of NZ_RZTJ01000012.1, read as the reverse complement.
GAAGACGACCGAAACGGAACTCGCAAAACGGCTCTACCGTGGCGATCGTCAGGGCTTTGTCGATCGTTTGCGGCTGTCGCTTGCTTCGGCTCGAGCCCGCGCGGTCGAGGACAATGACGCGTTGCTCGAAGCCGGCGGCTTCTCGCGCCTGCTGGCCTTCGCCGGAAAATGGAAAAAGCCCGACTTTCCGCTCAAGGGCGCCGATCTGACGACGCTTGGCGCGTCGCCCGGGCCGAAACTCGGCGCAACCTTGAAAAACCTCGAAAACGAGTGGATCGAGTCCGGCTTTGCGCTGGATCGCGGCGCGCTCCTCGATCGCGCCGCAGAAGCACTCGAAAGTTAGAGACCGTTTGGAAACTCTACTCTGGCGGCCATCTGGTGGCGTTTTCTGCGCTTCCGGTGCTCACGGACCCAGCGCATGACCCCGGAAACCGAAATCGGTTTCCGGAAAGGATCATGCGCCAACCAAAGTGTTAGAGCGTCCTTTGCGCGTCCAATGGACGCGCGGCGCTCTAATGTCCGCTGCGCTCCGGTTCTCGAAACCACCACCATATGACTCGCCAGAGCGAATTTCGAAACAGTCTCTTAGGTAAATCAGGCCGCGTCGCGGGCCTTTTCGACGCGTGAACGGATCGCTTCGATCATCGTCTCGCGGATGATCGTCTCGCCATGCGTCTCACGCATGTGCTCGACCGCGCGACGCATGATCTCGGCTTCCTCGTCGGCGCGCGTATGCCAGTCACAACCCGGAACGAGCGAGCCGCAGTGGAATTCCTTCATCGGATTTTCTCCCTTTTCCTCCTCGGAGCTCCGCGCATTTGCTTGGGCACGGAAGCTCCAGCACCTTTGATCGACGCATGATCCCTGTCGAAAGCCGGTATCGGTACTCGGGTCATGCGCTGGCCGAGCAAGCATAACACGATCGACTGGTTTTGGTTGCGTTAGAGCGCCGCGCGTCCGGAGGACGCGCAAAAGACGCTCTAACATTATTTGTTATCTGCGCATGATCCTTTCCGAAAACCGGAATCGGTTTTCGGGGTCATGCGCGAAAGACCGAAAAGGCGGAGCAGCGCTGCTCCGCCCTCTTACGCTACCCCAGAGACAAGACTGTGTCTTGCTCTCGGAGCAAGACGTCATCTTGCTCCAGCGGGCAGGCCGTCACTTCACGATCCTGACTGCCTCGGCAATTTTGTTGTTGCCGCTCATGTCCCACGAAACGCGGACCCTTTCGCCGGCCTTCAGGCCAGGATCCTTGAAGGCCTTGGGCAGCGTAAAGGTAGATCCGTCATCCAGAACAAGGCTCATGGCCGTTCCATCATAGGTCTTGACCGTGCCCGTGGTGTGCTTGACCGCTGCGAAGGCAGCGCCACCAGAGGCAAGAACGGCAGCAGCCGCAGCCGACATAATAAGCTTGCGCATGGCATGCTCTCCTGGAAAATGAGGGCACCTGATTTGGGGGGTGCCCCACTCAATTATGGGCCGTCCGGTCGCGTCGGGTCGCGGTTCTAGAGGAGGCGAGAACCGCCGGCGTTTCCCGGCCCGGAAACGAAAAATAGTCCTGTTTTTTCAAAGGGATATTAGACGAAAAAGATATCCTGTGCGCCACATTCACCGCCAAAATCAGGCGATTTGGACCTGATTGCGGCTCACGTCCAACTCACCGAGATTTTACGGCCATTTCACCTCTGGCGGTAGACTGGACAGGATCGAGGCGACGTTGCCGCCTGTCTTCAGCCCGAAGATGGTGCCGCGATCGTGAAGCAAGTTGAATTCGACGTAGCGGCCACGGCGGATCAGCTGTTCGTCGCGGTCGCCGTCGGTCCAGTTGTCGTTGAAATTGGCCCGCACCAGATGTCCGTAAACGACGAGAAAAGCGCGCCCGACATCCTGGACGAAGTTGAAATCGGCGTTCCAGCCGCCTCTGTCCTCGTCCGAATGCAGCCAGTCGAAGAAGATGCCGCCGGTGCCGCGCGGTTCGTTGCGGTGCGGGAGATAGAAATACTCGTCGCACCAAGCCCTGAATTTCGCGTGGTCGGCCACCGCCGGATGCTTCTCGCAGGCGAACTGCATGGCACGATGGAAGGCAACCGTGTCGGGGTCGTCCTGGGTGCGGCGACGGTCGAGCACCGGCGTCAGGTCGGCGCCGCCGCCGAACCACTGACGCGAGGTGACGACCATGCGCGTGTTCATATGCACGGCCGGCACGTTGGGGTTCCACGGGTGCGCGATCAGCGAAATGCCGCTCGCCCAGAAGCGCGGGTCCTCCTCGGCGCCCGGCATCTGCTTCCTGAACTCCGGCGAGAACTCGCCATAGACGGTGGAGGTGTGGACCCCGACTTTCTCGAAGACGCGGCCACGCATCATCGACATGATGCCGCCGCCGCCCTTGCCGGCATCACGCTCCCACTGCGTCTTTTCGAAGCGACCGGGCGACCATGAGGCCTGCGGTCCCTGCAGGTCCTGCTCGATCTGCTCGAATGCGGCGCAGATGCGCTCGCGCAACGTCTCGAACCACAGCCGCGCCTTCATCTTCTTCTGCTCGATGTCGGCCGGCAGCCCCGCCGGTATTTCGGGTCGTTGCAAATGCCGTCTCCGGTTGCGGGGCGCACCCCGACAAATGACTCGTCTTTTCCGGCCGCGATCCCTAATCTGTTGGGTGCAAGGGTCAAGTGTGAATGGAGTTCTTTCGTGCGCACTCCGGCAAGACCGCCGCTGGATGGCCTGAAGAAGAGGCTCGACCGTTCGCGCGCCGAGCGCGAGCGCATGCCGCGCGACGGGTTCCTGCGCGAGACCTTCGTGCTGCCACGCTCCGATGCGCGGCTCAAGGCGAAGGAGTGGTTCGAGCGCTTTCCCAAGCAGGCCTACTGGACCGAGATCGAAAGCTGGTTCGAGCGGCCGGGCGACGTCATCGAATTCACCATCAGGCGATTGCCGGCGGCGGACTAGGGTGTGTTGATATTCAGGTGATGCCGACCTGCAAACGGCGGGTTCCTGCGCTTCCGGTACTCACCTACCAAAAGTACGCTCCGCTCCGGTTCTCGGAAACCACCGTTTTCGACTCGGCCTGACCTGAATCTCAATACATCCTAGCGCGCGACCAACAACCGCCTTGCTCCCGGGCCTTGGGCGCTCAATCGGTCTTCCTTGTTCCTCAGCGGGCACTTGTCGATCGACATGCAGCCGCAGCCGATACAGTCGGTCAGCCCGTCACGCAGCTTTTTCAGCTGGGCAATCTTCTGATCGAGCTGGTCGCGCCAGGCCGTTGAAAGCAAGTTCCAGTCCTCGCGCGTCGGTGTGCGGCCTTCAGGCAGCGATTCAAGTGCAGCACCAATCTCGGCCAGCGATATGCCGACCTCCTGCGCGATCCTGATGATCGCCACACGTCTCAGCACGTCGCGGCCGTAGCGCCGCTGGTTGCCTGATGTGCGGTGGCTGCGGATCAGTCCGCGCGCCTCATAGAAATGCAGCGCCGATACCGCCACCCCGCTTCGCGTCGCCACCTGGCCGACCGTCAATTCCGTCACCGCAGCCATTCGAATTTTCCGCTTGACCTCAAGTTAAGTTGAGCTTGTAACGAAGAAACCCTTGATATGCAAACGCAGGAGAAGGCGATGTGCGCCTGGGTGAGAATGACAAGAGAGGGTGTGGTCGTCGGCCAGAAAGCGGCGATAAACGTTGCGCCCACTGAGGATATTCAAATCCTATCCGAGTTGCCGGATCGCCTCGCCGGTCACCATGGCGACGGAGAGCGCGACGTTGATGCTGCGCGCGGCGCCTTGCATCGGTATGATCAGTCGCGCATCCGCCGCCTCGTGAACAGAATCCGGCACGCCTGCGGATTCGCGGCCGAACAGAAGGACGTCATCGTCGGCGAAGACGAAATCCGTGTAGGCGGTCGCGGCTTTGGTCGACAGCAGCACCAGCCGCCGCGCTTCGCCTTTGCGCCAGCTCTCGAAGGCGTGCCAATCGACATGCCGGGTCAGCGCCGCCATTTCGAGATAATCCATGCCGGCCCGTTTCAGCGCCCGGTCGGAGAGCGGGAAGCCGGCCGGTTCGATGATGTCGACGCCGAGACCGAGGCAAGCCGCGAAGCGCAGAATTGTCCCGGTGTTGCCGGCGATATCCGGCTGGTAGAGCGCGATGCGGAGACGATCGTTCATTTCCGCGCTCTTTTGATCCGTGGCAGATCGGCCACAGGGGGCTCGCGGGTTTGGAAATTGCTGGACTGGCGGGTGGTCATTTTCTGCGAAGTCGGTTATACGCCGAGCATTGTCAACCCGAACCGATGGAGGGGTAATTCATGATGACCATGTACATCCAGCGCCCCTCTTGTGGGCTTACCAGCCTGCCGGCGGTTTCGGTACGACGATTCTCCTGACCTTTTAGACTTCGATCGCACCGATTCTTAGCCGAAACCTTTTTCGGTCTTCGAAGGAATCCTGCGATGTTTTTCAAGCTGTCGAAGGGGCTGAACGCCCCACCTGAACACGCCTCTGGGCAATCCCTGCCTTTCGCTGGCCATTCGCCCGCGAGCAGGCCGGATTCACCCTTTTACCCGCATTTTCATATGGAGGACGGACCGATGTTCGATCCCTGCAAAATTCCCGGTTCAAGAAGCCTGCACGAGCGCAGGATGGCGACTTGGGCGCTTTTGATCGGCGAAACCTATTCCTCGGCGGTTCACGCCGAGACCCGTCGGCGTCCGCATCGCGGTATGCTGCCGGACGTCGATTTCTCGCGCGCGGTTCCCGACCGCAGCCGGCCGTCGCTGGTGCGCCGGATCATGAGGCTGATCCGCCCTGGCGCAAAAACAGGCGCGAAACTCCGGGTTGTCGACAGAGCGCTGTCAGGATCGTCGAACGAGCCTGTCGGCGAAAAGCCCGCGACGTCCTATACTGCGCGAAGCAAGACCGGCGGCCCGGGTGATTCCGGGACGCCGGTCTTTGTCGCCACGCGATCCCATGACGCTACCCGCTCCCGGGACGCTACGCGTTCCCGCGCCGCGTGAGCGAAACCAAGCATGTGAGTACCAAGACAATGTTCCGCTGGTTTGAAAGAAGGCTCGATCCGTTCCCCGCCGAGGAGCCGGTCGAGCCGCCGAAGACGCTGATCGCCTTCTGCGTGCACTATACGCGCGGTGCCTGGCCCTACATCGCTCTCGATGCGGTGCTGGTGACGGCTATCGCCGTCGCCGAGGTTTGGATGTTCGGCTTCATGGGCCGGATCGTCGACTGGCTGTCGGTGCAGAATCGCGAGACGTTCCTGCAGACCGAGGGCTGGAAACTCGCCGGAATGGCCTTCATCGTGGTGTTCGTGCTGCCGGCGACGGTCTGGTTCCATTCGCTCCTCAACCAGCAGACGCTGATGGGCAATTATCCGATGCGTATCCGCTGGCAGGTGCATCGCTACCTGCTCAAGCAGTCGATGAGCTTCTATCAGGACGAGTTCGCCGGCCGCATCGCGACCAAGCTGATGCAGACCGCGCTCGCGGTGCGTGAGTGCGTCATCAAGCTCATCGACGTGCTCAATTATATCGTCGTCTATTTCCTCGGTATGCTGTTCATCGTCGGCTCCGCCGATTTGCGGCTGGCGGCACCGCTCGCCGTCTGGCTTGCCGGCTATATCTTGCTGTTGCGCTACTTCATCCCGCGATTGGGCAAGGTCGGCGAGGAGCAGGCCAATGCGCGCTCGACCATGACCGGCCGCGTCGTCGACAGCTACTCCAACATCCAGACGGTCAAGCTGTTCTCGCATGCCCGGCGCGAGGCGTCCTTCGCGCGGGAAGGCATGGCCGGCTTTCTCGATACGGTCTATCGGTCGATGCGGCTGGTGACGCAGCTCTATGGCCTGCTCTACGTCCTCAACTCGCTGCTGTTGTTTTCGGTCACCGCGATCTCGCTGTGGCTGTGGCTCGGCCAGGCGGTGACGATCGGCGCCGTAGCCCTGGTCATCGGCCTCGTGCTTCGGCTGTGGGGCATGTCGCAATGGATCATGTGGGAGATGTCCACCCTGTTCGAAAATATCGGCACGGTGCAGGACGGCATCAGCTCGATCTCGCTGCTGCGCCTCGTCGAAGACAGGCCCGGGGCCAAGGATATTGCCGTCACCAAGGGCGAGATCCGTTTCGAGGACATCCGCTTCCACTACGGCAAGCAGAAGGGCATCATCGAGAGCCTGTCGCTGACGGTGAAGCCGGGTGAAAAGGTCGGCATCGTCGGCCGCTCGGGCGCCGGCAAGTCGACGCTGGTCAACCTTCTCTTGCGCTTCTACGACCTCGAAACTGGCCGGATCCTGATCGACGGCCAGGAAATCGCGGCGGTGACGCAGGATTCGCTGCGCGCCCAGATCGGCATGGTCACCCAGGACACCTCGCTGCTGCATCGTTCGGTGCGCGAGAACATCCTGTATGGCCGGCCGGACGCCAGCAACGAGATGCTGATCGAAGCGGCACGCCGCGCCGAAGCGCTTGATTTCATATCAAGGCTTTCGGACGCCAGTGGCCGCACGGGTTTCGATGCGCATGTCGGCGATCGCGGGGTCAAATTGTCCGGCGGCCAGCGGCAACGCATCGCCATTGCCCGCGTTATGCTGAAGGACGCGCCGATCCTCATTCTCGACGAGGCAACGTCTGCGCTTGATTCCGAGGCCGAGGCGGCCATCCAGGAGAACCTCTACAGGCTCATGCAGGGCAAGACCGTCATCGCCATCGCGCACCGGCTCTCGACCATCGCGGCGATGGACCGGCTCGTCGTCATGGACAAGGGCCGCGTCATCGAAGAAGGTTCGCATGAGGAACTCGTCGCCAGCGGCGGGCTCTATGCGCAGCTTTGGCAGCGCCAATCGGGCGGCTTCCTGCTCGACGACGGTGCCGCCGCCAACGATGCCATGATCAAGGGTCAAGCAGCAGAATGATAGCCGCCGAATGATGACTGCCGTCTATCGCTGGTTCGAGAACTGGGTCTATCCATTCAGGGAGCCCGCGGTCCTTCGGCCACCGGTCAGCGTCAGGGGGTTCCTCTGGCACTATGTCGGCCAGGCGAAATTCGCCTTCTTCGCCATGCTTGTCATCGGCGGCATCGCGCCGCTGGTCGAGGCCGGACTGTTCTACTTCGTCGGGCGGCTGGTCGACATTCTCGACCAGCTCCCCGGCGAGCGTAGTTGGGACGCGCTGTGGACTGCCGCCGGTCCCGAACTTGTCTTCATGGCCGCCGTGGTGCTGGTCATCCGTACCATCGTCGTCGGCCTGGCGGCGTTGGTCGACGAGCAGACGATCACGCCCGGCTTCTACAATCTGGTGCGCTGGCAGGCTCACCGCCATGTCTCGCGCCAGTCCTACGCCTTCTTCCAGAACGATTTCGCCGGGCGTATCGCGACAAAAGTCTGGCAGGCGGGGCAGGCGACCGGCGATCTGATGCAAAGCTTCATCGAGGTCGTCTGGTTCATGGTCGTCTATACGGTGACGACGCTGGTGCTGGTCGCCGGCCTCGATCTCAGGCTGGCAGTGCTGGTGGTGATCTGGATCACCGCCTTCGGCTGGCTGGCCAAGCGCTATCTGCCGGCGATCCGCAAGCATGCCGAGGCAACCGCCGAGGCCGGTTCGATGATCAACGGCCGCATCGTCGATTCTTATTCGAACGTGCAGACGCTGAAGCTGTTCTCTGCCGACGGCGACGACCGCTACATCAGGAGCGGTTTCGATATCTATCTCGACGCGCTGCGCCCGTTCACTCGCCGGCTGACCGGCGTGCGCATGGCGCTGACGACACTTTCGGGGATCATGATCACGGCGATCGCCTGTTTTGCCGTCTATCTCTGGGTCGAAGGCTCGATCACCGTCGGCGCCGTCGCCTTCACGCTGTCGCTGGTGCTGCGGCTCAACATGCTGCTCGGCCGGCTGATGATGCAGCTCAACAGCATCCTGCGCAATCTCGGCGTTCTGGAAAACTCCAAGGCGCTGATCTCGCAGCCGCTCGGCCTGACCGACGCACCCGACGCCAGGGAGCTTGTGGTAGGCGGCGGCCGGATCGACGTGAAGAAGGTCGAGTTCCACTACGGCAAGGGGTTCGGCGTGCTCAACGGCATCGACCTCGTGGTGCGGCCGGGCGAGAAGGTCGGGTTGGTCGGGCCGTCCGGCGCCGGCAAGACGACGCTGGCCAATCTGATCCTGCGCCTCTACGACCTCGAGGCCGGCAAGATCACGATCGACGGCCAGGACGTTTCAAAGGTGACGCAGAACTCGCTGCGCGCCAACATCGGCGTCGTCAGCCAGGATACCGCACTGTTCCATCGCTCGCTTCGCGACAACATCAAGCTCGGCATGCCGGACGCAACCGACGCCGAGGTGATCGCGGCCGCCAAGAAGGCCGAGGCGCACGAGTTCATCCTCGACTTGCGCGACAATCGCGATCGCCAGGGCTACGAGGCCTTCGTCGGCGAGCGCGGCGTGAAATTGTCGGGCGGCCAGCGCCAGCGCGTGGCGATCGCGCGCGTCTTCCTCAAGGACGCGCCGATCCTGATACTCGACGAGGCGACGTCGGCGCTCGATTCCGACATCGAGGCGGCCATCCAGGAGAATCTGGCGAGGCTGATGGAGAACAAGACGGTCATCGCCATCGCGCACCGGCTGTCGACCATCGCGGCCCTCGATCGCCTGGTGGTGCTCGACGGTGGCCGCATCGTCGAACAAGGCACGCATGACGAGCTGGTCGCGCTCGACGGGCTCTATGCGCGGCTGTGGAAGCGGCAGTCCGGCGGCTTCCTGTTCAACGAGGAGAGCGTGCTGGAGGAGACGCGGCCGGCGGAGTAGGGCCAGATTTCAGCAAGAACCGGAGTGGACCATGTCGGTGCGAATGCCATCGAATTTCGGACGGTCGGGAGCGCAGGAGAGCGCGCTCGACCTGCTCGGCAATGAAATCCTCGGCGAAAAGGCGGCGGCGCTCGGCCGCGCCGGCCGGCGCGTGGATGAAACTCTGACGAAGCTGCGTGAGCATGGCGATGACGGCAAACAACGTGCCCGGCTGCTCAAGGACGCGGCGGAGGCCGTCCACGGCTATTTCATCCAGCGCGAATTGTGCGGCTTGCACAGGCACGACGCGGTGATCCGGGAATACAACATTCCCAAAGCCGTGCTGGCCAGGCTCGGCGCGAAATAGACAATAGTGTTGAAAATCTGACCGAAGACGAAATACCGATTTCGACCCCTTTGCGGACCATCCCTGATGGGAGTTCAAGGGAACGTCGTGACCCTTTCGAGACTCTCCGAGGCCGATTTTCCTTCCCGGAACCGGACGTTAAGCGCAACCAGTCTGATGACCCTTCTCGGACCTTCCCGAACTCATTTTGGTGCCGGATAGCGGACGTTCGGCTGAACCAGCCGCTCTGACCCCTTGCTGACCTTCTTGAGCCGGTGCTCTTGGCAGAAAGCAGACATTGGCCGCGACCAGTGCTCATGATCCGTTCCTGAACTTTCCTACGAGGTAGGCTCCGGGGTTGGACTGATAGACTCGTTCACGAAGCGTCGGTACACTGCCGGACTGCTTTCAGATGAGAGCAATCGCCGCACATGACCGACGAACGCATCCAGCGTCGACTCGCCGCCGTAATGGCGGCCGATGTCGTTGGCTACAGCCGCCTCATGGAAACGGATGAGGCCGGCACGCTGGCCGCGCTCAAGTCCCGACGCAAGCAAGTGCTGCAGCCGTTGGTCGCCAGGCACCATGGCCGGGTCTTTAAGGTGACTGGCGACGGCGTGATGGTGGAGTTCGCCAGCGCCGTCAATGCTTTGCAATGCGCCATAGACGTGCAGCATGCGATGGCTGCCGCCAATGCCGCTCTGCCGGAGAAGCTCCGTATCGTGCTGCGCATTGGCGTCAATTTAGGTGATGTGATGGTCGAGGGCAGTGACCTTTATGGCGATGGCGTCAACATCGCTGCGCGACTGGAAACCACCGCCGAGCCAGGCGGCATCCTCATCTCCGGAACGATCTACGACCACGTCCGAAACAAGATCGAGGTTGGTTTCGAGGATCTCGGGGCCCAGACCGTGAAAAACATTGCCCTGCCAGTTCGCATCTACCGCGTTTCCGGCACGCCGCCTGTTGTGATTTCCACATCCAAGGCCATCACCGACAAGCCTTCGATTGCCGTTCTGCCGTTCACGAACATGAGCAGCGATCCCGAGCAGGAGTACTTCGCTGACGGTCTGGCGGAAGACCTGATCACTGACTTGTCGAAAGTGCCTGGTCTGTTGGTGATCGCACGCAACTCCACATTCGCTTACAAGGGGAGGTCAGTAGATGTCCGCTCAGTCGCCAGGGAGCTGACGGTGCGTTATGTGCTTGAAGGAAGTGTGCGCAGGGAGAAGGCTAGGGTGCGGATCAATGCCCAGCTAATCGACGCCACGGACAGCAGTCATCTCTGGGCTGATCGCTTCGACCGCGATTTGGCGGACGTCTTCCTGTTGCAGGACGAGGTCGTCCATACGATTGTAAGGGCCCTGTCCGGCGTGTTGCCGACCGCTGTGACCTCCAGCACACGTAGGACAGCAAGTCTCGAAGCGTATGACCTCTTCGTCCGCGGCCGCGTGCTGGTGGTTCAGTCGCCCGAAAGCAACAGGGCGGCTCCCGCGCTCTTGGAAAGGACCATCGAACTCGATCCCGGCTTCGCCGATGCTCATGCTTGGCTTGCGATGAGCCACCATTTTGCCTGGGCGTATTGGCTGGATGCTCCAGAGCGCCATCATTCGCTGGCTCTGGCGGCAGCCTGGCGCGCCGTATCGCTTGATCCGGAAAATGCCGTGGCCCATGCAATCCTCGGCGACGTGCTGATCTACGATGGCAAGCCGGATGAAGGCGCGGCGGAGCTGGCCACTGCCCTTCGGGTCAACCCCAATCATGCCGATGCCTGGGCATTCCTGGGGCAACTGAAGGCATTCGAGGGAAAGGCTATCGAGGGCATCGGACATTTGCGCCACGCCATTCGCCTCAATCCGCACCCGCCGGGGTGGTACTATTGGCTTCTCGGGCTCGCCCAATACGCAGCGGGTCAATACGCCGATGCCGTCGAAACACTCCGGCATGAGGCCACGCACCGGCTCGGCTCGCAACGTATCTTGGCTGCAAGTCTGGCGCGGCTCGGGCATATGGAAGAGGCCAAGGAGGAAGCAAGGCAATTCCTCGCCTCGAATCGAGATTTCTCGATACAGCACTGGGCAAGCACACAACCGTTCCGGCACGAGGCCGATCGACAGCATTTCATCGATGGCTATGAAGACGCCGGCCTGCCACAGTAGGGCCGGACGTGGCCATAATCCCAACCGTGCAAATTTGGATATCTAGCCTTGCTGACCATTCGCACAGCCACACTTGCCGACGCAGACGCCATTTGGAGCATACTCGAGCCCATCTTGCGGGCAGGCGAAACCTACGCGCTGCCGCCTGACTGGAGCCGATCCGACGCGCTGTCATACTGGTTTTCCCCGGATCACGAGGTGTTCGTCGCAGGAACGGACGAACTGGTGATGGGAACTTATTATCTGCACGCGAACCAACGGGGCGGCGGTGCCCACGTCGCCAACTGCGGTTATATAACCGCGCCGGACTCGGTCGGCCGGGGTGTTGCAACGGCGATGTGCCAGCACTCTCTGGGTCACGCGGCTGCGCGAGGCTTCCGGGCCATGCAGTTCAACTGTGTGGTCAGTACCAACGAACGCGCGGTCAAGCTTTGGCGTCATCTTGGATTCGACGTTGTCGGAACGATTCCGCAAGGTTTCGAGCATCCGGTTCTGGGGTTCGTGGACACGCTGGTAATGCACCGATCGCTCTGACTGCCTTGCGCAGGCGCATAGCTGCCCTAATACGTTACGAAGAGATCTTCGACGCGGATACGACGTTCGATCTTTCTGAGCCCGGTCCGGGTGGCGGCACTCTTCGTCACTCGCTTGTCGACCTTGGAGGCGGCTTTGCCCTTCATCCGTTCCAAATGCCAGAACCGACGGGGTATGAGGGTGGCTCGATGCAGATGGGGAAGAGAGGTCACATAGATCATCTCGCACTGAAGGTAGACTATGAAGAGCGCTTGCAGGAAGTCAGGCGACGTCTAGTGAAGGCCGGCGCTTCGGATGGGACCATTACGGATTTCGGCGCTATCCGTCTTGTCAGCTTCAAGGACCCGGATGGAATGGAAGGTGAGGTCGCACGGTGGACCGATAGCAAACGCGTGCTCGGCTTTCATGAACGCAAGCAGGAGACTTGGCAAGATTAACAATGGTCAGAACTTCCGGCGGAAAATCGCGAAGGTCCGCATCGGGCTGACCCTGCCTCATGCCAGTTCTGCCGTCATCGACTGCAACGGTTCGAATCCTGCGGTTGAGCGAAGGTCGGCAATGGGGAATCCCGCCGAATGACCGGATCTGGCGCGACGGAGCCGGCCGAAGGATTCGGCTCTGCCACACGGCCACCGAGCTCTCGACGTCGCGGTTGGGTGGAAGGCGCGGTCATCGAGCATAGCGGCACCAACGACCCGGAATGTGTCATTAGCAGACAGTCCACGCAGCGTGATAAGCTCAAAGCAGGCACCGGAGCGTGGAGGGTATCTGGATGATAACGTCGTTTCGGGAGGCAGAACTCGCCGGCTGGTCCACCCGCTCAGCAAGCTACGATCAGCACCTATCTCCGATTACCAACCAGGTCATCGCGCCCATCATTGCAGCCTTGGGACCGCTGGACGGAAGGAGGGTGTTGGACGTGTGTTGCGGACCGGGCCATCTCGCTGGATCGCTTGCAGCCGAGGGGGCTGCCGTTGAGGGCGTTGATTTTGCAGCCTCCATGATAGCGAAAGCGGGAGAGAACTATCCAAGACTCACCTTCCAGGTGGGTGACGCCGAAGCGTTGCCCCACGCGAGCGACACATTCGATCATGTCGTATGCGCATTCGGGGTGATGCACCTCAGGCGCCCCGAGTCGGCCATTGCAGAAGCTTTTCGCGTGCTCCGCCCCAAGGGCCGATTTGTGTTTACGCAGTGGGGCAAGGACGATGAGGTGCTGAATATCGTACTATCGGCGATCGCCGACCACGGAACGCCGATCTCAGATCTGCCGGATGCACCTCCGCCATTACGATTCAGTGATCCGCGCGAATGCCGTCGGGTGCTTGAAGCCAGCGGCTTTACCGAAGTGCGTGACGATCTCATTGAAACGACATGGACGAACGAGCGACCGAAAGCGCTGCTCGATCTCATTTATGGCGGCGCTGTGCGAGTTGCCATGATGCTGGAAGCACAAGAGCCAGCTCGGCGCGCCCGGATTCATGACGCGATTCTCGGTGCCGCGAAAGCGCATGTCTTCGACGGTACTGTTGTAATCCGAAGGCCCGTGGTGGTGGCTTCCGGTACCAAGCCCTCGAGTGCCTGACGTCTGAAATGGGTGAGAACGCGCCCTTTCTCACACCGGAGAGCCGTCCGCAAAGGGTCGATTCGGGCGGTACAGCGAACGACCAGTTTTGAGACGGGCCATGAATGTCGTGAAATGGCGCTGCCTGTGCGTTCCGATCGGCGATACGGAAGGCAGAAAACCATCCAAAGCGGTTGTCTCACCTCGGGTACCAAGCGTCAGATTTTCACCACTAGTTCGACCATGATCTTTTCCGAAAACCGGTTTCCGGTTTTCGCTGACGCGGACCTTCGGTTCGTGATCATGGCCTACTCCAGCCATTCGGTGATGAAGCTGCCGTTTTCGTGGATGTCGGTGGTCTCCAACGGGCCTGGGCCGAGATTGGTGAACTTGTGCGGCGTGTTCGGCGGCACGATCAATATCTGGCCAGCCGACGCCTCGATCTGCCGGTCACCGACGGTGAACAGCCCGGTGCCGGCGCGGATGATGAAAATCTCGCAATAGGGATGCATGTGCAGCCGCGGGCCGCCGCCGATCTCCGGCAGATAGTTGAAGATCAGGCAGCTTTTGGAGCCGTAGGCGCCGCACTGCAGCTCGCCTTGCCAATGGTCGGGCCAGCGGTCGGTCGCTCCGGCCCATTTGTCGCGGTCGATGACATGCGCCATGGCCGAGGATAGACCGAGGCCGGGCCTCCTGTCGAGGCAAACGCAGGCTCCGATTTGCCGTTGTTTTCCTGTGGTTTCGCCGTCTTTGTCGCCATGCGGTCCGACGCCGAATTGCGTCCCCGCGACAATCTGCCCTTGTGCCTTCACCCGTCTGGACAAAAACAGGCTTCACGCATAAACCGAAGTCCAAATGCCGGAGGAATTCGCTAGCCTGTTCGCCATGCGCTGTCGGGTTGGCGTGAATGAGCGGGGAATAAGGCTCGGCCACCGGCACGGAAGAGGCGAAAGGATCAGGCACCCGTGAGCGCAACCGACATCCAGGATCCCAACCGTCGTGATTTTCTCTACGTCGCCACCGGCATGGCCGCAGTGGTCGGCGCGGGTGCCGTCGCCTGGCCATTCATCGACCAGATGCGCCCGGATGCCTCGACGCTGGCGCTGGCCTCGGTCGAGGTCGACGTCTCTTCGCTGACGCCGGGAACGTCGCTTGTCGTGAAATGGCGCGGCAAGCCGGTGGTCGTGCGCAATCGCACTGAACAAGAGATGAAGGACGGCGAGGCGGTCAATCTGGCCCAGCTCAAGGATCCGCTCGCCCGCAACGCCAATTTGCCGGCCGATGCGCCGGCGACGGACGCCAACCGCACCATGCCGGGCAAGGAGGCCTGGATGGTGATGGTCCAGGTCTGCACCCATCTCGGCTGCATTCCGCTCGGCCAGGAAGGCGAGTTCGGCGGCTGGTTCTGCCCGTGCCACGGTTCGGTATACGACACCGCCGGCCGCGTCCGCGGGGGGCCGGCGCCGGAGAACATGTCGGTGCCGGTGTTCCAGTTCATTTCCGACACCAAGATCCGTATCGGCTGAGGCTAGGGGACATTTCGATGAGCGAGGGACACTCGACCTATACGCCCAAGACCGGTATCGGACGCTGGTTCGACGCCCGCATGCCGCTGCCGCGGCTGGTCTATGACAGCTTCGTCGCCTATCCGGTGCCGCGCAACCTCAACTATGCGTGGACCTTCGGCGGCATCCTGGCGATCATGCTGACGGCGCAGATGCTGACCGGCATCGTGCTGGCCATGCATTATGCGGCGGACAGCACTCTCGCCTTCGATTCGGTCGAGAAGATCATGCGCGACGTGAATTCGGGCTGGCTGTTGCGCTACATGCATTCGAACGGCGCGTCGTTCTTCTTCGTCGCCGTCTACATCCACATCTTCCGCGGGCTCTACTACGGTTCGTACAAGGCGCCGCGCGAGCTTCTATGGATCCTCGGCTGCATCATCTACCTGCTGATGATGGCGACGGGCTTCATGGGCTATGTGCTGCCCTGGGGGCAGATGAGCTTCTGGGGCGCGACCGTCATCACCGGCTTCTTCAGCGCCATCCCGCTGGTCGGCGACTGGATTCAGCAGCTTTTGCTCGGCGGCTTCGCTGTCGACAACCCGACGCTGAACCGCTTCTTTTCACTTCACTATCTGCTGCCGTTCATGATCGCCGGCGTCGTCGTGCTGCATATATGGGCGCTGCATGTGGTCGGCCAGTCGAACCCGACCGGCATCGAGGTCAAGTCGAAGACCGATACCGTCGCCTTCACCCCTTACGCGACCATCAAGGACGCGTTCGGGATGCTCGTGTTCCTGTTCATCTTCGCCTATTTCGTCTTCTACCTGCCGAACTTTCTCGGTCACCCCGACAACTACGTAGTCGCCGACCCGCTGAAGACGCCTGCCCATATCGTGCCGGAATGGTACTTCCTGCCGTTCTACGCGATCCTGCGTGCCATCACCTTCAATATCGGGCCGATCAACTCCAAGCTCGGTGGCGTGCTCGCGATGTTCGGCTCCATCGCCATGTTGTTCCTGGTGCCGTGGCTCGACACCTCGAAGGTGCGCTCGGCGGTCTACCGGCCCTGGTACAAGCTGTTCTTCTGGCTGTTCGTGATCGATGCCGTCCTGCTTGGCTGGCTGGGCTCGCAGCCAGCCGAAGGCAGCTATGTCTTCATGGCGCAGATGGCGACATTGTTCTACTTCGCCTTCTTCTTGGTCGTGCTGCCGGTGCTCGGCCTGATCGAGACCCCGCGGCGGTTGCCGAATTCGATCACCGAGGCGGTGCTCGAGAAGAACAAGGGTGGCGGTGGCGGACATCCGGCTCGCGCGACAGCCGCACCGGAAACCAAGGGCTGAGCATGATCCCGAAAAGTGGAGACCGGTTTCCGGACAAGATCATGCTCGAGACGACGACCGCGCGGCAGAGAATCTCAAGGGGATTTGGCATGAAGACGATTCTCACCTCGCTGGCGCTGCTCGGCCTTGTTTTGGCGGGTACCGCGGCCGCGACCACCGGGGCCATCGCCCAGGAGGAGGCGCACAGCGAAGCCCAGCCGACGCATTTCCCGATACACGAGCCCAAGGAGATGGACTGGAGCTTCGCCGGGCCGTTCGGCACCTACGACAAGGCGCAGTTGCAGCGCGGGCTGAAGGTCTACAAGGAAGTCTGCGCGGCCTGCCATTCGATGAAGTTGGTGGCGTTCCGTACGCTGGAAGATCTTGGCTATTCGGAAGCGCAGGTCAAGGCGCTGGCGGCCGAGTACACGATCAATGATGGTCCCAACGATGCCGGCGACATGTTCGATCGTCCCGGCATACCGTCCGACCATTTCCCGGCGCCGTTCCCCAACGATCAGGCCGCAGCGGCCGCCAATGGCGGGGCTGCCCCGCCCGACATGTCGCTGCTGGCCAAGGCGCGCGGCGTCGAACGCGGCTTTCCGCGCTTCGTCTTCGACATCTTCACGCAGTATGCCCAAGGCGGTCCCGACTATATCCACTCGCTGCTGACCGGCTATGACGAGCAGCCGCCGGCGGGCATGGAGATACCGGAAGGCACGCACTACAATCCGTACTTCATAGCCGGCGTGTCGCTGAAGATGCCTAACCCGCTTTCCGACGATCAAGTGACCTATGACGACGGCTCGCCGCAGACGGTCGACCAGTATTCCCGCGACGTGTCGGCCTTCCTGATGTGGGCAGCCGAGCCGCATCTGGAAGCCCGCAAGAAGACCGGCTTTCGCGTGCTGGTCTTCCTGCTGCTGTTCGGCGCGCTAGTCTATCTGACCAAGCGCAAGGTGTGGGCCGGCGTGGCGCACTGAGCTACAGAAGAGCCACGAGATCGAAAGGGCGTCGAAAGGCGCCCTTTTTGCATTTCCCTACCGCATTGGCCCGAAAATCGGGAATCGATTTTCGGAAAATATGATGCGTAGATTCAAAGTGTTAGAGCGTACTTTGTGCGTCCAAGTGGACGCACGTCGCTCTAGACCGTCGGCTAAGTCCTTTGCCGGACAATTTTCTTCCAGGCGCCACATCGCGGTAGCCGTCGCCGGCCGCCCCGGGTTACGATCGGCCCGAGTTCCTTTCACGTCTTCAAATCGAATCGGACGAATATTTCGGAGAGCCGCCCCATGAAACCTTCGCTCGAAGACACGCTGCTTGCCGCGATCCGCACCATTCCGGACTATCCCAGGCCTGGCATCCTGTTTCGCGACATCACCACGCTGCTCGGCAATGCGCGCGCCTTTCGCCGCGCCATTGATGAACTGGTGCATCCCTACGCCGGCCAGAAGATCGACAAGATCGCCGGCATCGAGGCGCGCGGCTTCATCCTTGGCGGCGCCATCGCGCACCAGCTGTCGGCCGGCTTCGTGCCGATCCGCAAGAAGGGCAAGCTGCCTTACGAGACGGTGCGCGTCGCCTACAGCCTCGAATATGGGCTGGACGAGATGGAGATGCACAAGGATGGCGTGTCGCCGGGCGAGAAGGTCATCCTCGTCGACGACCTGATCGCCACCGGCGGCACGGCGGAGGCAGCGGTCAAGCTGTTGCGGCAGATCGGCGCCGACATCCTCGCCGCCTGCTTCGTCATCGACCTGCCGGACCTCGGCGGCCGCGAGAAGCTCGAAGCGCTCGGCGTGCCAGTCAGGACGCTGATCGGGTTCGAAGGGCATTGAGCGGACTGTGAGGCGCGCACTGCCTTCTCCCCTTGTGAGGGCTTTGCACGGGGAGCGAAGTGGAGTTCGGTGGTCAGTGGGGGCCTTTTTGAAGGCCGGCAGAGCGGTTTTCCGCGGCCCTTGCGAGGCCTTTGTCGGTTTAGGCAGCCATCCTGCCGGATTG
>NZ_RZTJ01000127.1:0-468 GCF_003997065.1 Mesorhizobium sp. M6A.T.Ce.TU.016.01.1.1 | reverse complement strand
CCTTTGCGCGGTGCGCCTTGGATTCGCCCGGATTGGTGTCACAGTCACGGCGCAGTCTGCGCCGTGGAAGAATTTGAGGGTTTGTCTTGAACGAGATTCTTCACGCGCTTTTCAGCACAGAAGGCTTTGTCCTCGGCACGCTGGTGCCATTCCTCTTCGTGCTGACCGTGGTCGTGTTCGTCCACGAAATGGGCCATTACCTTGTCGGGCGCTGGTGCGGCATCGGCGTCAGGGCCTTCTCGATCGGCTTCGGCCCGGAACTCTTCGGCTTCAACGACAGCCACGGCACGCGCTGGAAACTGTGTGCGATACCGCTTGGCGGCTATGTAAAATTCGTCGGCGACATGAACGCCACATCGAGCCAGCCCACGTCGGAAGAAATCGAAACGCTGACCGAGGAAGAGCGCAAGGTCGCCTTCCACACGCAGCCGATCTGGAAGCGCGCGGCAACGGTGGTGGCCGGGCCGC
>NZ_RZTJ01000126.1:0-406 GCF_003997065.1 Mesorhizobium sp. M6A.T.Ce.TU.016.01.1.1 | reverse complement strand
GCGCTGGCGTGTGGGTTTGCCTCGATGTCGAGTTTTGCCCGGGCGTTTCGCGAGGAGCATGGCCATCCGCCGAAGCTGGCGCGACGGCATTAGGCTTGGCGCTCGCTGACGCGGTGAGATGTTGGCGGGACAGCGCCCCCCTCTGTCCTGCCGGACATCTCCCCCTCAAGGGGGGAGATCGGACTGCATCTCTGCTTTCGCCAATCTCAGATGTTGAAGAAAAGAACGGCGGCATCGAAAATGCCAATCTCCCCCTTGAGGGGGAGATGCCGGGCAGGGCAGAGGGGGGCGCGAAGGATCGCGACGCAACCGATTAGCCAGCGGCATCCCGCACAACAGCTGCGGTTTTCCGCACAATCCTCCCGCCCCTCTTGCGCCATGCTGCGACCTCGCAACCCAGCCAAGG
>NZ_RZTJ01000125.1:0-477 GCF_003997065.1 Mesorhizobium sp. M6A.T.Ce.TU.016.01.1.1 | reverse complement strand
GAGCCTGTCGGTAGCATACGAAATCTATTTATCTTCGTTCAGTTGCAGTACCCGGCGCTCCTGCTAATTGCCCCGCCCGTAGCAGTGGCAACGATGGGATACTTCGTGGTTTCAATTGCTTTCTCCTACTGCATGGATGGCAACTATCTGCCATTGAACCGAGCGGGCACCGTATTGGGGACGCTAGGTTTCCTATACGTTTTGGTGGAGGAGGTCTGGCAGCTATCTCCACAAATTGTCAGCGATGAAATCGAAGGGTCTTTCTCTGACATGGGGTTGGAGACACATCCGGATTCCGTGGAACCGCTCCGCAAATTCAGGGCCTTTGCTTCTTGGGCAGAGGCAGCGCACAAGCCGCTGGTTCGCACCGTCGAAGCTCTGCTAGTAGTCATCGGGGGCATACTCTCGGGCTTTGGAGATTTGGCGGGGACATTCCTTTAAGGGGTGCGCGGCAGGCCGGACTGCTAAAAAGTGACG
>NZ_RZTJ01000124.1:0-477 GCF_003997065.1 Mesorhizobium sp. M6A.T.Ce.TU.016.01.1.1 | reverse complement strand
AGGTTCAGGCGGAACGGTGTGCTCCCGCTCGCAGAGCTCTCCAGCGACGGCGACCGCGCATGGGCGGCCGAGTGGATCGAAACGCTTGTCGCGCTGCAGGGCGTCAGCGTCACGCCGGACTATCGCAACGCCATCTCCCGGCAGATCGGCTTGATGGCGCAGTCGCGCGGTCGCTCGCTCTCGGACTTCGTCTCCGGCGTGCAGATGCGCGAGATCAAGGATGCCTTGCACCACTACACGGTCGACGGCCCCATGGGGCAGCTTCTCGACGCCGAGGAGGACGGTCTGTCACTCAGGGCATTCCAGTGCTTTGAGGTGGAAGAGCTCATGAACATGGGCGAACGCAACCTCGTACCCGTCCTGACCTATCTCTTTCGTCGTATCGAGAAACGCCTGACAGGAGCGCCCAGCCTCATCCTGCTCGACGAGGCCTGGCTGATGCTCGGGCATCCGACCTTCCGCGACAAGATCAGGGAG
>NZ_RZTJ01000123.1:0-477 GCF_003997065.1 Mesorhizobium sp. M6A.T.Ce.TU.016.01.1.1 | reverse complement strand
GGCACCGGAGATGGCATCAAGGTTTTTGTCGTCGATCGCTTCCCTGAGCCAGCCGGCCGAGAATTCGCCCGACAGCTTCTCGCCCATGTCGAGTGCAAGGCCAGCGCGGGCGCCGAGCCGCGTCGACGAGCGCTCGAAGCCTTCATTGTCGATGCGTTGATCATAGGTCCGGCGGCCGACCTCGATTTCAGTGAACGGGGTCAGGGCAGGGGAGATCTCGTAGCCGGTGCGCAACGTCGCGGTGTAGAGCGTCGAGTCCTGATCCTTCTGCGACAGCGAGGTGCCGTCCGAGAGCTTGGCGTCGCCGTAAAAATCGTGCGAGACCGCGCCGGTTAGCGTGTACTGCATCTTGCCGAGATGCTTTTCGACGGCGAGGCTGCCATCGATGGTCTGCCGCAGCGGTTGCTTGCTGACGCCGGCAATGGCGTCCGGTGATGATGCCGATTCCGGCACGGCCTCGTAGCCGAGCTTGGCGAT
>NZ_RZTJ01000122.1:0-451 GCF_003997065.1 Mesorhizobium sp. M6A.T.Ce.TU.016.01.1.1 | reverse complement strand
GGCAACAGCCTGATGAGACGCCTCGGCGACCTCGGAGAAGATGTTGCCGTTGACGATGACGCCGGGCATCGAATAGGCGGCGGCGCGCTCGGCGATGTTCTTGACCGCGGTCGAGCGGGCTGTCGATGTCGACATGCCGTAGCCATTGTTCTCGCAGACGAAAATGACGGGCAGCTTCCAGACCGCCGCCATGTTGAGCGCCTCGTGGAAAGCGCCTTCATTGTTGGCGCCATCGCCGAAGAACGAGACCACGACCTTGCCGGTCTTCATCATCTTGGAGGACAATGCCGCCCCGACGGCGATCGGGATGCCGCCGCCGACGATGCCATTGGCGCCGAGATTGCCCTTGCCGACATCGGCGATGTGCATCGAGCCGCCACGGCCCTTGCAATAGCCTGTGGTCTTGCCGAAGAACTCGGCGAACATGCGCTTGACCTCGGCGCCCTTGGCA
>NZ_RZTJ01000121.1:0-488 GCF_003997065.1 Mesorhizobium sp. M6A.T.Ce.TU.016.01.1.1 | reverse complement strand
ACACTCTGCATCTTCCGCTTTTCGTCATACGCCTTGCGCGCCGCGTTGACCTGCGGCCTTGCCGACACTTCCGGCACCGCCACGTCCCACCAATGGCCGCCGGCATCTGTGGAAACCAGCGGGTCGGTGTCGATGACGAGCACCGTGGTGCGCGTATTCTTCTTGGCTTGTGCCAGCGCGTTTTCCAGCCCGGCGATCGACGGCACTTTCTCGGCGATCGCCCCCATGCTCGCCGCATGCGCGGCAAAGTCGATGTCGGGCAGGACCTCGTGGCGCGAGTCCTTCAGCAGATTGTTGAAGTTCGCGCCGCCGGTCGCCATCTGCAGCCGGTTGATGCAGCCATAGCCTCTGTTGTCGAGCAGCACGATAGTGAGCTTGAGGCCGAGCATCACCGAGGTGGCGATTTCGGAGTTCATCATCAGGTAGGAGCCGTCGCCGATCATGACGACGATCTCCTCGCCGGGCTTCGCCATCTTGGCGCCGAGCCC
>NZ_RZTJ01000120.1:0-491 GCF_003997065.1 Mesorhizobium sp. M6A.T.Ce.TU.016.01.1.1 | reverse complement strand
ACACATGCGTTATCGGTGTCCGCAGCATTGGCCTTGGGCTCGCAGCTATGGTGGCGGCCTCGATTGGCGCGCCTGCGCCATTCAGCGTTCGTCCGATCGGCCATCCCTTCCACAGGCACATCAACGCCGATCCGCGGTCGATCACCGCTTGGAAGAACAATCCATCGGCGCGTTTCGCCGTTGTCGACGAGGGTCCCGGCCTGTCCGGCAGTTCGATGCATGCCGTTGTCGTTTGGCTGCGTGAACTGGATGTCGATACGGACCGCATTCACCTGTTTCCCAGCCATTCAGGCGGCCCGGGCAGCGAAGCGTCGCCGGAGGCTCGGGAAACGTGGTCGCGCTGTCCGAAACATGTGGCGACGGCGTTTGAATGCACCTTCTCCGAAAGCTCGAAAATTCCCACGCTGCGCGATTGGGTGGCCGAGGCGGTCGGCAGGCCGGAATTAAACCTGACCGAACTATCTGGTGGCGAGTGGCGGGGCCCGCCCCAT
>NZ_RZTJ01000119.1:0-474 GCF_003997065.1 Mesorhizobium sp. M6A.T.Ce.TU.016.01.1.1 | reverse complement strand
GAGCACGACTGTGGCGGAGTTTTATCTTGGCGTTCCGGTGGAGGTCCTTCGCCTTTGCGATGCTGATCGGGTTGCTGTCGTTCGCCGACGGTGCGCGCGCCGCGGCGCCTCAGGTTCCGGTGCTGTGGGATGCCAAGGAGCGGCTGCCCAAGCCAGACCTTTCGAAGCTGCCCCGGCTGAGATTCCTCACCACCACGGACTTCCCGCCTTTCAACTTCCTCGACGGTGCGGGAAAGCTGTCCGGCTTCCACATCGATCTGGCACGCGCCATCTGCGCCGAGCTTGGCATTGTCGAAAAATGCCAGATCCAGGCCCTGCCCTGGGCCGAGCTGGAAGGCGCACTGCGGAAAGGCGAAGGCGAGGCGATCATCGCCGGCATCGCCGCAACACCGGAATCGCGCGCGACCTACGCCTTCTCACGCTCCTATCTGCAGTTTCCAGCGCGCTTCATCATGCCGAAAGGCAAGGCGCTGA
>NZ_RZTJ01000011.1:0-182435 GCF_003997065.1 Mesorhizobium sp. M6A.T.Ce.TU.016.01.1.1 | reverse complement strand
CAGGGGGATGGGCCGGGACGGTTGCGAAGGGCGAGGATCCGGATGTGGTCATGGCCTGCGCCGGCGACGTGCCGACACTGGAGACGCTCGCTGCCACCGACATTTTGCGCTCGGCGCTTCCGGACCTGAAGGTTCGCGTCGTCAACGTGGTCGACCTGATGACGCTGCAGTCAAATTCAGAGCATCCGCATGGCCTCGCCGATGAGGATTTCGACGCGCTGTTCACGAAAACCAGGCCGGTGATCTTCGCCTATCACGGCTATCCCTATCTCATCCACCGGCTGACCTATCGACGCGCCAACCATGACAACATGCATGTGCACGGTTTTCGCGAGGAAGGCACCACGACGACGCCGTTCGACATGGTCGTGCTCAATGAACTCGACCGTTTCCACCTGGCGCTCGCCGCGATCAAACACGTGCCTGGGCTCGCCGAACGGGCGAAAGATCTTGCCGCCGAACTTCAAGCGAAGCTTGTGGAGCATAGGGCCTATGTCCGCGAGCACGGCGAAGACATGCCCGAGATTCAGAATTGGAACTGGCCCCAAAGCGGTGCGACGAAGGCCGGCGATTGATGCGACAGGCAATTCTCGCGCTGAACGCCGGCTCCTCCAGCATCAAGTTCGGACTATACGACCTTGAACCCTCTGGGGAACTGCAACTCGTCTCGCGTGGTGCGCTGGATCTCGGCGACGCACCGAGGCTCAGCGCGAAAGCGGCCGACGGAACGGTGCAGTGT
Organism: Mesorhizobium sp. M6A.T.Ce.TU.016.01.1.1; assembly: GCF_003997065.1. Classification (NCBI taxonomy): domain Bacteria; kingdom Pseudomonadati; phylum Pseudomonadota; class Alphaproteobacteria; order Hyphomicrobiales; family Phyllobacteriaceae; genus Mesorhizobium; species Mesorhizobium sp. M6A.T.Ce.TU.016.01.1.1. Next base: position 181,696 of record NZ_RZTJ01000011.1, on the reverse strand, counting down.
GATCGGCCGCTTGCGGGAGACGCGCGCAATGCCGGCATCGACGCGTTACTCGACTGGATCGAGAGCGAGCTTGGCGGGCGGAAACTAATCTCCGCCGGCCACCGCATCGTGCATGGCGGGCGCGAATTCGTCGAACCCGTCCGTCTGACGCCTGAGGTGATCGACGCCTTGGACAGGCTGACGCCGCTTGCGCCGCTGCACCAGCCTCGCAGTCTCGCGCCGATCCGCACGCTTGCCGCGCTGCGGCCGGACCTGCCGCAGGTCGGATGTTTCGACACAGCTTTCCATCAGACGATCGATCCGATCGTGAGCCGCTTCGCGCTGCCGCGCAAATACGATGCGGAAGGGATCCGCCGCTACGGGTTTCATGGGCTTTCCTACGAATACATCGCCGGGCGGCTCAAGGAGATATCGCCCGCTCTTGCAGCGAAGCGGACGATCGTTGCCCATCTCGGCAGCGGAGCGAGCCTATGTGCCATGCACGACGGAAGAAGCGTCGATACGACGATGGGCTTTTCCGCGCTCGACGGCCTGGTCATGGGCACACGCTGCGGCGCCATCGATCCGGGCGTGCTCTTGTACTTCGTCCTGGAAAGAGGCATTGCGGCGGAGGCTCTGCAGCACATGCTCTATGAGGAATCCGGGCTGCTCGGAATATCCGGCATCTCAGGTGACATGCGCACGCTGGAAGCGAGCGACGACCCCCACGCGCGCGAAGCGGTGAGCCTTTTTGCGTTCCGGGCCGCAAGGGAGGCCGCCGCGCTCGCCAACACTTTGGGCGGCCTCGAATGCCTCGTGTTCACCGCCGGCATTGGCGAGCGCTCGGCGCCGGTCCGCAAAGCAATATGCGAAAGGCTTCATTGGCTTGGCGTGGCGATCGACGAGCCATCCAATGCCTCCCATGCCGGGATCATAAGCCGGCCGGACAGCAAGGTCGAAATACGCGTCGTCGCGACCGACGAGGAGAGCATCATTGCCCGCCACACGCGGGTGCAAGGGAATGCTCGATAACGCAATCAACGGCACGGTTTCCAACGCAAGGAACCCTGCGCGCCCGCGACCGTTTCCCCATCTGATTACCAAAGGGAGAAATCCAATGGCCGAGACCACCAGCACGGCAGGCGCCTCAAAGGCGACAAACGAAGCCCAGGAGGCGATGAAGAAGCAGATCGCTGAGCTTCGCCGCGAAATCACCAAAATAAATCGGACCCTTTCCGACCAAGCCGAGGAGGCACAGGGCTGGTACGACAGCGCGGCCGACCGGGCCTCGCGCGCGGCCCGACAATTGCGCAACCAGGCGCACACCGTGTCTGAGACTGTCCAGCAGAACCCAGGCACAATCTCTTCGGCGATGGTGCTTGGCGGCGTATTCGGTGTCCTTCTCGGAATTGTGATTGCAAAGAGTTCCGAGCCTGAGCGGCGGTGGTTCTAGGGACAGATGACCACCTTGCAGTGCCGAGCCTGTCTATCGGCAATCAAGCATGGCTTTTGCGCTATCGGCATCCGTTACGATGACCGTCGCCAACCCGGCCCCCGCCACAGCTAGAAGAATGGCATGTTTGTGCGTCCCGCCTGAGGCGATGATGCGGCAGGGGATATTGCGGTAGTCGTCGAGCTCCGGCGAAAGCACCTGGCCGTTGAGAGGGTGGTCGACAGGCTTGCCCCTGGCATCGAGATAGCGGCCCAGGAGGTCGCCGACGGCGCCGGCGGCGATGAGATCACGCGCATCCGTTCCCTCAGGCAGGCCGTAACGCACTTGAAGCGATTGCCGCGATACGTCTCCGACGCTTAGGTAGGAGACATCCACATCATAGGTGTGGGGGAATATCCTCTGGAACACCGATTGGGAAATGATCGCCTCGCGCGATTGCGGGCTCTCCGCGTAGATCGGCGCCGCGAAATAGCAGCATTGCGCGCCCAGGACCTGCGCGAAGCCGCGGACGATCTCGAATGTGTTGATCTCCGAGCCGCGCGTCAGTCCGCCCATCATCGAGCGAACCTCCATCTGCGGCTCGCTGACGGCCGTCATGTGCCGCACGGTTTCCCGCAACGTCGCGCCCCAGCCGACGCCGATGGAGGCAGGCTTGCGGCTTTGGATCAGCCGGTCCAGATAGGCGGCCGCACCCCGCCCGATGACCGAGTGCACCAGCCCGGGATCGCCCGGCGTCGGCACCACGACGGCATCCTGCAGGCCGAACCGGCTTCGCAATTCGGCCTCGATCTCGATATTGGCGGCCAGCGGCGAGTTGAAGCCTATACGCACGATCCCTTCCTCAAGAGCTGCGGCAAGAAGCTCGTTGACCCTGCGGCGGGTGAGATGCATCCGCTCGCCGATCTCAGCCTGCGTCAGACCCTCCACATGATAGAGCCATGCGGCCCGGATCATCAGCTCCTGCTGGTCCATGCGCTCTCTCCTCCCCGTGCCGTGGCCGCTTTCGGTTACAAACGTCACACTGGTGTAGCATTTGTAACTTACGAATCCCGGCGATCTGTTTCCGGCTGACGGGCCGATGTCAGCAAGGAAGTCATGGCCGTTTAGCCGGATAGCAGATTCAACAAGAATAGATCAACATTGATGAATGCTCTAGGTATGGGCAGGATACGCCGTGCTTATTTAGAAGATAGTTATACTAATACTTTGTGCATAAATGTGTAATCTGCGGATTGTCACAAATAATTCATCGGTTCATTGCGAAACAGACACAGTGCTGAACATAAAACCGGTCGGATTGCTTTGGCCACGACTTGCCATTCCCGCAAAAGGAGATTCCGATGTTTTCACTCACTCGGCGCGGCGCGCTTGGTATCCTCGGCGCAACCGCAGGCAGCATGATGCTGCCGCGCTTTGCGATCGGTCAGGGCGCGCGCCCGTCCGTCACCATCGCGGTACAGAAGATCACCAACAACAACACGCTCGACATATGGAACGAGCAATCCAATGTGGGCGAGCGGGTGTTCTTCCCCAATTTCTGGGAAGGGCTGATCCTGCGCAACTGGATGGGCAACCAGGGCCCGGTTCCCGGCCTCGCGACCGAGTGGAAACGGATCGACGATAAGACCGTCGAGCTCAAGCTGCGCCAGGGCGTGAAGTTCCACAATGGCGACGAGCTGACCGCCGATGACGTGGTGTTCAGCTTCTCGGCCCAGCGCGTTTTCGGCGACACGCAGCCGGTCGGCGGCAAGACGATCTTCGAGGACGACCACAAGCCCGCGACGCCAAAGGAACTGCCTGCCACGATACCCGGCATCGGCCGCCGGCTGTGGCCCCGGCTCGCCGGCGTCGAGGCGGTGGACAAACACACGGTGCGTTTCCACAACGCGACCTCGGATGTGACGCTGGAGGGCCGCCTCTATGCCTTCGGCAGCCAGATCGCCAACCGCCGTGCCTGGGACGAGGCGGCGAACTATGTCGACTGGGCGCGCAAGCCGGTCACCACCGGCCCCTATTCGGTCGGCGAGTTCAAGCCGGACGTGTCGCTTACTCTCGTGGCCTTCGACGACTATTGGGGCGGTCGCCCGCCGCTCGAGCAGATCCGTTTTGTCGAGGTTCCGGAGGTCGCCTCGCGCGTCAACGGGCTTCTGTCTGGCGAGTATGATTTTGCCTGTGACCTGCCGCCCGACCAGATTCCCGCCGTTCAGGGCGCCCCCGGCTTCGAGGTGCAGGGCTCGACGATCCTCAATCACAGGGTTTCGGTGTTCAACACCCAGAATCCGATACTCGAAAACCCGCTGGTGCGCCGCGCCATGACCCATTCCATCGACCGCCAGGCGATCATTGAAGCGCTATGGGCAGGCCAGACGACGATTCCGGCCGGGCTACAGTTCCCCTTCTATGACGAGATGTTCGTGCAGGGCTGGAAGGTGCCGGATTATAACCCCGATCTGGCGCGCGAGCTGCTGAAGCAGGCCAATTACAAGGGCGACGCGATCCCCTTCCGGCTCCTCGACAATTACTACACGAACCAGACTGCGAACGGCCAGATTATGGTCGAGATGTGGAACCAGGTCGGCCTAAACGTGCAGATCGAGATGAAGGAAAACTGGGCACAGATCCACGACCCGGCCGGCGTGAAAGGCGTGCGCGACTGGTCAGCCGGATGCGCTTTCAACGATCCTGTTGGCGGCATCGTCAACCAGTACGGCCCGAATGGTGAAGTCCAGCAGAAGAAGGATTGGACCAATGCCGAGGCCAATCAGATGGCCGCGATCTTGGAAACCGGCACCGACCACGCCGCCCGCAAGAAGGCCTTCGCCCGCATGCTGGAAATCTGCGAGCGCGAGGATCCGGTCTATCAGATCCTTCACCAGAACGCGGTGTTCACCGGCATGAAATCGTCGCTGAAGTGGAAGGCCGCACCCGCCTTCGCCATGGATTTCCGCTCCACCAACTGGGCAAGCTGACCAGTAGCCACGAACCGGCTCCGGCAGGGAAACGCCCGCCGGAGCTTTTTCTTTTCACGATGTCCTTCGGGCGGACGGAGCGGAAGCGGATGGCGATGACAGCTGCAACGGCCAATCTGGTGGAACTGCGCAACCTGAAAGTCGCCTTCGACGGCGTTCAGGTGCTGCACGGCATCGATCTCGATGTTGCACGCGGTGAGGCGCTCGGCCTCGTCGGGGAATCAGGATGCGGCAAGTCAGTGACATGGCTGGCGGCGCTCGGCCTGTTGCCCGGCAAGGCAAGCGTGACCGGCTCCGTGCGCCTCGAGGGACGCGAGCTATGCGGCAGCCCGCGCAGCACGTTGGAGCAGGTGCGGGGCGGGCGGATTGCCATGATCTTCCAGGATCCGTCGAGCTCGCTCAACCCGGTCCTGTCGATCGGCCGCCAGATCACCGAGGCGCTGGCCATTCATCGGGGGCTACGGGGCGAGGCAGCGAAGACCGAGGCGCTGAGGCTGATGGACATGGTCGGCATTCCCGATGCCCGCCGCCGCTTCGATCTCTACACACATGAATTTTCCGGCGGACAATGCCAGCGCCTGATGATCGCCATGGCGCTGGCGGGTGAACCGGACCTGTTGATCGCGGACGAGCCGACCACCGCGCTCGATGCGACCATCCAGGCCCAGATACTCGATCTCCTGATCCGGCTGCAGGCCGAAACCGGCATGGCGCTGGTGTTCATCAGCCATGATCTCGGCGCGGTGTCGCAGGTCTGCGAACGCGTTTTCGTGATGTATGCGGGCCGCATCGTAGAGGAGGGTTCGGTCGCGCAGCTGTTTTCCAGTCCTCGCCATCCTTATACACGCGGCCTGTTCGACGCGATCCCGCGCATCGACGGTCTCCGAAAACGGCTGATCCCGATACCGGGCACGGTGCCGAACCCGAAGACGCTGCCAAAGGGCTGCGCCTTCGCGCCGCGCTGCGCGCGCACCACCGCTTTCTGCGAGACGTCGCCACCCTTCCTGCTGCCGCAAAAAGACGGTCGCAAGCTCGCCTGCGCGCACCCGATCGAGCCGGTCGCAGCCGGCAGGGCCGAACGCAGAGTCCCCGAGGATTTTCTGCAATGACGCCGCTGATCGAAGCAAAGGAGCTGGTGCGCATTTACGCGCTCAGGCACGGACCCTTCTCCCGCCCCAGCTTTGTTCGCGCCGTGGAGGATATTTCGCTGTCGGTATTCCCCGGCGAAACGCTGGGCATTGTCGGGGAGTCCGGCTCCGGAAAGTCGACGCTCGGACGAATGCTGCTCGGCATCGATCCGGCCCAGCGCGGCGAGGTGCGCTTCGAAGGGCAGCCGATGCCGAGGCTCGGCACGCCGGAGTGGCGGGCGCTGCGCGCCAAAATGCAGCTTGTCTATCAGGACCCGCTGGCCGCGCTCGACCGGCGGCAGACGATCGCGACCCAGATCGGCGAACCGCTGGACATTCATCGCTTCGGGCCCAGGGAAAGCCGCGCCGGTCGCGTTGAGGAGCTGATGGCGGCGGTCGGCCTGCGCCCCGACCAGGCCGGCAGCTATCCGCACGAGCTTTCCGGCGGGCAGCGCCAGCGGGCGGTGATCGCGCGGGCCCTGGCCGCCCGGCCCAAGCTCCTGGTGTGCGACGAGCCGGTCTCCGCGCTTGACGTGTCGATCCAGGCGCAGGTGGTGAATATGTTGAGCGACCTGCAGGAAGAGAACGGCATCGCCATGATCTTCATCAGCCATGACCTGAAGGTCGTGCGCAACCTGGCCGACCGTGTCGCCGTCATGTATCTCGGCAGGATCGTGGAGGAAGCCTCCTCCGACGTGATTTTCCAGTCGCCCCGGCATCCCTACACCAAGGCGCTGGTTTCCAGCATGCCGGTCCCCGGCAAGAAGCTGGAGGGACGCGTCATCCTCCAAGGCGAGCCGCCCAATCCGGCCGCACGTCCGTCTGGCTGCGCCTTCCATCCCCGCTGTCCCGTCGCGCGCGACATCTGCCGCACCAGCACGCCGGCGCTGCGCCAGATCGAGAAGGGGCGCACCGCCGCCTGCCATGTCGTGGCGGACAACACCGCGATCGCCGCCTGATGGAGCCCGCATGATCCGTTTCGTTCTCGTGCGCGTTATGAGGGCCGTCATCACCATCCTTGCGGTGATGACCTTCGCCTTCGTCGTGCTGCGCATGTCGGGGGACCCGGCCGAGGTGATGCTGGGGCCGGACGTGCCGCAAAATGTCATCGAGGCGTTCCGCAAGTCGTGGGGTCTCGACCAGCCGCTCTGGATTCAATATCTGGCTTACCTCAAGTCGATCTTCACCGGCGATTTCGGCGTGTCGATGCGCGACAAGGCGCCCGCGCTGCAACTGGTGCTGGAGCGCGTGCCGGCCACGCTGCAACTGACCGTTCCGGCGCTCATCCTGAAGCTGCTGATCGGAATTCCGGCAGGCGTCTATGCGGCGCTGCACCGCCAGAGCTTCGCCGATCGCGGCGTGATCCTGCTGGCGATCCTCGGCTTTACCATCCCCTCCTTTGTCATGGGCCTGCTGCTGGTGCTGATCTTTTCGGTGACGCTGGGCGCGTTGCCTTCCGGCGGTCAGGAGACATGGGTGCACGGCATCCTGCCGACGCTCACCATGAGCGTGGGCGGCGTAGGCATACTCGCCCGTTTCTCGCGCAGCGCCATGATCGAGGTGATGGGGCAACCCTATATCCGCACAGCTTCCGCCAAGGGGCTGAAATGGCGCGACGTGGTGTGGGGCCATGCGCTGCCCAACGCAGCCGTGCCGATCGTGACCATCGTCGGCTTCATGGTCGGCTCGCTGATCGCCGGCGCGGTGGTGGTTGAATCGATCTTCTCCTGGCCGGGCATCGGCAGGCTGCTGATTGTCTCGGTCAGCAATCGCGACCTTGCTGTCGTCCAGTGCATCCTGCTCATCGTCGCGGCCACCATGGTGGTGTCGAACCTCGTCGTCGACCTGCTCTACGGCTGGCTCGACCCGCGCCTGCGCTCGCCCGCGAGCCATTGAGGAGAACCGGCATGGCTTCGATCTATCCGGCGACCACACAGCCAAACGCGAGGCAAAGGGCTGGTTTCCTGTCGTCCATTCGCCGCAACCTGCCGCTGAGCGTCGGTCTCGGAATCCTGTGGCTGGTCGCCATGGTGCTGGTTGCCATATTTGCCGACCGCATCCGCCCCTATGGGATCACGCAGATGGATCTCACCAGCCGGCTTTCGCCCCCCGGCATGCTGAAGCACTTGCTGGGCACCGACGAGCTGGGCCGCGACGTGCTTTCGCGCCTCATCCAGTCGATCCGCCTTTCACTCGTCATCGCCTTCGGGGCGACGCTTCTTTCGGCCGTGTTCGGCACGGCGCTCGGCTTCGCCGCCGCGCAGTTTCGCGGTTTGGTCGAGCATCTGGTGCTGGCGCTGGCCGACTTCCAGGCGGCCCTGCCGTTTCTCATCATGTCGCTGGCGGTGCTGGCGTTCTTCGGCTCCTCCATGGTGCTGCTGGTCTGCCTGATGGGTTTTTACGGCTGGGAGCGCTATGCGCGCATCGCGCGCGGTCTCGCGATCTCGGCGGGCGCGCAGGGCTATGCGGCCTCGGTGGTGCAGCTCGGCGCCACGCCGGCGCGGGTTTACCTGCGCCACATCCTGCCCAATGTCGCCTCGACGCTGATCGTTTCGATGACGCTGACCTTTCCCGAGATCATCCTGATGGAAAGCGGGCTGTCCTTCCTCGGCCTTGGCGTCCAGCCGCCGGCGACCAGCCTCGGCAATATGGTCGGCTTCGGCCGCGAATATCTGACCCGCGCGCCGTGGATCATGCTGGCGCCGGCCGCCGTCATCATGCTCACCACGCTGTCCATCTCGCTGGTTGGAGACTGGCTGCGCGACAGGCTCGATCCCACGGTGCGGTGAGATGTCGATCAGTTCTAGGAGACTTCCATGACTTTGATTACTGGCATGACTTTGATCACTGGCATGACTTTGATCACCGGCCATCGCGGCGCCCGCAATCTGTGGCCCGAGAACTCGCTTGTGGGCTTCCGCAACACGCTGGAGCTCGGTGTCGATGCCATCGAATTCGATGTTCACCTGACGGAAATGGGCGAGCTCGTGGTCATCCACGACGCAACGCTCGAACGCACGACGGAAGGCTTTGGACCGGTGCGGAAGCTGACGTTCGAAGAACCGGCAAACGTGAGATTGAAAGATACGGACGAGACCATCCCGACACTGGCGGACGTGCTGGCCGCGCTTTCTTCCAGGGCCGGGCCGGACCTGCATGTCGAGATCAAGACCGACGAAACCGGCATGCCCTATCCCGACATTGCCCGGCGCGTCGCCGAGGAGCTTCGACGCTTCGGCGTGGAGGACAGGACGCATCTGACGTCCTTCGACATTTCCGTTCTGGAAGACTGCCGGCGCCACGCGCCGCAGGTCGCGCGCCTCGTCTCCGTCAATGCTGACTGGGCCGAAAGACAGGGTGGCCTGGCGGCATTCCTTGCTCGCGTCGACGGACTCGTGGACATCATCGCCATCCATCACGAGCTGATGGAGGCGCAATGGGACCTGGTTCGCGCCACGCTGCCGCTCGACCGGCTTTGCGTGTGGACGGTGAACGAGGAGGCGACGATCCGCCACTGGCTGGGACGGCGGATCGGCCGCCTGACATCGGACCGCCCGGACCTCGCCATCGCCTTGCGCTCCGCCGTGGTGACGGCAGCGCCGCTCGAAACCAACCGGGCCTGATCACGCCGATCGGCCGCATAACGACAATGCCAATCTGGCCCCACCTGGAGACAAAGCAAATGAGCAATCTTATCGCAACCGGCTTCAACGCGCAGTCTCGCGACGGCGAGCTGGATAGCCTCGAAGCCGATCTTCGCCGGCTCGAAAATATCGGCGTCGACACCGTCGAGCTTGCGCTCACCAGCATCGATCTCATCGCGGGCGGCCGCATCATCAAGGAGAGGGCGGACAGGCTCGTCGCGTTGACGGCCAAGTTTTCCTTCCGCTACACGGTTCATGGCCTCGTCTCCTCCAACTTCATGGACCCCGCGACCTGCAGGTACCAGCTGCAGGCTGCCAAGGCGCTGGTCGAGATCTGCGACCGGATCGGCGCCCGTATCCTCGTCCAGCATGGCGGTTTCCTGCGCGCCGACCAGCCTCTCTTGCGCGCGGATGCGGACCGGCGCGAGCGCGAGGCTCTGTCCGAACTGGCGGAATTCGCCAAGCCTTACGGCGTACGCATCGCGCTGGAGAACATCTTCACCGCGGAACGGGGGCAATACCGGCAGACGCCAGCGGAGGTGGCCGAGACCGTCAAGGCCGTCAACCATCCCAATCTGGTCGCGCTGATCGACTTCAGTCATGCCTATCTCGAAGCGACCTATCGCGGACTGAACTTCCGCGAGCAGATCCGCGCCATGGCGCCAGTGGCCGGGCATCTGCATGTCCACGATTCCTTCGGCCGCCCACAGGGTTTTTACAAGCCCTACTTTCTGCAGGAAGCGACGGCGCTGGGCCTCGGCGACCTGCACATGCCGCTCGGCTGGGGCGACATCGCCTGGGAGGAGATTTTCAGCGAGCTGGCGTTCCTGCCGGGAACGGTGCTGATGATGGAGATCGGCGAACGCTACCGCAGCGAGCAGCCAGCCAGCCTCGAACGTGCGAAACGCCTAATGGCGCTGAACGGCACGCGCAGTTCCATGGCTGCCGAATGACAGGCCATTTGATTTTGGCCTGAAGGACATTGCAACGGTCGAGACTGTCTGGGTATCGTTGGCATAGTTCGAATTGAGGAGCAGCCGGCCGGATCGGCCGGCCGCACTGCCGCTTAAGGTTCGTATTGGCGACGCAACCAACTGATGGAGAAGATATGCGGCAAGCGCTGATCGTGTGGGGCGGCTGGGACGGACACGAGCCGGAAGAGGGTGCGCGCGTCGTCAAGGCGATGCTCGAAGAGGAGGGATTTGGCGTGCGCGTCGAAACCACGACCGAGATATTCGCCGATCCCGCGATCGCCGATCTGAGCCTGATCGTCCCGATCTACACAATGGCCAAGCTTGCGAAGAACGAGGAGCTCAACCTGACAAAAGCAGTCGAGGGCGGTGTCGGCCTTGGCGGCTATCATGGCGGCATGTGCGATGCATTTCGCGAAGCCACGGAATACCAGTTCATGTGCGGCGGCCAGTGGGTGGCCCACCCGGGCAACATCATCGACTACCGGATCGACATCACCAGGCGCGACGATCCCATCATGAACGGCATCGGTGATTTTTCGTACCGCTCGGAGCAGTACTACATGCATGTGGATCCGTCGAACGAGGTGCTGGCGACAACCACCTTCTCCGGCGAGCACGCATCCTGGATCGAAGGCGTGGTCATGCCGGTCGTCTGGAAGCGCCGGCACGGCAAGGGAAGGGTGTTCTATTCGGCGCTCGGCCATGCCGCCAAGGAGTTCGCGGTGCCGCAGATGCGAACGATATTTCGTCGCGGCCTGGTGTGGGCGGCGCGCTGAGAGCGCTTGCCGGAGCACGCACCGTCGTTTCATCGGGCAATGCGGCGCAGGGCCAAGGCAGCGACAGCGGTGGCCGCTGCCAGAAGCGGCAGCCAGGCTTGCGGATCGCCCATGGCATGGAGCGTCAGGCCGCTGAGCAGCAGCCACAGCAGCGGTATCGGAAACAGCAGCGGCACAGGCCCGCCGCTCGCTGCAAGCAGGACGCCGAGCGCCGCGATCGCCGTCGGGTCCGGCGCGATGCCGAAGATTTCGGCGCTCGCCCATGGCCGCCCGAAGAGCGGCGGCAGGAGCGGATAGACAACGATGCCAACGGCCATGATCAGCAGCCCGAGCCGACCCGTCATGTCCCGCCTGTCGAAGGCGAGGCTGCCGCGTGCGGCACCGCCGATTACCAGCAGCAGCGCCTGCAGGCCGAAGGCCGGCGCGACATAGGCGATCGCCCAGTTGATCACGGCATAGCGGCTCCACAGGAAGGACCAGCCGACGAGGGCAAAGAGCGCGGCAAGGATGAGTGCGATCCAGAGACCATGGCGACGCGGCCGCCGCAGCACGAGCAGGGCAATGGCAAGGCCGGCGGCGAGTGTCAGGAGATGCAGCGGCCAGAAGGCTGCATTGTGCAACTCGAACATGCGCCAGTAGACGCGCGGCGAGAAGAGCAGGAAATCTTCCAGCCGGTAGGTCCACCATTCCGACATCTAAGCAGGTCCCGCAAAAGTGTCCCACGGTTTTGCGACAAGAACTTGCGACAAACAACAGAAACTAAGCAGGCATTCGTGGGCCAGCCCACGAATGCCTGCTTAGAGGTCCCGGATGTAGGCCGCCATCCGCTCGCGCATGGCCGCGTCGGGGAGGGGACCGGTCGCGGCCGTCACGTTCTCGCGCACATGGTCGACGCGGGTCGTGGCGGGGATGGCGACGGTGACGGAGGGATGCGCAAGGATGAACTTCAAGATGAACTGCGCCCAGGATCCGGCGCCGATCTCGGCCGCCCAGTCCGGCAGCGTCTCGCCTTCGAGCTGGCGCGTCAGCGCGCCTTGCTGAAACGGCCGGTTGACGATGACGGCCATGCCGCGCTCGGCGGCCAGCGGTAGGAGCCGTTCCTCCGCCTCACGGTCGACGACGTTGTAGGTGAGCTGCACGAAGTCGAGCCGATGCGCGCGCATGATTTGTTCGAACAGGTCGTGCCGCCGTCCTTCGGACGTCGTGATGCCGACATAGCGGATGCGCCCGTCCGCCTTCATGGCGAACAGGGTTTCGAGATGCGCCTCCCAGCCGACGAGGTTATGGACCTGCACGAGGTCGAAGTGCGGCACGCCCCAGAAGCGACGCGACTGCTCGATCTGCGCGGCTCCGTCGGCGGCGGAGGAGGTCCAGACCTTCTCGGCGGAAAACAGCGCCTTGGGCCGGCCGAGCTTCTCGAGGCCATAGCCGATCACCGGCTGCGAGGAGCCGTACATCGGCGAGGAATCGATCATGCGGCCGCCTGCCTCGAAGAAGGCCGCGATCACCTCGGCGCATTCGTCGCGCAGCACCGGATCGTCGCCGACATTGAAGGTGATCCAGGTGCCCAGCCCAACTGCGGGAAGCATCTCTCCCGAGGAGGGCACAGCCCGCATCAGCGGCGCAGGCGCGCCGGGCGCGGTTCCCGGCAACACGAAGGCCGCTCCGGAAGCGGCGGCAGTCTTCACGAATGTCCTGCGGGTGATGATCATCATCTGCCATCCCTATACTCCCGACCACAAAAATGGTTCCGGGCGACCGGCCTTCGCAAGGCCGATCTGGGGGCGATCGGCGGGGAGCCGGCCGATCTCAAGAGCGGTTCAGCTTTTGATAGAACCGCCCAACCGCTGTAAGTTTGTCACTCGCTCTGCAACCAGCCCGATTACCTGGAGGTAGCCCCTGTCCTGACCTGACGGTGCTGGCGGGCATAGGCCACGCAGGCGTCTACCGTGCTGACGCAGAGCGCATCGCGGTTGTTCGGCGTATTGTTGTCGCCGGCGTAGGCAACCTCGGCAACACGGCCATCGACCATTCGAAGTTGTGTGTTGCAATAGCCGCCAGGATTGACATTGAGGGATCCTCCAACCGTCGGGATCGCACCCACCGCCAAGGTTGGAATCACGACGTTGAGATTGCCGCGTTGAACGGTACGCTGATAGGTCCAGATCTGACCTGATCCGCCCGCATCAGCGGTGGCACTCGGAAAGCCGGCGCACATTCGAACATCAGCCTCGCTGAGACCGATCATCTCTTTGCGGGCTGCCGCTGTCGTTGCATCTTCCTTCGCGATGGTCGACGTGTCGTCAGGGGCGACGCAGGAGGACACGATAGAACTGCCGGCCAAGAGAACAAGAAGGACAGGCTTTCGGATGCTGGAAAATATCATACCGACTGTGATGAATTGCGCCGACCCGAGACCCTAGTTAGGCAAGCAGACAATCGAGTCAACCTGCACAACTTCACGATGTCGTTGACGTGCCGCTCAGCGCAGTGGCTGCACTGACGGAATCTGCTGCCGGCGGTCGCGGCGTCGCCTGAGCATCTTCGACGTTGGGCGGTCGCCAGCGCGCCCTGCCGATCAAACGCTTTCGAGATAGGTCTCGAGCTCGAAGTCGCTGACATTGAGCGCGAACGTATTCAGCTCCTGCCGTTTGCAGGCGATGAAGGAGTCGCGCAGGATGGCCGGAAACATCTCCGCAATATGCGCCCCGCTCTCGAAGCTGGCGATCGCCGAGGCCCAGTCAGGCGGCAGCTTCGCCGGCTGACGTCCTTGCCCGTCTCTGCCCGTCGGATCGCCAGGCGACAATTGCCTTTCGATGCCGATGAGTGCGGCGCCCAGGATAGCCGCAAGCACGAGGTAAGGGTTGGCGTCCGCGCCGGCGACGCGATGTTCGATCCGGCGTGCGCTCGCTGGCCCGCCGGGGATTCGGATCGCGATCATGCGGTTCTCGTAGCCCCAGGCAACCGCGTTCGGCGCATAGGATCCAGGACGCAGCCTGCGGTAGGAATTGAAGTGCGGTGCAAAAACCAGCGTGCTTTCGGCCATGGCGGCGAGCAGACCGCCGACGGCATGGCGCATGATGTCCGACCCCTGGTCGCTGCCGTTGTCGAAGACGTTGCGGCCTTCGGCGTCGGTCAGGCTGAAATGGACGTGAAAACCGTTGCCGGCACGGTCACCATAGGGCTTGGCCATGAAGCAGGCGGCAAAGCCGTGCTTACGGGCGATGCCCTTGACGGTGCGCTTGAACAGCACGGCATCGTCGGCGGCGCGCAAGGCGTCCGCGACATGGTTCAGATTGATCTCGAACTGGCCGACACCGTTTTCGGCGATCGCGGTGTCGACGGGAATGCCTTGCATGCGGCAGGCGTCGCAGACGTCGTGGATGAAGGCTTCGAAGTCGTCAATCTCGTCGATCGACAGGGCCGCATCGGAATCGAGACGGCGACCGGTTACCGGCGAGACAGGCCCGATAGGCCGCTGCGATTGCGGGTCGACCAGATAGAATTCCAGTTCCGTGGCAGTGACCGGGGTCAGGCCCAGAGCCTTGTAGCGGTCGAGGACACGAGCCAGCGCCCGCCGCGGATCACCGAGAAACGGCGCGCCGTTCTCATCGGCAAGCCAGAGCGGAACGAGTGCTGTCGGATGTGCCGTCCAGTTCACCGGCACGATGCCGCGTCCCGTCCACTGGCAAAGGCCGTCGGCGTCGCCGTTGCCGAAAACCAGCGTGTTGTTCTCGATATCCTCGCCCCAGATGTCGAGCCCAACCAGCGAATAAGGCATGCGCAGCTTGCCCTCCAGCGCCTTGCGTGCCTGCTCGACGGGTATGCGCTTGCCGCGCATGATGCCGTTGAGGTCGCACACCGCAGCCCTCAGGCTGTGGATGTCGTCCCTGCTTTCAAGCCAATTCAGAACGTCCGTGATTGCATCGCCCAATTTCAACCCCTGGTTCCGAAAGGTGCCGCGGCCCTGATCGGTTACGATATCTCTTATAGATAGCTTGTGAGTTTATGAAAACCGCTCTGGCTGTCACCAGAGGATTTTGCTTATTTTTTCAATTCACTAGCTGGGATATCGGGTGGCATTTCAGGACCAATTGCGCGATTTGCGATCGCAATATAGTGGTAAGGTTGGGGAAAGCCAAGCGGCATTTGAGCCGGGCTATTGGCGGCTCGGCAAGGAGCGGGAATAGGCCGAGCCGCCCTTCGCGCCGGGACATGAAAGAACAGGAGCGGGCGGTTGCGAAGACACCGTTCGCCGCCACGCAGCAGTCAGAGGGATGAGCCAAATGACAAATACGCCGTCGCACCGCGCGGAGATCGACCTGTCGAACTGGAGGACAAGGCCCTATTCGGCCTGGTCGTTCCAGAACGCGGCGGAACTGGTGCCGTCCGCCACGATCCGCAGCGCGCGCCAGCCGGAAACGCCGACACTCGACCTTGGGCGGCTGTCCGACCTTGTGGTTGCCGACGTTGCCGGCAAGCCGCGTCCATTGCCGGATTTCCTGCTTGAAAGCGACACCGACAATTTCGCGGTGATGCGCGGCGGAAATCTCGTGGCCGAGTGGCATGCCCCGACAAGCGATCCGGCAAAGCCGCATCTGGTGTTTTCGGTGTCCAAATCCATCACCGGCCTTCTGGCGGGAATCCTGATCGGCCAAGGGATGCTCTCGCTGGACGACCGCTTGGCAAAGCACCTGCCCGAAGCCGCTGGATCGGCCTATGGCGACGCCACGTTACGCGATCTCCTCAACATGCAGATCAGCATCGATTTCGACGAAGCCTACCTGAGCAGAGACGGCGCTTTCGATCGCTACAGGCGGGCGATGCTGTGGAATCCGGACAAGGCGGACGATCCCGCGCCCGATCTCAAGACTTTCCTGTGCACCTTGCCGAAGGCCGCACATCCGCACGGCACGCGGCACGCCTACCGGTCACCCAATGTCGACATGGCGGCCATCATCCTCGAGCAGGCATCGGGCGAGCGCTTCGCCGAATTGCTGAGCCGGCTCCTGTGGCAGCCGATGGGCGCCCATTCCGATGCGCAGATAACCGTCGATCGGGCCGGCAATCCGCGCGCCTCGGGCGGCATCTCGATGACCGCGCGCGATCTCGCCCGCGTCGGTGAGCTGGTTCGCACCGGTGGCCGCGGCATCGTTCCGGCAGACTGGGTTGCCAGCCTCTGGGCCGGCGGCGACCGCGCCATCTGGGCCGCCGGCGACCAGGGCTATGCCTATCCGGGCGGAAGCTACCGCAATTATTGGTACGACACCGGCACGGGTGCGCTCGCCGCCTTGGGCATCCATGGCCAGTG
This sequence comes from Mesorhizobium sp. M6A.T.Ce.TU.016.01.1.1, assembly GCF_003997065.1. Classification (NCBI taxonomy): domain Bacteria; kingdom Pseudomonadati; phylum Pseudomonadota; class Alphaproteobacteria; order Hyphomicrobiales; family Phyllobacteriaceae; genus Mesorhizobium; species Mesorhizobium sp. M6A.T.Ce.TU.016.01.1.1. The sequence goes on along the minus strand of NZ_RZTJ01000011.1, from coordinate 165,463 downwards.
GCTCTGGATCGATCCGGCGACGCAAACCGTCATTGTCAGGCAGTCCTCGGAACCCGACCCGGTCAACGACCGGATGGATCAGACGGTCGTCGCGGTGATGAAGGCAGTTTCCGCCGCCTCGTGACGGCCTCGATAGTCAGTTACGGGTTTCCGGAAACTTGACGTGCTGCAAAAGATGCGTCGCGCCGTCGTTTATGTCGCGCACGATGGCGGCACGCGCGCGCGGCCCGTCCTGGACTTCGATCGCGGCGACGGCTTCCTCGTGGTAATCGATGTCGAGAATGGCGGCGAGATTGTCCTCGAAACCGGTGGTCAGGTTCCTGAGAAACGGACCGACCTGCATCCACACCGTCTCGATCAGGAAGATCATCTGCTCATTGCCGCAGTGGCGATAGATCGAGAACTTGAAGTTGTAGTTCTTGCGCAGGTAATCGTCGATGTCGCCCTTGCGGGCTGCCAAGGTCAGCTCCGTGCAGTGGCGACGGATCGCTCGCAGATTGTTGCCATTGATCAGCTTTGCGGCAAGCTCGGTCGCGGAGCCTTCGAGGATCGTTCGCACCTCGGTCAGCTGCGAGAACCTTTCGGCCGAGATGACCGGCACCTCCATGCTGCCGTTCGGCATCGGGCTCAGCGCACGCAACGCCTGCAGCCGCATGAAGGCGCTGCGCACCGGCATGTCGCTGGTGCCCAGTTCCTTGGCGAGCTTGCGCGAGGTCAGCTTCTGGCCGGGCGCAAACTGGCCCGACATCAATGCCCTGACGAGTTCGAGATAGACTTTCTCATGCAGGGGCACGGTGTCGACGGCGGTCAACCCGAAAAGCGTTTTATCGGCCATTGGCGGTGCGCTACTTCATTCGTTCTGAAATCTACGCAGCTGGCTACATCTGCCGCTAGAAATGATGGCTGGCCGAACGCGGCATGAAGGCCGAAGTCAGCGATTTTTCAAGCACATGATAGACGCTGCAACCGCAGCGCTGCAAGCCGCGTCGTCGCCGCCTTCCGGGTTGCGCCCAGCAAATGCCGCGCCGACACAAAGCCGGCCGGACAACAGCTCATGCCTGCTCCAGGAGCGCTCGGCGTTACGCGATGTAAAATGCGTACTTTCCCGGCGTCTCAGATAAATAAATGCTTTTCAGTCACACAAAATGATGAAACAATAAAATTGAGACTGGGGAAAATTCGATGCGCAACGTCAGCGGACATGGCAAGCGCCTGTCCTATTACGATTTCGGCCACACGACGGTGTACGCCTCCCGCTTCGATCAGCGCTTCCCCTATTGCGCCTATGTGCCCGACGACTATGACGAGGACGGCGACAAGACCTATCCGCTGGCGGTGATCGTGCATGGCACCGAACGCGGCATGCTCGCCTACCGCGATGCCTTTGCCGACTTCGCCGAGCAGAACGGCGTGATCGTGCTCGCCCCGCTCTTCCCGGCTAATATCTGTTTTCCGGGCGACCTTTCCTCTTACAAGATGCTGCGCGAGGGCGACCTCCACTACGATGCCGTGATGCTCGACATGGTCGAGGAAATGCGGGAGCGCTACCGCATCCGCGGCGACCGGGTGCTGATGTACGGCTTCTCCGGCGGCGGCCATTTCACCCATCGTTTCCTGTTCCTCCATCCCGAACGCCTGCTGGCTGCATCGATCGGCGCGCCAGGCGTTGTGACCCTGCTCGACTTCGATCAGGATTTCTGGGTCGGGGTGCGCGACTTCGAGAAAGTGTTCGGCAAGAAGGTCGACCTCGACGCCATGCGCAAGGTCGCCGTGCAGATGGTGATCGGCGGTGACGATCTCGAAACCTGGGAGATCACCATCAAGCCGGACGATGCCTGGTGGATGCCCGGCGCAGATCTCGCCGGCGCCACCCGCAACGACCGGATCAGGTCGTTGAAGGGCAGCCTGGAGAGACACGGCGTCGAGGTGCAGCTGGACGTCGTGCCCGGCATCACCCACGACGACCGCGAGCTCATCGCCAAGGTCAAGGACTTCTTTGCGCGGACATTGAATGCCGCGCCCGTCTGAAAAACTGCAGTCAACAAAACTGGAGATAAAAATGGGAACAAGATCGGGAATGGGAAGACGATTGATCCGGGTGCTGGCGGCAATCGCCGTGATGGCGTGTGCGCTGCCGGCGATGGCGCAGGAGCAGCCAAAAACCGGCGGCACGCTCAAGGTCCGTATCAACGCCGACATTCGCGCCACCGACGGTCTTAACCGGGACGCGAACACCGACACGGTGCTGCACCAGATATTCGAGACGCTGGTGGCCTACCGCGCCGATCTCACGGTCGGCCCGGCACTGGCCGAATCCTGGAAAGTGTCGGACGACGGCAAGACCTATGCCTTCACGCTGCGCGACGGCGCGGTTTTCCACAATGGCGACGCCGTGACCTCATCTGACGTCAAATGGAACTGGGACCGCCGCATGGACGCGGCTAACGAGTGGTTCTGCATTCCGTTCTTCGACGGCAGCCAGGGGCTCAAGGTCGATGAGGTGGCGACGCCTGATCCACGCACCGTTGTCTTCACGCTCAACGCGCCGAATGCGCTCTTTCTCGCGCAGCTCGCCAATGTCCAGTGCAATGGCTGGGTCGCCAGCCCGAAGAATGTCGGCGCCGACGGCAAGTGGATCGCCGATTCCGCCATCGGCAGCGGCCCCTTCAAGCTGAAGGAATGGGTCAAGGGCCAGTATGTCACGCTCGAACGCTTTGCCGACTACAAGCCGGTGAAGGAGGCGCCGAGCGGTTTTGCCGGCAGCCGTGAGGCCTATGTCGACGAGGTGCGCTTCATGGTCATTCCCGACACGGCAGCGGCGGAGACCGCGCTGTTTGCCGGCGAGCTCGACGTTCTGCCCGATCTTGAATCGTCGCGTGTCGAGGAAGCCAAGTCGCGGGGCATGACGGTGCTGTCGACGCAAGGCCTGTCGTGGACGGCGATCCTGCTGCAGACCAAGGATCCGCTGCTGTCGAACGTCAAGATACGCGAGGCGCTGGCGCATGCCGCCGACATCAGCCAGATCGCCGCCGCTCGCACCAACGGTGTCGCTGCCGGTGACCCCTCTGCCGTCGCCCAGGCGAGCTCATTCTTCGACGGTGATTTCCTCAAATGGCCGGAATACGACCCGGTCAAGGCCAAGGCACTGCTGGACGAGGCCGGCTATAAGGGCGAGCCGATCAAGATCCAGACCAACACCCGCTACCAGGGCATGTATGAGAACGCGGTGCTGCTGCAGGCGATGCTGACGGCCGCGGGCTTCAATGCGCAGCTCGAAGTGCTGGATTGGGCGGCACAGCTCGACAATTACCTTGCCGGCAAGTTCCAGATCCAGTCCTTCGGCTATTCGGCGCGTCTCGATCCGTCGCTGATGTATGGCGTCATCCTCGGCGACAAGGCGACCGACCCGACAGCGCAGTGGGACAGCAAAGAGGCCCTCGACCTCTACACGAAGTCGATGGCCACGACGGACCCATCGCAACGCAAAGCGCTGTTCAAGCAGCTCCATGCGCTCATGGCAAAGGATGTGCCGATCCTTGGCCTCTATTACGAGCCATCCGTCGACGCCGTGTTGCCGACAGTGAAGGGCTATTCAGTATGGCCCGCGGCAAACCCCCGCGCATGGGGTGTCTGGAAAAGCGAATAGGAGCTGGCGGTTCTCTGTCGCTCGAAAGGTCGGAGGCGTGTGGCCTCCGATCTTTCGTTTGAGCTACCTGGTGGTGAAAACCTGCCGCTTGGTTCGGGCCCATTAGCCCGCTCAGGGTTGGAAGGAGATCTAAGCTCACCAGCTCTCCGACTGCTCGTTTGCGCCAGGGGCGGTCGTTCGACAGCGATCCGAGCAGCAATGGCCGTTGTGCGTGGCCGAAGTGCTACTGACGTTTAGCATGAGGTGACGGTTGACCGTGGAGGTCTGTGACCTAGCTTTGTGACCTAACTTAAAGCTCAAGCGGACCGCCCACAGGCACGGCAATGCCAAATCATCTTGCCGAAATTTACGCAAACAACGCAGATCTCGTTATCCTGGGCGGGATAGCAACACTTGCCTCGGTGGGCCTCTATCTTATGCTCCGGCGTATCCGTCGCCTCACATCAGATGAGAGCGAAGGCGAATCTGATCCCCCCGAGGAGGCATCTTGGGATTGGGAAAGCCCGGTCGACCTTGCAACCGAGCCTGCTTCTTCTTCTCAGGTTGCCGTGCCCTCAGACACGGCAGACCTGGATGATCGGCATCACGATGCCACTTACCTTCGGTTCGGGGTGCGAATCGAGTATTTCGACGTGATCTCCGAAGCTTACGAGAGCTCGTCTGTGGCCCAGACCAACGCTTTCGCTTCCGCGACGAACATGCCGCAATCCGGCCGCCTTGCGACATCGGTCAGAGAAATCGCTGGCTATGTTCGTAGGCAGGTGGCTGCTAATCTTGCCAACGTAAGTAGTCCAGTATTGAGGGCCCTGAGCCGTATGCCGACACAACTCGCCGCGGCGGAACGTGGGGAGCGAATTTGCGGGTCAGCATGGGACCAATTGGGTCATAAGGTTTCGCCGCGCAAAGTTGCTCAGTTGGCCAATCCGGCGCATCGCGGTTTGAATGTCACAGCTCAAAGGGGAGGGTTCAGCCTGGATCCCGAGCCGACCATCGTAACGGCCACCCCTCCTCGCGTTGGCAAGCCAATCGGTCTTGTGCCCCGCTTGGGCGTCGCCGCAATCTGTCTGGCCGTGCCGCTTAGCTATGCGATGACGAGACAAAACTGGGTCGAAAGCGCCCCCGCCATTTCGCGGGCCCAAGGCACGAGTGTCGACTTGCTCAGCCCGGATCTCACGGCTGCCCGGCTGCAAGTCGGGGCAGCCGGTGGTCAGGCAGCCGCTGCAGGGGAATTGGGCGGCCCGGAGCACCGGGTGGCGGAAAGCGAACGCGCCAGGAGCGCTGCTCTACAGGGAGCACTCCTCGAGTCGCGCAAGCAGATCGATGCGCTGAGGACAAGCATCGCAGCCTCCGACAACGCGCACGAGGAGCGATTGCGCAACGAGCTCGCGGCAGCCCGCACACTTGACGCATTGCGGCGCATAGCGGGAGATGCCCGCACAATGCTGCGCGAGGCCACCAACTATGTCTTTACGGAGATGCCCGCTGCTCATCTGGAGCGTCAGCGAGCCGAATGGCGGGCGCGCGATCTGTCGCGAGCGCGGGCGAAAATTGAACAGCTTGAGGCCGAGGCGGCCGAGAATCGCGCCAAGGCCAAGGCTTCGCTGGCGCAAGCGAGCGGAATGCTCGACGACGAACGCCGGAAGTCAGAGAACCTTGGTGGCGATCTCGCCGAAGTGAAACTGTCCAATGCCGCGCTCAAGGAGCGCGCGGACGCGGCTGAGCAGGAACGGACCGGTGCAGTCACAGCGAGAGAACGAGTGGAGCAGACCGCGGCCCAGACGGAGGGCGCGCTGGCTCGAGAACGCGCTGCAGCAGCGTCGATTCGTGAGGAGCTAAAAAAAGTTCGCCTTGAGCGCGACGCGTCTGCACAGGAACGAGCCAGAGCGGTGTCAGCGAGAGAGCGTGCCGAGCAGACTGCAACCGAGACGGCACAGGCTCTGACACGAGAACGTGCTGCAGCAGCGTCGACGCGTGACGAGCTGGAAAAAGCTCGCCTCGAGGGCGTCGCGGCCGAACAGGAACGAGCCAGAGCAGTCTCAGCGAGAGAGCGTGCCGAGCAGACTGCAACCGAGACGGCGCAAGCGCTGGCGCGAGAGCGCGCTGCGGCAGTCTCGACCCATGAGGATCTCGATAAGGTTCGCCTCGAACGCGCTGCCGCCCGAGCACTTTTGATACAGGTCGCCAGGCTGAAGGAGGCTCTGGACAAGCAACGTGAAGCCACTGTTTCTCTTGCCCGCGACCTGGCCGCGGCGCGCGCGGACAATGACAGGCTCAGGGCTGAGCGCCGCAGCGCGCAGATTGAGCGGCCGCTGAAGCCGCGCGCTGGCCGCGCAGCAGCCGCTGCCGGCGGGTTGAAGGCTGTCAGCCAGAAGACTGCACGCAGCAAGGTTCGCAACCCGTCGCGGATTGCCCGGGTGCGTTCTCTCACACTTCCCTATTCCCTCAGGCCAAGACACGTGACCTTGGAGTGATTTCCAAAACGAATGTGCGTCCTCCTATCGAAGGCCCAGGGCCTTTGGGAGGCGTTGCCTCGCACCCTCTCACGACGCCGCGGATGGATCACCCTTCGAATTCATCCTGCTCTCGTCGGCGGGGAGTTCTGCGCGATACGCTATGTCAGCCCGATCACCCTGCCTGTCGCGTTCAATTCGCATTTGATCGGCGCCTGCCGCGTCTCCACGTTGCCTTGCCGTCCATAGTCGATGCTTACCTCAACGGGAGCCGAGATCGTATCCGGGCTCAACCGACGTATGGAACCTGCGCTGCTGACGCGCACACTGGTCGCGCCAAACGGGGCGGCGGCCGACTCGATTGCATCATCGCAGGCGCGAACGACTTCATCAGGGACGCCCGGCAGCGCCTTGATTGGACTGACCGTCGATGGACTGTTGCTGGCGCTGAGAGGCTGGAGGTTGGCCGGGAGGTCGAGCGACCGTCCGGCCCCTGCGGACCGGGCGACACTGACGGCAGTGGCTGCCGGAGTTGCCGTCATTGCCGCCGTTGCAGTTGTGCTGGTCCCATCGTCGTCCACCGGTGAACTACTGCTGGAGCTAGGAACGCCGCCAGGTCCTTTGTGCGCGCCGCCTTTGCGGCCTTCACCGTGATGGCTGCCAGCGCTATTGCCTCCGCCACCATGGTTGCCAGCGCTATTGCCTCCGCCGCGCTCGCCGCCGGCAGCAGCTCCTACGCAAGCTACCGCGATCGAGCAAACGAATGCGAAATATGCCCAGCTGGATTCAGGGGATTGACGCACGACCACCTCCATAAAGTGCGTCGGTCGAACCGTCTTTCCGCGGCATGCAGTCAGGACGGAGCGACCGCCGCCGCCCTCAGGCAAACTCGCGACTAAGGCGCCCACGGAGCTAAACTAGGGGATGAATCCGGTGTATCAAGGACGCGGTGCGTAGTGGCCGGCATCAGCAGCGAGTTCGGCAAACAACGCATACTCCGCATAGCCGCCATCAAACTTACGGCCCATCTCACCCATCAGCCGCCGCAACGTGCCGCCGTCCAACACCGAAAGCTGGATAAAGATCAGGCTTCGTTCAAGGTGACCCGGTCGCCCAGCCTGACTTTGCCCGGCTGCATGACCTGGCAGAGCGCGCCGAAGCCGCCTTCGCCGTGGCGCGCTATGGTTTGCAGCACTGCCGGCTCGAAAGCGAGATCGCCTTGCGCCAGCGCCGTGAAGGTGCAGCGCGCGCAGGATTCCGAAATCATGATCCGCGCCTCGCCGATCGAAAGCACTTTTCCGATGATCTGCTGCTCGACAAAACCGTCCTGCGAAGCGTTGGTCTCGATCACGATGTTGGGCCGGAACCGCCTGGAATCCACTTGCGAGGGATCCGCAAGCAGGCCGGCGAGCCTGTCCATCGAGGCTGACGTGACGATGTGGATGTCGGCGCGCTGATAGCGTGGCGCGATATGATCCTGGGCCTCCGAGCCGAAGGGGACGTGCGGGTGCAGCGCCGCCGGGAAATCGAGGAAGGCCGAAACCAGCTCGCCTGCGCGGCTGGAGCCGGCATCGATCCAGGAGCCATCGTCCAATCCGATTTCCGGCCGGTCGCCCTTCAGCCTTGCAAGAAGGTTGGGCAGCGGCCGCCAATGCTTTCGCTTCTCCGGCGCGGCAACAATTCCGTCGCGCCGATCGACGATGCCCCAGATCCGGTCGCCCGGAATCCCGCCTTCCGCAAGCTCCGCCCCGTCCAGCCGTTCGCCGCCCATCGAACTGACGGGATATCGCCAGATTTCCTTGATATGGCCGAACGGTGTCATGGTGCGGAGACGAGCCATATCGCCTTCATTGCGCCACGGCCTTGCGGGCGCCCGCGCCATCGGCGAAACGGCGGTCGATAAGCATCGCCGCATCGAGGAGGGCGCGCGTATAGGCGTGGCGCGGCCGGTCGAAGACGTCGTCGCGGTCGCCGAGCTCGACAATCTTTCCGTCCTGCATGACGGCGACCCGGTCGGCAACCTGCTCGACCGCACCCAGATCATGCGAGACGAAGAGGCAGGCGAAACCGTAGCGTTCCTGCAACGACCGGATCAGCAGCAGGATCTGTTTCTGCACCGTCATGTCCAACGCCGAAACCGGCTCGTCGGCGACGACGAAGGCTGGTCGCCTGACGATCGCCCGCGCAATCGCGACGCGCTGGCGCTGGCCGCCCGACAGCTGATGCGGGAAACGCGTGAGAAGGTCGCGCGCCAGCCCCACCTCCTCGATGACCTCATCCATGCGCGCGGTCCGCCGCTTGCGGTCCAATTCGGTGTCGAGCTTCAATGGCTCGGTGACGATCTCCGCAATGGACTGGCGAGGGTCAAGTGAGGAATAGGGGTCCTGGAAAACGATCTGCATGTCGCGACGCTGCAGTCGCGCGTCAGCCGATCGTCCATTCGCAATCGCGGTTCCAAGATACGAGATCGTTCCTCCGGACGGCTTGACGAGGCCGACAATGGCGCGGCCGAGCGTCGTCTTGCCGGAGCCCGACGCACCGACCAGTGCCAGGGTTTCGCCACGCCGGATGATCAGGTCGACGCCATCGACGGCGCGCTTCGGTTCCGCGCGTGCAAACAGCCTGGGACGGCCCGGATAGTCGATGACGACATTGCTGATCTCGACCAGGGGCGGGCCGTTGATGGCTCTTCTCGATCCGCCGGCGCTGCGTTTGGGAAGCGCATCGACCAACCGCCTCGTGTAATCGTGTTGCGGTGCGTGAAGAACCTGGGTGCTGCTTCCCTGTTCGACCGCCTTGCCTTCGCACATCACCGTCACGTTGTTCACATAGTGCGACACCATGCCGAGGTCGTGGCTGATCAGCAGGACGGCGGTTCCATTCTCCCGCGTCAGCTCCACCATGAGGTCAAGCACGTCGCGCTGCACCAGCGTGTCGAGCGCGGTGGTCGGCTCGTCGGCAATCAGCAGGCGCGGTTTGAGCAGCATGACCGATGCGAGCATGATGCGCTGGCGCATGCCGCCCGAGAATTCGTGCGGATAGGCGGCAAGGCATTTGCCGGGATCCTTGATCTGGATTCTCTCCAGCATTGCCAGCGAGCGGTCCTTTATCTCGGCGCGCGACATGTCGCGATGCAGGCGAAGCCCTTCCGCCATCTGCTCGCCGACGGTGACAGCGGGATTGAGCGAGACCATCGGCTCCTGAAAAACCATGCCGATCTGCGCACCGCGTATCTGGCGCAGCGCCTTTGGGGCAAGGCTGGTGAGTTCCTGCCCGCCGAAGCGGATGCTACTGTCCGGGGTCGTGACCAGCGGGGCAGGGAGCAGGTTGAGGATCGAGCGGGCTGCCATCGTCTTGCCCGAACCGGATTCGCCGACCAGCGCCAGCATGTCACCGGGCGCGAGATCGAAATTCAGCTCGTCGACGATCCGCTTTCCCGATGGCCCGACCGAGATCGACAGGTTGCGCACTGAAAGCATCGTGTTCTTGTCCCCGGTCGGCACGAGCATGTTTCCAGCACCTACATTTTCGGGTCGAGCCAGTCGCGCACCGCGTCGCCCAGCATGTTGATGCCGAGCAGCGTGATCGAGATGCAGAGACCTGGCAGGATGATCAAATGCGGCGCCTGGCCGATATAGGGCCGTGCCGTCGACAGCATGTTGCCCCAGCTCGGCGCCGGAGGCGGGACGCCCAGTCCCAGAAAGCTCAGCGCGCTCTCCGACAGGATGATCCAGCCGAACATGGTGGTGGCGAGCACGATGATCGGGGCGACACAGTTGGGCAGCACGTGCCGCGCCATGGTGATGATCTCGCTGTTGCCCATCACGCGCGAGGCCTCGACATATTCCCGCTCGCGAATGGACATTACGGAAGCCCGCACCACGCGCACCACGATCGGCATATAGGCAAGGCCGAGCGCAAGGATGATGCCTTCGCGGCTGGCACCGATCACCGCCATCAGGCCAAGCGCCAGGAGCAGGCCTGGGAAGGCGAGGAAGGCATCGTTGACCATCATGATGATGCGATCGACCCAGCCCCGCAGGAAACCTGCGAGAACGCCGAACACGGTGCCGGTGATCAATGCGAATATAACAGTTGCAAAAGCGATCCAGGCGCTGGTACGCGCGCCGCTGGCGAGGCGGCTGAGCACGTCGCGTCCGAATTCGTCGGCGCCGAGCAGATGCAGAGACGAGGGCCCGCTGAGGCGCGACGGCAGATCGAGCTTGAGCGGATCGTAGGGAGCGATCCACGGACCGAACACGGCTAGAAGGATCAATGTTCCGGTGACGATGATCCCGAAGATCGCGTTGAATTTCAGACCGGGCCGGCCGAGAGCACGGGCGATCATGCGGTAACCCTCGGATCGAGCAGCGGATAGACGAGGTCGACGAGAAGATTGACCGCGACATAGATGAAGGCGACGAACAGCATCGTTCCCTGAACGACGGGATAGTCGCGGGCATAGATGGCGTCGACCAGCAGCCGGCCGAGGCCGGGAATGGTGAAGACGGTCTCGATGACGACGATGCTGGATAGCAGGCTGCCGAGCACGAGCCCGATCAGGGTCCAGGTGGGCGCGAAGGCATTCTTGAATGCGTGGCGCCACATCACCGCGCTTTCCGAAAGCCCCTTTGCCCGCGCATGGGTGATGTATTCCAGGCGCGCCACCTCGATCGTGCTGGCCCTGGCCATGCGCGCAATCGGGCCGGACTCGACGAGCACCAGGGTGACCACGGGCAGGATCACATACAGAGCGGCTTGCGCGAAGTCGCGGCTGAACGGCACATAGCCGACGATCGGCAACCAGCCGAGATAGAGGCCGAAGATCAGCATGAGCATCAGCCCCAGCCAGAAACTGGGGATCGAGAGCAGGATGGTCGAGGTGGCGACGACGGCGATATCGCGCAGACTGTCCTGCTTCCAGGCGGCCAGCATGCCGGCGGGCACGGCGATCGCCGAGGCGACAAGCACAGCAAGAAAAACGATGATCGAGGAGACGGCGAAACGGTCGAGGATCAGCGGCAGCACTTCTTGCCCGCTGCCGATCGAGCGCCCGAAATCGCCTGAAAGGACATTGCCGATCCAGATCAGGTATTGCACCACCACGGGCTGGTCGAGCCCCATCTGATGCCGCATCGCCTCGACCTGTCCGGGCTGTGCGAGGTCTCCCAGCATCAAGGTCGCGGGATCGCCCGGGATGAAGCGCATCATCACGAAGACCGCAACCGACACCAGGATAAGTGTCGGTATGGCGCTGGCGATGCGGGTCAGGACAAAGCGGACCATCGTTTCTCCTGTGCTGATATCGAAGATGTCTCCCGTGCCGGCACTGCCTTCTCCGCCCTTGCGAGGACCGCATCGTCCATGGTGAGCTCGTAGCTGGTGAACTCGCGGTTTTCAGCCGGCATCGGAGCGATCTCCATGACGCCGGTGGCTGGTTCGAAGACGATCATCGCGACTGTCGCCGAGAGATTGCCGCCTTCTTTCCTGACCACTGGACGGCACACGCTGAACGGCGAAGCGAAATCGTCGAACAGGGCTTCCTTCACATCGTCGATCGTGATGTCGCCATGCCGCGCCGACAAATGCCGGCGCACGCGATGGTCACGATAGAGACTGTCCGGCACATCGCGAAGTCCGGTCTCACGCAGCTTGGACAGCGCGACCGGGCTTTGCCAGTGATTGGCATGGACGATCATGTCCTTGTCCGGATAGATCGCAAACACCTCGTCCGGCGCGCATTCGAGATCGACCGTGAACCCCTCGGCGGTGCTCAGGATCATGTTGTTGGAGCCGGATTTCGGCGTCGTCGCCACCACCTTGATGGCGTGGGAGAAATGCTGCGCCTCGAGGGCCCGGCGGCGGATGAAGGGAAGCGGAATGCCGATCTCGCGATAGTCACGGTCGGATTCGAGATAGTTCGCGGTGATGCCGATGCCGGCCGCGTTGAAGCCGCTGCGCGCCAGTCCGCCGGCTTCGGTGAAGGTGAGGAGGTCCGGCCCGTCCGTTCGCCGGATGCGCAACACCACCGATGTCTCGGCGCATTCGGCCCTCCAGTCCCAGTTCTGGCCATGGATGAGCCTGCCGTTCCGGGTTGCTTCCGGCAGGATCGCCGCGCCCGTGCAACCGTCGGGCTCGTCGTCGGAAATGCCTTTCTCGCGCCGGGCAAGCTGCAGGATTTCGGTGCGCGCATTGACCAGGACGATCGAGGACAGATCGACATTGGCGCCTGACGCGATCCCTTCCATTTCCTCGACGAGGTCGGGCGCCCATTGCCGAAGGCGAGGCAGGAAGATGCCGGAGAACCGCCCGACATCGTCCCGCCTGAAGCCGAAACGGTCGAGCTGCGCAGCGTAGAGCGCCACCGAAGCGCCGATGCGCCCGCGCGCCTGTTCGCCGTAGGCCGTGCCGCGCGCTTTCGGCGCTCCTGCGATTTCGACAAGCGGAAATGGTGTGACTGTTGTCATCAAAAGGAAAGCCTCAAACTCGTATGAGTCCGGATAGTAATGCATTTTGATTGAATGAAAAGCAGAAAAATTCGATAGATTGCCAGTTCGAACTGCGTGGCGCATATCTATAATGCGAATGCCTGAGGAAGTGCATATGAACGAAACGATCATCGACCGGCAGCCACGCAGTGAGGCGGCCAGCCCGCTGCAGATAGATCTGGCGCGGCGGATCCTGGAGCGGATCAGGGATTCGGGCTGGACGGTTGGAACCCGCGTCTCGGTGCCGGACCTTGCCCGCACGTTCGGCGTTTCGCGTTCTCCCGTCAGCGCAGCGCTGGAACTGCTGGTCGCCCAGGGCATCTTAAGTCCCTTCGAGACGAGGGGGCTGCAATTGGCGCGCGATGTCGCCGATCTCGACCCGGAGGATATACTGCCCAGTTCTCCGCTCGAGGAGCTTTACCGCAGGATGATGCGGGAACGCGCGCTCGACCAACTGCCCCAGGAGGTGTCCGAGGCGGAACTGATGCCGCGCTATCAGGCATCACGCGGCATCGTGCGCAAGCTTTTGCTTCGCTTTGCCGCCGAAGGCCTGGTGCAGCGCCTGCCGGGGCACGGCTGGCGTTTCGCCGACACGCTTGTCGGCGAGGATGCCTACCGGGAAAGCTATGAATTCCGGATGGCTGTTGAATGCGCGGCGCTGCGGTCGCCCATGTTCAATGCAGACCCCCAGCAACTGGCGCCGGTCCGCCGCGCACACGAGCGCATCCTGGCGATCGTGTCGACAGGCAAGACGCTGATCGGCGGCGATGAATGGTTCCGGATCAACGCGTCATTTCATGAAGGACTTGCGGCCTGTTCCGGCAACCGGTTCCTGGCCGATGCGGTGCGTCAGCAGAACAATCTGCGCCGGTTGCAGGAATCGGCGGGTTTCGAGGAACTGCCGGCGGAACGCATCGAGCAGTCCTGCCGGGAACACCTCGCCATTCTCGATGCCGTCGAGGCGGGCGAGATCGAATGGGCCGAGGCGCTGCTGCGCCAGCATCTACGGCAGGCCTCCGAGTTCGCTGCGCCGCAGCGCTCTATCTGACGGGCAGCGATTCCGGCCGCTATTTGGGCTGGTCAGGTTCGAGCCTGATCAGTCCGTTCCACTACTGCTGATCATTCCTGGTGCGCTGTCAGAAAAGGTGTCTTTCATTGCGCGCAGGATAATGACGGCCGAGGCCGCGCCTGGGTCGATGTGCCCCAGGGACCGCTCCCCGAGCCGTGCCGCCCGGCCACGGGCAGCGACCATGGACCGTGTCGAATTCGCGCCGGCTTCCGCGGCCGCCAGGATGCCGTTCCACATCTCCCGGCTGCCGGCGGCGCGCGCCTGTGCGCTGACCGCAGCTTCGGTTGCTGGAATCCAGGCGTCGAGCATGGTCTTGTCGCCGCGCTGCCCCTTGCCGCGCTCTCGAATGCCGGTCGTCATGGCCTCGATGATCGCCGCCTGGCCTGAAGGTGAAAGGCATTCGTCCTGTTTGAGGGCTTGCGCCGCTCTGCGGAACGCGGTCGCATAAAGCGGCCCGGTGGAAGCACCGACGGCATCGAGAAAGGCGGACGCGGCAGCCGTGAAAACCTCTGACGGCAGCATATGGTCGAGATCGAGCTTGGCCAGCTCAGCGTTCACAGCCATGAAGCCGAGAGACATGGTAATGCCATGGTCGGCATCGCCAATGGCGCCATCGAGATCCGAGAGATGGTCCTTTCCCGCCTCGATCGCGATGGATATGCGATAAAACATCCTGCTCAGGCATTGCGCCGCGTTTTCGGACATCATGTTCCTCCCGGTTCCAGCAGGATGCGGCCACAGGCGCGTATCCTGTATCCTCAGCCGACCCGCAGGACAGCGGTATCGCAAGGATGGTGCAATAGCTCCGTCAACTCATTGTCGAGGTGCAGGATCGATATGGACGCACCGACCATGTCGAGCGAGGTGCAATAATGTCCCACCCAGTTCGCCTCTATCTTGATGTCCTTGGCGCTCAGCCGCTGCTCGACGCGCCTGAACAAAATGTAGAGTTCCATCAGCGGCGTTGCCCCGAATGAATTGATCAGCACCGCGACACGGTCGCCCGATGCCGGCTTCATTTCGGAAAAGATACGGTCCATCACCCGGTCGGTGATCTCGTCGGCGCTCATCATTTTTTCGCGGATGACGCCGCGTTCGCCGTGGATGCCCATGCCGATCTCAATGTCATCGGGGCCGATCTCGAAATTGTGGCGGCGGGTCTGCGGGAGGGAGCAGGGCTCCAATGCGACGCCCATCGTGAATGTCCTCGAATTGGCCTTGCGTGTCGCCGCTTCGCAGGCATCGAGCGACAGGCCGCGATCGCAGGCGGCGCCGGCGATCTTGAACATGAAGAAGTTGCCGGCAACGCCGCGGCGGCCTTCCCTGTCCTCCAGCGGCGAAGAGGCGATATCGTCGGTCGTCACGACCGTTCGGACCTCGATGTCGTTTTCCGCCGCCATCTCGGCCGCCATCTCGAAGTTCATGACATCGCCGGCGTAGTTGCCATAGACGAAGAGCACGCCTTCGCCGCCGGATGCCGCCCTGGCGCACTGAAAGATCGGGCCGGGAGGCGGCGATGAAAAGATATTGCCGACAGCCACGGCATCGGCGAGACCCTTGCCGACATAGCCGAGAAAGCAGGGCTCGTGCCCGGTGCCGCCGCCGATCACAAGCCCCACCTTGCCAGGTCGCGGCCCCGTGCGGGCAACGAGGGCGCGATGCGAGCCTTTGATCGGCTCGATATAGGCGCCATGCGCTTTCACCACGCCGTCAAGCATCTCCTCGACGACATCGTCAGGGTCGTTCAGGAACTTCTTGATGTGGGTTCGGAAGTTGCTGGGCAGGGCCACCGAGCTATCGATCTTCGGGCGTTGGGAAAGCTTTTGATCGAGCTCCGTCACGCCATCGGCATTCAGAATGCCGCGGCCCGTGGCAGCGTCGGTGATGAGCACGTTGACGTAGCCGCCGCGGAGCGCGGCAAGGATCGCCGGCACCTTGTCGAAACCACCGGCGACCGCGATCCGCAGGCCGATAGCCCTGAGCATATCGAGCGATATTCCGATCGTCCGGTCGTCGAGCGGGCCGGCTACCGGGTTGCCCCGCCCGTCGATGAAGCGTCCGGCGAGGACGCCCACGGCATCTTTGGCGAGATATTGCTGCACCGAAACCGATTCGAAAAAACCGCTGGTGTGGATCGTTGAATTCGGACGCAGCGAGGCGATGCCGAATAGCGCTTTGTTGGCTTTAGAAAGCGCTGCGAACTGACTTTCGATCAGCGGCTCGCGCAGAAGAATGTGGCGGACTTCCGCATTGGAAACGATAGCCGGCGCGGTGATGTTGATCAGCTTGCCATTGACGGCATTGGCGATGGCGGCCGCGCAGAGTTCCGGAGTATAGGCAAAACTTGCTCGCGTGCCGCCAGTCGCCTGCACGACAGTGACGTCCTGAAGGCCGGGCACGGAGGCCTGCTCGCCAATCGCCAACACGGTTCGCCCCCAGGCAACGGCCACCGTGTCGCCGGATTTCAGAAGCTTGGTCAGAGCCTGCGCGGCCGCGGTGCCGAGACGATCGATCAGCGGACGCGCATTGTCGTCGCTCGGCACGACGAGGCAGTCATGCAGCCCGAAATGCCGTTTGAGTTCCTGTGCGATCGAGAGCGAACTCAGCCGTGATGGCTCGAGGGAAATGTTGACGATGCCGCGGGCGCGGGCATCGGCTAGGTAGCTGTTCACTGTCGCCCGCGAAATGCCCATGATTTCGGCGATATCGCCTTGCGTCATGTGGTCTTCGTAGTAAAGCCAACAGGCCCAGACATAGGGATCGTCACCATAGCGCAAGGGAATGGGTTCGGCGCCAGCCTCGAGTCCTGTCCGCACCGTTCCGTTCTTCCGCGCCGATGATGTCTTGACTGTCATGCTGCCTGGTTTCCCCGAATCCAGAATCGATCCTCAAGATGAGCGCAAACGGAAGAACTCACAATCTTGGTTCGATCAGGCGTTAACCTGGCTTCCGGCTGTAAAATCAGCCGGAGGCCAGCGCTCGGGAGGAGCGTATTCGTAGCTCAATCACTCGCAGTCGTGGACTGCTGCAGCTTCTCCTTGGCACCGAACGCCAGGGCTTTCAGGATCAATGCACAGGATGTGGCGCCGGCGTCGAGCACGCCGAGCGAGCGTTCGCCCAGGCGGCTGGCGCGGCCAATCCTTGCAACCAGATCCTTTGTGGCGTCACGGCCTTTTTCGGCTGCGACGACGAGCCCATCCAGAGCTTCCGGGAACGGCTTGCCGTCGGCGTTGGCGCCGTCGAACGCTTCGATCGCCGGCACGAGCGTATCGAGAAGCGTCTTGTCGCCAACCTTGGCCGATCCGATCGCCTGGATGCCGTCGAGACCACTGGTGAGCATGGCGCTGAAAGTCCGGGCATCGATGGATGGAGATTTCTCGATCGTTTCGGCGAATTGCGTGAACATGACGCCATAGAGCGGCCCCATGGAGCCGCCGATCTCGGTCATCAGCACCGTGCCCAGCGTATCAAAGGCGGTGGCCAGCGACATGTCGTTGCCCCTGATCCGCTCCGCAGCCATGCCGAAGCCCTTGGCCATGTTGACGCCGTGGTCGCCGTCACCGATCTTGCCGTCGATCTCGCTCAAATAGGCCCGGTTTTCGATGATCCGATCGGCGATCGAAAGAACGATGTCGCCAGCGGAAGCGTTGTCAAACTGCTGCATTCGCCTGCTCCTAAAGCCTTGCGGGACAATCGACATCCACGTCCAGCAGCCTTTTCAGCTCGGCGTCGAGCGCCATGACCGTGAGTGTGGCGCCGACCATTTCCAGCGAGGTGAAATAGTTGCCGATGTAGGTCTTGTAGATGGCTAACCCGCGTCCGGTGATTTCCTGCTCGATCGTATCGTGGAGGATGTAGAGCTCGTTGACCGGCGTTGCGCCGAGGCCGGACACAAGAACCGCAACTTCGGTTCCGGCCGCAAGATCGTGATCATCCAGCACGATCCTGACCATCTGCTGCGCTATTTCGACCGCGGACTTCAGCGGCTCGACCCTTACGCCCGGCTCACCATGATGACCGATGCCGACTTCCATCGTGCCCGGCTCGATCAGGAAGTTGGGATGCCCCACGGCAGGCAGCGTGCAAGGGCCAAGGCCAACGCCGACGGAGCGGCAATTGTCGATCGCCCGCTGCGCCGTTGCCTGCACGTCCTCGAGGCTGGCACCTTGCTGGGCCTTGGCGCCGGCGCATTTCCACATGAAGATCTCGCCGGCGACGCCTCGGCGCTTCTCACGCTCATCCGGTCCGGCCGAGCATACATCGTCGTTGGCGACGACGGTTGCGATCGTAATGTCCTCCTTGGCCGCGAGCTTGACGGCCATCTTCACATTCATGTTGTCGCCGGCATAATTGCCGTAGAGGCAAACGACACCCTTGCCGCCATTCGCCTCCCTTGCGGCGTCAAGGAAGCTCTTTGCCGTCGGCGACGAGAAGAGCTCGCCGACCGCGACCGCGTCCAGCATGTTGCGGCCGGTGTAGCCGATGAAGGCAGGCTCATGGCCGGAGCCGCCACCGGTGATCACGCCGACCTTGCCGCTGACCGGCGCATGGCGGGCTGCGATGACGCGCGGGTTGCTGCCGAGCCTGACGATGTCGGCATGCGCCTTGACGAAGCCCTTGACGGTGTCTTCGACGACCTCGTCGGGATTGTTGATGAACCGCTGCATTGTTGCTCCAATCCTGCGCCGGTCAGACAATGGTGTAGCCGCCATCGACCAGAAGGTCGGCGCCATTGATCATGTCGGCGCCGTTCGATGCCAGGAACACCGCCGCGGCGGCTATCTCTTCCGGGAAGGCAAAGCGGCCGGTCGGAATGCGTTGCTTCAGCGCCTCCCCGCGCGGCCCGTCCCAGGCCTTTCTGCCGAGGTCGGTCAGCACCACCGTCGGCGAGATCGTGTTGACCGTGATGCCGTGCTTGCCCCATTCGGCGGCCAGTGTCTTGGACAGGCCGATGACGCCGAATTTCGAAGCGCAATAGGCGACGTGCTGGTCGATCGCGACAGTGCCGGCCTGCGAGGCCATGTTGATGATCTTGCCGCCCTTGCCGGCTTTGATCAGGACGCGTCCGGCGGCCTGGGAAACAAGGAACGTTCCCTTGAGATTGATATCGATGGTCCTTTCCCAGGCATCGAGGCTGAGGTCCTCGGCGGGAGCGAGCAGGGCGACGCCGGCGCTGTTGACGACGATGTCGATATGGCCGAAGGCGGCTTGCGCCGCAGCAAACACGGCTTCCACCGATTGCGGATCCGACACGTCGCAGACGAAGGATTTCGCGCCGTTGCCGAGTTCGTCGGCCTTCGATCTCGCAACCGATTCATTGATATCGATCACCCCGACGACAGCGCCCTTCGCGGCAAACGCCGACGCTATGGCGCTGCCGATGCCGGAGGCGCCGCCGGTGACCAGAGCGACCTTGCCGCCCAGCGAAAAATTGAGATCAACCTGTATTGAATCCGTCATGGTGCTCTTCCCGGCTTGTTGGAAAGTGGGGCGGGCAAGAGAGCCCGCCCCACGGCTGGATTACTTGCGCGTCGCAAGCAGCTGGTCGACGTTTTCCGCCGTCACCGGCGTCCACGGCACATTGTAGATCTTCTCCTTGCCGTCGTTCCACGGCATGTCCTTGTAGGTTGCCCAGATGTCGGACTGCGGCTTGTAGTCCCCCTTCTTGGCAGCGAAGATGGCAAGGTCGAGCGCACCTTGAGCCTGGGCGCGCGCGTCCTGAAGGATCGAGGTCATTTCACCGGCCTTGACGGCGTGGAGCGCATCGGTAATGCCGTCGATGCCGGCAATGGCGAAGCTCTTCACGTCGAGGCCAGCGGCCTTGATCGCTTCGATGGCGCCAAGCGCCATTTCGTCATTCTGGCCAATCACGCCGTTGATCTGGTTCGGATGCGAGGTGAGCCAGTTTTCCATGAGCGTCTGGGCTTCGGCGCGCGACCAGTTTGCGGTCTGGTCTTCAAGGATCTTGACATCCGGGCACTCGGCAAGCGCTTTCTTGTTGCCTTCGAGACGGGAAATCTGCGCGGACTGGCCGACCGGTCCTTCGAGGATGACCACATTGCCCTTGCAACCGATCTTGTCGAGCACGGTCTTGGCTTCCATGTAGCCCGAGATCGTGTCGTCGGACCCGACATAGGAGGTCAACAGATCGGAATTGACGCGGGTGTTCGAACCGACAACCGGAATGCCAGCATCGGCTGCCGTTTGCACGGCTGCCGCGCCGGCGTCGACGTCGATCGGAGCGAAGATGATCGCATTGTACTGCTGGGTGACCATCGTCTTGAACTGGTCCTGCTGGACCAGGGCATCATAGCGGCCGTCGAAGACCGTCAGCTCAACTTCGCCGCTCTTGACGGCCGGGTGCTCCTGAAGCGCTGCCGACCAGATCTGCATGAACTCCGCATTCAATCCGTAAGGCGCTGCGCCGATCTTGATCTTCTCCTGCGCCATGGCCGACGAGGCCAGCAGCGCGGTCGCGGACGCGAGCGCTATCATCAATCTTTTCATTCCGTACCTCCACTTTAAGTGAGCGACCGACATGGTTCGCCTATCAACGGACACGCGCAGTGCAGGTCCGATTTCGCAAAGAGGCCTTTTGTCTGAGCATCGGATTTGGTCCGATGCTCTAAGCCCCGTAGTTTCTTTTCTGGTCAAGCATCACGGCGCCGACGATCAGGGCGCCCTTGAGAACTTGCTGGTAGTAGGATTGGATACCCATCAGATCGAGGCCGTTGTTCATGACGCCGATGATCAGCGCGCCGATCAACGTGCCCGTCACCCGGCCGATGCCCCCTGAAAGGCTGGTCCCGCCGATCACCACCGCCGCGATCGCATCCAACTCATAGGCAATGCCGGCCTGGGGAAGCGCGGAGCCGGTGCGGGCGCTGAGCAGCATCCCGGCGAGGCCGGCAAGGCCGCCGGATATGACATAGACGACGAACTGGATGCGGGTAACGTTGATGCCCGAGGTCCTGGCCGCGTGAGGGTTGCCGCCGACGGCATAGATGTAACGGCCGAAACGGGTCCGATTGAGGATCCACCAGGAGACCGCGAACACGACTGCGAGAACGACGACCGGTGCGGGTATGCCAAGGACGTTGCCTGTGCCGATCCAGCGGAATGCCGGTGTCAACGCGGGAACCGGACGACCTCCGCCATAGATGAGGGTCAGTCCGCGCGCCGCCGACAGCATGCCTAGCGTCGCCACGAAGGCCGGCACCGAAAACCGCGACACGATCACGCCGGAAACGGCACCGCAGGCAATGCCGACCAGCAGGCCGATGCCGAGACCCAGGGCGACCGGGTAGGGCGCGCCGGAAATCCCGGCGGTCGCGGAGGAGGTCACGAAGCTGGCGCTGACGATGCCGGCAAGCGCGACGACGGAGCCGACCGAGAGATCGATGCCGCGCGTCAGGATGACGAAGGTCATGCCGATGGCGAGGACACCGTTGATCGAGGTCTGCAGCAGCACGTTCGAGATGTTGCCGGCCGTCAGGAAGAACTCGTTGGAGACCGAGAGAACCGCCGCCAGGATCAGGAACGCGAGGAAGATCCCGTATTCCTGAATCAACAGCCGGCGCTGCTCCGAGCCGAGCCAGCCGCTCGCATTCCTGTTGTCGCTAACCGACATCACCGGCTCCTTTGCCGCTGAGCGAACGCCCCTGTTCATGTTGAAAGGTGGACGAGTGATTGGGCATTCGTTTCCTCCCGGCTGTAGATTCCGGCACTTCTGCCGGCGCGCATCACCATGATCCGGTCCGCCATGCCGAGGACCTCGTCGATTTCGGACGAGATCATCACGACCGTGCCGCCGGCAGCGGCGAAATCGCTGATGATCCGGTAGATTTCACGCTTGGCGCCGACATCGACACCGCGGGTCGGCTCGTCCAGAAGCAGGACTTTCGGATTGCGAAGGAACCATTTGCCGAGCACCACCTTCTGCTGGTTGCCGCCCGAAAGGCCGGAAACCGGCATCGTGTCGCGGGCAGCCTTGATCTGGAACTGCTCGCGCATGTCGCGGCTTGCTTGCGCCTCCCGAGCCCGATCCATGGCGAAGCTGGGGCTCATTTCAGGCAGGCTCGCCATGCAGATGTTTGCGCGCACGCTGTCGGAGAGATTGAGACCGGTCAGCTTGCGGTCCTCGGTGACCAGAGCCAACCCATGCGCCATGGCATCCGCCGGCTTTGAAATGGTGACCTCGATACCGTCGACCTTGATGCTTCCCGTCGATGGCTTGTCGAGCCCGAAGAGGCAGTTGAAGATTTCTGTCCGCCCGGCTCCCATCAGGCCGTAGATGCCGAAGATTTCACCCTTTCGCACCGAAAACGAAATGTCCTCGATCTTGTTGGGGCAACTGAGCCCGGCAATTTCGATACCGGGTTCTTGCGTCGGCGTGCTGGTCTTGGCGAATTCCTCCGACAGCTCGCGGCCAACGATCATGCGAATGAGCTCGGGCCGATCGATGTCCGCAAGCGCGCCGCTGCCAACATAGGCGCCGTCGCGAAAGACCGTGTAGGAATCGGCGATCTGAAAGATCTCCGACAGACGGTGGGAAACATAGACGATGCCACGCCCTTGCGCCTGCAGGCGGCGGATCGCGGCAAACAGGTGCTGCGCCTCCCGCTCGCCGATCGCCGACGTCGGCTCATCCATGAAGATGACCTCGGCGTCGTGACTGAGCGCCTTGGCAATCTCGACGAGCTGCATCTGCGCAACCGAGAGGTTCATCATGTACTGTGTGGCCCGGATATCGAATTCCAGATCGTCCAGCAGCCTTTGCGCGGACCGGTTCATCGCACGGAAATCGATGCCTCCGAAGCGCGCCTTGGGCTCGCGGCCGAGATAGATATTCTCGGCAACCGTCATGTGGGGAACAGGGCTGAGCTCCTGCTCGATAATGGCAATGCCCGACGCCAGCGCGTCGGCGGGGCTTGCGAATTCCACATCCTTGCCGCGGCGGCGGATCGAGCCGGCATCGCGGTTGAAGATACCCATCAATATCTTGAGAAAGGTCGACTTGCCGGCGCCGTTACCGCCGCACAGGGCATGGACCGTGCCGGCGCGAAGCTGGAGGCGGCCTTCGCGCAAGGCTGCAACGCCGCCAAAGGACTTTGCCAGCCCTTCCACCTCGAGCAAAAGCTCCACGTAGTCTTCCTCCCTTTGGGCATTCGGCAATCCTTTTTGGTGGGGAGCCGATCGACACGGGTAGCCTCCGCCCTGGTGCCAATGTGACAATAGTCAATATTTGTTCGACAAATGTCAAGTCGTGGATTCGGCTTGATCGTGGCGCTGGAAATCAGGGTCGAAGCGGCCGCAACATCGCACTTGCCGGGTAGGTGCCGAGACGACGGCGACCGCAACGCGCATGCCGGCCGTTCGGCCACGCAGTGCGCCGACATCTTCTGCGGCATCCATAAGGAGTCGGGCGATCTGGAATGAGTGTTTTCCCCGATCGCTTCACGCTAGATCCGATCCGTCAAATGCCGGGATCGGACGCTTTGGGGCCAATTTTCAGTGGCGCGTCGTTTTCATCCGGATTGGGGACGGGGGCTTCGTCGGGAAGTCTGTCCGGATCCGGCTCACGCACCGGCTTCGGCTCGGGAAACGGCGGTGGCGTGGGCGCCGGAGTGGGCGTTGGTTCGGGAGTGGGAAGAATGGCCATGGTGTGATTTCCTTCCGCTCGCTGCATTCTGCCTTGGCGGGTCATCGACGTCGGGTGGGATTTCTGACGCCACCCGTCGACCGGTTTCGCTCTACGGGCTGATGCACGCTGAACGACCACGCGTGCCTATGGTTCCGATACGAGCCTCCGACGATCCCGCAGGCATCAGGCGCCCGTGGCAGGACGGCGCCGTCAGAAAATTGATCGAATGGTCCCCGCATGAGGGCCTTGTCGGCGTCGTGGAGCGCCATAATTTCCATTTCAGGGTGGGACAAACTCACCTGCTGAATAGGAGGCGGTCGTGAAGCACCAAACACTTGACCAACTGCATGCCGTTGCCGACGTTCACGCTGAAGCAACAGACCTCGTGGCGACTCGAAGCCAGCGTCTCGAACGTTGGGCGAAACTGCTGGAGCAAAATCCCGATCGGCGTCTCGAAGCGCTGACGGGCACCGAATACAAATCCCCTGAGATACGCGAAAAAATGCGCTACAACGACTCGCCTCTCACCGTTGCCTTCGAGGATCCGATTTTTCGCGCACAAGGCTTGAGAGATGACACCTATGGCGAAGCCAGGCGCTTCTTCGAGCTGACCGACTGGCAGTTGCACGAAATCGTCTGCCATTGCCATGTCGGCGCCACGATACGAGCGCGGTGGGCTGCCTCTCGCGTCCGTGCGGCAATGTCGGAGAGGTTCGGTTTCTTTGCCTGGCTGCGCGGAACATTCATGCATTGAAGCAGCGGGCATTGACGCTACAGGTCGGCATGTTCGGATGATGGAGGCGGCGAAGTGATTTTCACGCCTCCAACGGTCGTTGATGACGGATGTCGTTCGGGGGCGATCCGCCATCGGCGAGACTTGGATACCATCCGCGTGGGCGGGATTCAGTCGGCGGGCGCGGTGTAGCGGCGATGGACCGCTTCCGCGATGGCGGCGCGGCTTCTATGCGGATCGAGACTATCGTCATCCTCGATGATAGCCGCTTCCTCCGCAAGTTCCTTGTCCTTGACCTGGTCGCGGAACCAGGCCGAATAGTCGCCCGCGCGCAAGTGATGCTCCCAGGTGCGGTCGTCGATCCCCTCGGCGAGATGGAGGAACATCATGAGATTTTGCGCTTTCAGGTTGAGCGTGCCGTCAGCGCCGCGGAAATAGAAGCTGTTGTCGCCAAGATCGCCTTCGGCATATTTGCGTATATGGCGCTTGCGTTCCTGCCGGGGACGTTCGACCGAGATCGACCTCGCGGGATCGGCTGTCGACCGGTTCCAATACAAAACCTTGTTTTCCGGCGGCGGCACGACGCCCTCCGGCACGTCCTCGCCAATTGCGGCACAGAAGCTTTCGACGACCTTGTCGGCTTCCGGGCCAAGAGCCAGCACCGTGTCGACACCTGTCAGCACGTCGCGCGAAACCAGATCGGGATGGACTGTGACCAGAATGGTCGCCGAAAGGCTTTTTGGAAGCGCAAAGGATGTGCCGTCGCGCGCGTGCGGCAACAGGTGGTGTGCCTCGTCGATGATCAGCCAGTGCGGGCGTCCGGTGCGGGCGCGAAGCGCGGCAAGCTCCGGCAGCAGCTTGGCGAAGGCGTTTGGCCGCTCCCCGGTCTTGATCCCGAGCATGTTGACGGCGACATTGTTGGACGGCTTGGACAAAAGGTCGAAGATTTCGCGTGAGCTCGGCGGGCTTTTGGCGTCGCCAACCACCAGCACGTCCTCCAGTTCCTCGTAGTCGCCTTCCGGGTCGAGCACGCAAAACTGGAAGCCTTGCTCGACGAAGCGTTCGGTCAGGGCGGTGGCGAGGGTGGATTTTCCGATCCCGGACGTGCCGGCCAGCAGGACGCTGCCGCCGCGTGGTGAAAGGTGCATCACTGCGCCCGATCCGTCGTCCGCGCCAATCTCGATGCGTTGCCGCGCTGTGTCCAGCGAGGCGGCGTCATGCGAGATGAGGCCCTCGATCAACTCCCTCACGCCCGCGCCGCGGGCACCATTCGTCACGTGGCCCGCCGTCTCCCTCACCTTCGGCAGGGCATTGGCAACTGCAACACCGAAGCCGACGGCGCGCAGAAAGGCATGGTCGTTCTCCGCATCGCCGATGCCGACGACATTGTGGGCGGACAATTCCAGATCCTCGAGGGCAGCGGCAAGACCGGTCGCCTTGTTGACCCCGCTCGGCAGCACCATGACGGCGCCCTTGTTGAAGATTATCTCCAGCTCCAAGCCAAGGTCCTTGATCACTTCCAGCACGATGGTCTCGTTGGGCTCCCTGGTGGCGACGACGGAACGTCCCATCGACAGGGGCGCGATCTTGCGCATCATCAGCCTGTCGACGAATTCCGCCGGAGGGGCAGGCGCAAGGATGCGCTCCTTCTTCGAAGCCGGCGTGTAGACGAGCGCGCCGTTTTCGGCGACGACCTTGTCGAAAATGCCAAGCTCCGGGAAAACGCTTTCGAGGTCGGCAAGCTCGCGACCGGTCACCATTATCAACTTGCGG
This sequence comes from Mesorhizobium sp. M6A.T.Ce.TU.016.01.1.1, assembly GCF_003997065.1. Classification (NCBI taxonomy): domain Bacteria; kingdom Pseudomonadati; phylum Pseudomonadota; class Alphaproteobacteria; order Hyphomicrobiales; family Phyllobacteriaceae; genus Mesorhizobium; species Mesorhizobium sp. M6A.T.Ce.TU.016.01.1.1. The sequence goes on along the minus strand of NZ_RZTJ01000011.1, from coordinate 139,661 downwards.
CCGGTTTCCTTCAGCCGCTCGAGCGCAGCACGGGTCGCATCGGAAACGATCCCGTTTTCCGCGAGTGTGCCGTCGTAGTCAGTGGCTAGCGCAAGGGCATACATCGAGCCATTGTCGGCAGCCCGAAAGCCGACCGGAGATGCTTTCTCGCCGAACTGAGCGGAAAGGCATCTGTTTCGGTGACTTCCATTGGCCGAATCCCGTCATCGTTTGTCATGGCCGCCCGCAATCATGGCTGATTGGTCCCAACGGCGCTGGCTGTCGATTGTTCCCAGCGGCGCAAGGCAAGAATCGCGGAGGCCTGGCTTTTTGGTTGAGCATTGGGTTTTCCCAAAGCTGGTACCCACTTTCTAGCCGATGATCCTGAATCCGTTCGGCTCCTGACCGTGATCGACGTCTTGGGATGTCACGCCGGAAACCGACGCTCCGGTCGGCCCTTTCCACAACCGGTTCATCATCGTCGAAACCGCGCCTTCGGCCCCGACGATCAGTGCCGTTACGGATCCGTCATCTTCGTTGCGAACCCATCCGGACAGACCGAGCCTCTCGGCCTCGGTCCGTGTCCACACGCGAAACGAGACGCCTTGCACCCTTCCACTGAGCCTGACGCGTACCGCTTTGCGCCCATCCTCCATCATGATCACCTCCGTGCCAGTGGTTTTCTCATATCTTCAACTCCCCGGCGGCGGAAAAGGCTCCGCCTTCGCATTTCCAAGGGCTTCGGCCGGCCGCCAGTCCGATCCGCTGATGTCGGCAACGGAACCATGCGGCGGCGGCTTTGTTAAGGACGGACAGCTGCAGGTTGCTGGGCTTCGGAGCCACGATTTCATGACTAACGATTCTCCAACGGGAGGCGCCATCCCGGCATCCGTTCCGACGATCGATCCAAAAGCCGCGCCGACGCTTCAGCACGCCGAGGCCGAGGTCTTCTACACAGAGGCGATCCGCGAGCTCGCCGCGACGGACATCCCCTTTCTTGTCGCCGGCACCTATGCGGTGAGCGCCTACACAGGCGTCACGCGCCAGACGAAGGACCTCGACATTTTCTGCAAGGCCGGCGACTACGCGCGCATTCTCGCGCATTTCAAGCAGGCCGGCTATGCGGTCGAGATCGTGGACGACCGATGGCTCGGAAAGGTCTTCAAAAGCACGCATTTTTTTGACGTCATATTCGCTTCAGCCAATGGCACCATGCCGGTCGGCGACCAATGGCTGGAGCATGCACGGCAAATCGAGCTGCTGGGCAGTCAGGTGCGGATCGTAGGTCCGACCGAGCTTATCTGGTCCAAGTGCTTCATCCAGGACAGAGGCCGCCACGACGGCGCCGACGTCGCTCATACAATCCTCAAGGCGCAGGATCAGATCGATTGGCACCGGCTGCTTTCCTATCTGGAGGTTCACTGGGAGGTGCTGCTGATGCAGCTTCTGAATTTCCGATGGATCTATCCGAGCGAGCGCGATCATATCCCGGCCTGGCTGCTCGACGAATTGCTTGACCGGCTCGCCAAGCAGAGGGAGTTGCCTACTCCCCGAATGAAAATCTGCCGTGGACGCCTGCTTTCGCCGACCGACTACGAGATCGACGTGAAGGAATGGGGCTTTGCCGGCGTCGGTGGAACAGGAGAATTTCGTGATGGCTGAGAAGGGCACAACCGCCACGGCAAGAGTTGGGAACGGCGGCACCGTCAGGATTGCGGCTGTCGGCGATCTGCATGTGCGTGAAGACGGCCAGGCCTCCTGCCGTGATCTCTTCGGCGAGGTCTCGCGCGAAGCGGACGTCCTCGTTCTCACTGGCGACCTCACCAATCTCGGCAAGCCCCGAGAGGCCGAAATCCTTGCGGAGGATTTGCGCGCCTGCGCAATCCCGGTCGTCGCCGTGCTCGGCAACCATGACTATGAATCCGGCGCGGTCGAAGACGTCGCCCACATCCTTCGGCAGGCAGGCGTCCATCTTCTTGACGGCCAGACGACGGAAATCAAGGAGGTCGGCTTTGTCGGCGTGAAGGGTTTCATTGGCGGTTTTGGGTCACGCATGCTCGGCTCGTTCGGTGAGCCGGCGATCAAGGCGATGGTTGCTGAAAGCGTCAGCGAGTCGATGCGGCTCGAAAACGCAATGCGGCAGGTTCGCACCGAACGCACGCTCGTCGTCCTGCACTACGCTCCGGTCATCGAGACGGTCGCTGGCGAGCCGTTGGAGATTTTTCCGTTCCTGGGCTCGTCGCGCCTGGCGGAGACGATCGATCGGTTCAAGGTCACCGCCGTGGTGCATGGCCACGCGCATCGCGGCGTCTATGAAGGCCGCACACCCGGTGGTGCCCCGGTATATAACGTCGCCATGCACGTGGCGAAGCCGACCGGCCGCCCTTACGCCTTGCTCGAAATCTGAAACTCCCTGCGCGTTGTTAGAGCGGGACGCGTTCAAGTTGAACTAGACATCCCGCTCTATCTGTTTGTTTTAGCCGCATTTCTGCGACGCCAAGTGATTCCGCTTGGCTGCAAAATACTCTAGCGGTCGATCTCGCCGAATACGATATCGAGCGACCCGATGATCGCAGCGACATCGGCGATCATGTGCCCCCGCGACAGAAAATCCATCGCCTGCAGATGGGCAAAGGACGGCGCCCGGATCTTGCATCGATACGGAGTATTGCTGCCATTCGAAACCAGATAGACGCCGAACTCGCCCTTCGGCGCCTCCACGGCGGCGTAGACTTCTCCAGCGGGCACGCGAATACCCTCCGTGTAGAGTTTGAAATGGTGGATCGTCGCTTCCATTGAGCGCTTCATCGTCGCTCGCGGCGGCGGAGTGATCTTCTGGTTCGGGATCGCGACCGGCCCGCGGCCTTCGGGCGCTCTCAATTTCTCCAGGCATTGCTTCATGATCCGGACCGATTGGCGCATTTCTTCCATGCGGACGAGATAGCGGTCATAGCAGTCGCCGTTCTTGCCGACCGGAATGTCGAAATCCATCTCGGGGTAGCATTCATATGGCTGTGCCTTGCGCAAATCCCATGCCGCTCCCGATCCGCGCACCATGGGGCCGGAGAAGCCCCAGGCCCAGGCGTCGTCCTGCCCGATCACACCGACATCGACATTGCGCTGCTTGAAGATGCGGTTGCCGGTGAGCAATTCGTCGAGGTTGTCGCAGACCTTGAGGAACGGGTCGCAGAAAGCCCAGATGTCGTCCAGAAGCTTCGGAGGCAGGTCTTGGTGCACGCCGCCGACCCTGAAATAATTCGCATGCATGCGGGCGCCGGAGGCGCGCTCGTAAAAGACCATCAGCTTCTCGCGCTCGGCGAAACCCCAGAGCGGCGGGGTCAGCGCGCCGATGTCCATGGCCTGGGTCGTGACGTTGAGGAGATGTGACAAGAGCCGGCCGATTTCGCAAAAGAGAACACGGATAAGCTGTCCGCGCTTCGGCACCGATATTTCGAGCAGCTTCTCGGCGGCGAGGCAGAACGCATGCTCCTGGTTCATCGGCGCCACGTAATCGAGCCGGTCGAAATAGGGCAAGGCCTGCAGATAATTCTTGTACTCGATGAGTTTTTCCGTGCCGCGGTGGAGCAGGCCGATGTGGGGATCGGCGCGGTCGACGATCTCGCCGTCCAGTTCCAGCACCAGCCGCAGGACGCCGTGAGCAGAAGGATGCTGCGGCCCGAAGTTGAGGGTGAAGTTGCGAACTGCGGCTTCGACCATGACGGTGCTCCGCTGTACTGGGTCTTTACGGCCGAAGCCGGGTGCTCCGGTCAGCCACGCCCGGCCCGATCAGGTCGTTGTCTGGATGATCAGCGTCAGCATGCCATCGCCATCGATGTTGGCAGCGACAACCTGCGAGGAATCCAGCCCGCTCGCCGCCAGCGCCGTTGCTGCCTGCGGCGACGCATCGATCGAGCTCTGCAGGGTGAGCAGATCTTCAACGCTGGTCTGGGTGATCACGGCCTCGGCTTGTGTCTTGAGTTCCGGAGGCAAATCCTCGAGGGCGACGATCGCAATCCCGGTAAAGTTCTGGTCCGTGAAACCCTGATCCGGTAGCGCTTGATCCGGCAGGGCTTGGTCGGGCGGCGTTTGGTTAGGCAGGCTTGGATCGGGCAGGACTTCCGGGGCCGGGGGTGCGATTTGGGGAAGCTGCGGGTCGGTGGATTGCGCGTGGATCGGCTGCGCCAGGGCCAATCCCGAAAGGGCAGCAATTGTCGTCAACATGCGCATGATCGTTCCTTCCGTTTTCCGTTTTGCTCGGGGAGGATCACTTGGTCACCACTCAACCATTGTGCCGGATTATGGTTCCCGTCGTCACGGATATGGCCATTGGTGGAAGCTCTGCCGCATCGCTCATCCGGTCGCGCGTGGTCGAAACATGGAACGATTCCGAAAGGCATTCATTCTTCCCTAATCACACCTTGATCACAGGTTCGGCGGGGCGCTTCACCTCGAGGAGAAAGCCATGAGAATCAGCGAGTGCATGACACAGAATGTTCAGGTCGCCAGTCCGGACCAGTCCTTACGGGATGCCGCACGAGCCATGGCCGATCTTGACGCCGGTGTTCTGCCCGTCGGTGAGAATGACCGGCTGGTCGGCATGGTCACGGACCGCGACATTGCCGTCCGCGGCATCGCGGAGGGCAGAGGTCCTGACGCCAAGATCAGGGACGTGATGAGCGCGGAGGTGCAATGTTGCTTTGACGACCAGGAAGTCGACGATGTCCTTCAGAACATGGGCAATCTCAAACTGCGGCGAATGCCGGTGATCAGCCGCGACCGGCGGTTGGTTGGCATTGTCTCGCTCGGCGATCTCGCCGCGAATGGCGAGGCGGCCTGGGCCGGCGAAGCGCTGGGCGGCATTTCGCAGCCGGGCGGCGACCATTCGCAGACAGCGCACTGATGCATCATACATCATAATTGAATTCGAAGTTCCTGCTCCATCGCCGGCATCGTCGCTCGGGAACTTCGAAATCCAAAACTGCACGGTTTCACGCCTTTGCGCTACAGCGCCGTGCGCCCGTTCGCATGATCCACCGGGAAAATCGATTCCGATTTTCCGGGGTCATGCGTCGGGCCCGATGTTATGCAACGGAGAATCGATCGATGACCCACAGCCATGTTCCGTCGCCTTGGCGGCGGGCGACCTCGGCGGTCACGGTGCCATCGGGAAGATGGGTTGAGGTGAGTGCCAGGTCTCCGCTGACAACAGCCGGGGCCTGATTTCCGGCAGCAAATTTTCGGCCCGTTGCGGTGATCTCCGCGAAGAGTGCCCGGATCGCTTCCCGGCCACGCGTCAGCTGCCCTTCACCGCTGTCGACGACGGCGTTCTGCTCAAAAAGCGCGGCCATGCCGTCGATGTCTCCCACCCACTGCCGGGAAATCAGCAGGCGCTCCAAATCCTGGGGATCATGCGCCGGCTCACGGCCTGGCTCATCGGTCATGGCGACACTCCTCCGATGCTCTCATGAACTACAGGTTCTCACGAACTGCAGGGTCTCATGAGTTGCAGGCTGCCGCAAAGGCCTTGGCGGCTTGGGCACTGCCCTTGAGGGAAACATCGTAGGTGGTTTCGCCGCCGAGGTTGATGTGAAGACTGCTTCCGGATGCGATCCAGCCCAGCAGTGGATCCTTGGCGCTAGCCTTGAATACCGGCATGGACGCCAAGGTCAGGGAGACCTGGATTTCCCCGAGGTAGAGCAGCGTGGCGATCATCCTCCCCGGTCGACATCGCGGTCCGCAACTCGCCATTTGGCGGCGCCGGCGCGGCGCCGGTGGCTGCGGCCCTCGTTGAGGAAGTCGGCGATCCTTGCCGCCAACTTCGCCGAGGCGAAGGTGAGCAGCCGGTCGTGATGGACGACGGGCTCGTCGTTCTCATTGTCCCAGATCTCGAACCGGCAGCTTGGGTTCGGTATAGCTTCGAAACGGTGCTTCATATCGATGGTCCCGGTCGTTTGGTTGCCTTGGGCGGTCGAGGATGCAAGGGCATGGGCCGTGCCGTGGTGGGCAGTGCGGGCGCGCTTTCGCCAGCGCTGTTGGCAAACAGGAGAAGGTCGGCCCTGGCCCACAGCAGATAGCAGGCAAGCAATGTCAGCGGCGCGGCAACGAGGGCAGGGGAACCGCCCAACCACACCTCAGGCAAGGCGGCGCCCATCGACAGCGCCGCCGCGAGCATCGCCGGCAGGCGGTTGGCCAGCACCGCACTGCGGAACGGATCGGGCCATCCAGCCGGCCACCCGGGCACGCTGGCGCCGGGCCTGTAGGCGGCGCTGCCGAACTTGCCGAGCGCATGCAGCAGTCCGGCGGTCGCCGCCAGCACCGGCTGGCCGAACAGGAACAGTGCTGCGCCAAGCCCGATCGCGCCGATCCCCGACAGGAGATCGGCGAGGCGGTTAAGCGCTGGATCGGGGACATCCCGCCCGGCCCAGGCGCGGTGATAGACTTCGCCGCTGCAGAAGAAGACCAGCGTTGCCAACGTCAGCGCCACCGCACTGCTGCTGCCAGCGAAATTGTCGAACAGCGCGGCGCCGCCGCGCATGCCGGATCCCTGAGGGGCGGCGAGCTGGATCGTGACGCCCATCACCAGCCCGAGCGCGTTGCCAAGATTGTAGTAGCCGCCAGGACCGGCCATACGCGCCCGGATCGCCGCCGCAAATCGTGAAAGCGCCTCCGCGGTCCGGCCAGGACCCGCAGCCTTCGGTTTCGCGTCGAGACTCGACGGCTCGAAGGACAAGAGCTCGGCCAGCGCCGAGGCAGTGCGCCATTCGGATAGCGCGTCGTCCCGGCGGAGTGGCGCGTAATCGTTGTCGAATCGCATCGAACCCTCCTCGTCATGGAGCCGACGGTTCCGGAGAGCTCGAGGCCTCCGGTGATCGGCTGTGATCGACGGACCGAGGTTCTGCGACCCCGGCTTACGGATGGCTTACGGGCGTTTGGATTATGCCTTTGGCAGCGGCACGCCCGCGCGGTGTCGGCTCGGGTATGGGATAGACCAGCCGCGAGAACGGCGCCCGGCCGGCGACCGAAAAATAATTGCCCTTGGCATAGCGAAGTTCCGGCACGAATTGCGGGTCGAGCCCGTCAAGTGAGCGGGCAAGCGTCGTGGCGCCAAGCCCGGCGGCGTTGATGAAGCGCGGTGGCGATCTCAAAGCGCTCGCCGCTGGTGCTGTCGACTGTGTCGAGAACCATGCGTCCACCCTCGAGGCGGCCGCAGACGATGCGGGTGTTGAGGCTGAGTGCCGCCCCGTGCTCCTCTACGTCGCCCCGCAAAGCAAGCATCAGGGCGTGGCTGATGCCGGTGGCGGGCGACAGCAGGGCGGCGGCCGTGCACCGCAGCTTGGGCTCCAGCGCGCGTGCCTCTGCTGCGGTCAAGGGTGTCAGGTCGCCCGCGCCGCAAGCAGAGGCGTTGGCCAGGATGGAAGCAAGCGCCGGCTCCTGTTCGGCATCTGTGGCGACGATGAGCTTGCCGCAGCGCGCATGCGGAACCGCCCGCTCCTCGCAATAACGGTAAAGCTGCTCCCGGCCTGCCACGCAGAGCCGGGCCTTCTGCGATCCGGCCGGATAGTAGATGCCCGCATGGATGACCTCGGAATTGCGCGAGCTGGTCCCGGTGCCGATGGCGTTCTCGGCTTCGAGGATCAGGGTGTCCAGGGCCGCGTTGCGCCATCTCTCGCGCAATCGCGAGGCCAATGACGCCGGCGCCGGCCACGATGCAGTCGACATGGTCCATGATCGGGCCACCTCAGCCTTGTTGTTGTGCTGCCGGTGAGCCGTTCGACGATCACGATCCGGCGATGCGCATAGGCGGCTCCGCGCAGGTTCTCGCGTTCTGCGACCTCGAAGCTGAAATTCAGCATGTCTGCGTCCACCCGCCAGCCCTTCCGAAAGGGCTTGACACCCTTATGAGAAACAGATGCATCCAACAGCATAATGCAAGAGGCGATGCGCGCCGAACGGCGGCAGGGCCTAGTCCCGGCATGCAGGACAGGAGCCATCATGGACGCACGACCGAATTCTCCCGAAGCCCGCGACATCAGCTACCACATGCACGCCTACACCAATGCCCGCAAGCATGAGGAGGCAGGGCCGCTCATCATCGAGAAGGGCGACGGCATCTATGTCGAGGATCTGGCCGGCAACCGCTACATCGAGGCGATGGCCGGGCTCTGGAGCGTCGCGGTCGGCTTCTCGGAGAAGCGGCTGGTCGATGCGGCGGTGCGCCAGATGTCCAAGCTGCCTTATTATCACGACTTCGGCTCCAAATCGCATTCGCCGCTGATCGATCTCGCCGAGAAGCTGGTGCAGATGGCGCCGGTGCCGATGAGCAAGGCGTATTTCACCAATTCCGGCTCCGAGGCCAACGACACGGCCATGAAGATGATCTGGTACCGGTCGAATGCGCTCGGCCAGCCGGCACGCAAGAAGATCATCAGCCGCATTCGCGGTTATCACGGCGTCACCATCGCCTCGGCAAGCCTGACCGGCCTGCCCAACAATCACATTTCCTTCGACCTGCCGATCGCCAGTGTGCTGCACACGTCGACGCCGCACCATTGGCGCGAGGCGCTGCCAGGCGAGAGCGAAGAGCAGTTTTCGAGCCGGCTTGCCGACGACTTGGAAAAGCTGATCCTGGCCGAGGGCCCGGAAACCATCGCCGCCTTCTTCGGCGAACCGATCATGGGCGCCGGCGGCGTCATCGTTCCCCCGGCCGGCTACTGGGAGAAGATACAGGCGGTGCTGTGGAAATACGACATCCTGCTCGTCGCCGACGAGGTCATCTGCGGTTTTGGCCGAACCGGCGAGATGTTCGGTTCGCAGACCTTCGGCATCAGGCCTGACATCATGGTGCTGTCGAAGCAGATCTCTTCCTCCTACCTGCCGATCTCGGCCCTGCTGATCAACGAGAAAATGTTCGAGCCGATTGCCGACGAAAGCAATCGGATCGGCACCTTCGGTCATGGCTTCACCGGCGGCGGCCATCCCGTCGCGGCGGCGGTCGCGCTCGAGAACCTGAAGCTGATCGAGGAGCGCGACCTTGTCGGCAATGCGCGCACGGTCGGCGCGCATATGCAGAAACGGCTGCGCAACCTCGCTTCGCACCCGCTTGTCGGCGAGGTGCGTGGCGTCGGCCTGATCGCGGCGGTCGAACTGGTCGGCGATAAGGTGACCAAGACGCCGTGGGAGACGGCCGGCGCGCTGGGCGGGCTTGTCAACGGCTTCATGCAGCAGAACGGCGTCATCTCGCGCAACATGGGCGACGCGCTGGCCTTCTGCCCGCCGCTGATCATCACCGAGCCCCAGGTCGATCAGATGATCGACGCGTTTGAAAGATCGCTCGAAGCCGCGGTCAAGCAGGTCGGATCACAGAGCTGATCAGGTCGTCCAAAGCCAGAGCTGAATGGGCCTTGGTGATTGGCGAAGCCGAAGCGGTATCCAATCTCCCCCCTTGCGGGGGAGATGTCCGGTAGGACAGAGGGGGGTGTGAAGGATCGCCAACTTTCGACTTCAGCCTTGCCAACCCGAATCAGCTTGAGGGCGCGGCTGCGATCGATTGACAGGTCGGAGGGAAGCACCCCCTCTGCCTGCCGGCATCTCCCCCGCAAGGGGGGAGATCGGCAGCTTCGGCGGCGCCGCCAAGCTCGGTAATTGGTCTGAAGCGATTGCTGGGAACGATTGCCCTGGGCCACACTTGAACATCCGTTGCGCGGGTGCTACGTCGCCCATATCGACAGGGGCGCTCCGTATTGCCGGGGCTGAGATGGTGGGTGCAAGCCTTCGGTCCCTCAAGCTGATCTGGGTAATGCCAGCGGAGCGAGGCGACCATGTTTTCAGGTGCACAGATTTCCCTGTATCCGATGTGCGACGATTTCGTCGGCGTCATCCTTGGGGCGCTTTCGGCGCTCGATCCGTATCGACCGAATTTCCGCATCGAGACCGACGACATCTCGACGCTGATCGTCGGCCCGCCGGAACAGCTTTTCCCGGCCATGCGCGACCTCTTCGCATCGGCGGCGGCGAGTGGCGTGCATTGCGTGTTGTCGGCGACGGTGTCGCGCGGCTGTCCGGGCGAGCCTGACGATCCGATCTGCACACCGATTTCCGGCAGCAGCCACGAGCTGTCCCTGGCAGAGCGCATCGGCGCGGCGCGGGCGCATGTCGACAGTGCGAAAAAGCTCGGACAGGAGGTCGCCGCGCAGTTCTCGCTCTATCCGCTCGGCAAGGGCCATCACATGGACGAGATCTACGGCTGCATCGACTTCCTCAAGACTTCGGGCGTCTTCGACAGGTCGAAGAATTTCTGCACCAAGCTGAGAGGCGATGCCGGACCTGTATTCGCGACGCTGTCGGAAGCCTTCCTTCGCTTCGGCGCGCCGCAAGGCCATGTCGCGCTCGACCTCACCGTGTCGGCGAACAGCCCGAGCCCTTGTTAGGGCGTGTCGATATTCGGGGTGATGCCGGCCTGCGAGCGGCGGTTTCCTGCGATACTCACGCACCCAAAAAGTGCGCTCCGTTCCCGTTCTCGGACCCCACCATTCTCGGCTCGGCGACGACGTCGATCGGCCGGCCCTCGGCCGCCGCGTTCACCGCGGCGGGATCGCGCTCAGGTGATGTCTCAGTTTAACTTGCGGCTCACGACCCAGCCGACCTTGTGCAGTGCCGACCGCCGTTGATATGCTCGATCATTCCGTCAGCGGGGAAGGATGTTCGATATCTCGCGTCGCGACCTGACACTTGGCGCAGCCGGTGCTCATGCTGCGTTTGGGCTCCACAAGCCGATCACGTTTGTCGACGCGGCCCGCGCTCAACACGCCGTCGCTCAACCTTTCCGAAAATACAAGGTTGGCGACATTGAAGTCTTTTCTCTGATTGATGGCATGCGTGACGTTCCCCTGCGGGAGGGTATGGTCAGGAATGTCAGCGTCGAACAGGTCAAGACGGCGTTGCGTGGTGCCGGTTTCCCGACAATCAGGCGCCCCTGCGGTTTATCGTCATGGCGCTAAAGCTGCGCGATCAAGTGGTCCTGATCGACTCGGGTACCGGCGGTCATCCGATTTATGATGAGGGGAACGGCCGGCTATTCGAGAGCATGGCTGCGGCGGGCCTTGACCCCAAGGCAGTCAAGACAATCCTGATCTCCCATCTGCACGGCGACCACATTTATGGCCTCATGAACAATGAGAGCAATGCGCAGGTCTTCCCGGATGCCGACATCGTGGTGCCCGCCGAGGAATTGAAATGGTGGACGCGCCCGGGAGTCGAGTCGATCGATCTCGGACCGACGCGCAAGGGCCTCGCTCAGCGCATTCAGGCTACGGTGGCTACGTGGAAAAACGTCAGGACCTTTGAGGGAGAACCAGAACTCCTACCTGGCGTGCACGCCGTTCAGGCCCCCGGCCATAGCCCGGGAATGGTCGCGCATCTGGTCACCTCGGGCGGCAAACAGCTCCTGATCAGCGCTGACGTGGTCAATCTTGCGCCCCATGTTTCAACAAATCCCGAGTGGCAGCTTGCTATCGACCAGGATCCGCAAATGGCCGTCGAAACGCGAAGGAAGATCTTCGATCGCGCGGTCGCCGACAAGCTCACCATTTCGGGTACTCACTGGTTGATGCCGAACGTCGGCACGTTGTCCAAGGATGGCAACGGCTACGTATTCGCAGCCGACGGGTAATATCACAGTACCCGCTGCCAACTGGACGACGACGGCTGCCGTGCCGGACGAACCGGTCGGCGTCAGACGTCGAACGCAGAACCAAGCGAGAGCGATAATCTTGGCTATCAACGGGTCGCTGCGAGATCCGAAATGGCGTCTGGAACGACCACCAGCTTGCCGACGAAATCCTTGGCGATGAAATCCGCTTGGGCGCGGTGGAAATCGGAGAGCCTGTAGACGCCGCCGACCAGCGGCCGGATCTTCTTGTCTTCGATGTAGCGAACAATACGGCGGAAGTCGTGCCGCGTGCCCTGGCTCGAGCCGTGCAACTGCAACTGCTTGAGATACATGGTGCGCAGATCGAGCTGCACGACCGGGCCGGCAATTGCGCCGGCTGTGGTGTAGCGGCCTTCGGGCCTGAGGATGCGCAGCAGATCGTTGAAGATCGCGCCGCCGACCAGATCGGCAACCACGTCGATCGGCTGGCCGCCGGTTGCCTCATTTACCGCAGCCGGCAGGTCGGTCACACCCCGGGTGATCACCGCCTCGGCGCCGATGTCGAGCACGGCCTGTTCCTTGCCCTTGCCGACGACTGCATAGGGGACGGCGCCGCGCGCCCGCGCCAGCTGCACGATGCCGGAGCCGACGCCGCCCGACGCGCCGGTGACCAGCACGCGCTCGCCGGCCTTCAATGCGGCACGTTCCAGCATCTGCTCGCCGGTGAGATAGGCGCAACAGAAGGTGGCGAGTTCGACATCGGTCAACTCGGTGTCGACGACATGGGCGTTCTCGGCCGGCACGGTCTGATACTCGGCATAGCCGCCGTCACGGCCGTGGCCCATATAGTCGATGTCGGCGAGTGAATCGTCGTCGCGGTTGTAGATGGAGAAGTCGACCATCACCCGCTCGCCGATACGGTCCGGCGAGACACCATCGCCGACTGAGACGATGTGGCCGACCGTGTCGGTGCCCTGGATGCGCGGGAAGGTCAGCGTGTTGCCCTGACGCCGCCAGGTCGATACGGCGGCAGCATCTTCCTCCGTGCCATAGGCGCCCTGTCGCACCCAGACATCGGTGTTGTTCATGCCGCAAGCGGTGACCTTGATCAGCACTTCGTCAGGGGCGGGCGACGGCACTTTCACGTCGGTGCGGTAGACGAGCTTTTCCGGTCCGCCGTGACCAGTCAGCTGCACGGCGGCCATGGTGGCGGGGAGGGTTTTGGTCATGGCGTTCATGTCAGTTTTCAGATGTTGGCAAACACGCTCTTCACCGCATCCGCCGTCTTCGACACGACGATGTCGGCCTCTTCGCGCGTCAGGCAGAGCGGCGGCGCGAAGCCGAGAATGTCGCCTTGCGGCATGGCGCGGCCGATGACGCCGCTTGCCGCAAGGGCGGTAGCGACCTGCGGCCCGATCTTCTGCGAGGCGTCGAAGAACACGCGGTCGTCCCGGTCGGCGACGAACTCGATTGCCGCCAGCATGCCGTCGCCGCGGACGTCACCGACATGTTTGTGGCCGCCGACGGCTTTCGTCAGTTCGGCGCGGAAATAGGCGCCGGTCTCGCCGGCGTTGGTCACCAGGTCCATCTCGTCGATCAGCTCGAGATTGGCGACGCCGGCGGCAACGCAGATCGGATGCGCCGAATAGGTCCAGCCATGGCCTATGCTGCCGAGCTTGTCGGAACCCTGCACCAGCACCTGCCAGACCTTGTCTGCGACGATGACGCCCGACAGCGGCGCATAGGCCGAGGTCAGGCCCTTGGCGATGGTGATCAGGTCGGGCTTGATGCCGTAGTGGTCGGAGCCGAACATGGTGCCCAGCCGGCCGAAGCCGGTGACCACTTCGTCGGCGACCAGCAGCACATCGTATTTCTTCAGCACCGCCTGGATCTTTTCCCAGTAGAGGACGGGCGGCGGCACGATGCCGCCGGTGCCGAGGATCGGCTCGCCGATGAAGGCGGCGACCGTGTCCGGGCCCTCGGCCAGGATCATCTCCTCGAGCTTGTCGGCGCAGTGTTGGGAAAACTGTTCCTCGCTCATCGAGCGGTCGGCGCGGCGGAAATAGTAGGGCGCCTCGGTGTGCAGGATCGGCGCACGCGGCAGGTCGAAGGCGTTGTGGAACAGGTCGAGCCCGGTCAGCGAACCGGTCATGACGCCGGAGCCATGATAGCCGCGCCAGCGCGAGATGATCTTCTTCTTCTCCGGCCGGCCGAGCACGTTGTTGTAGTACCAGATCAGCTTGATGTTGGTCTCGTTGGCGTCGGAGCCGGAGAGGCCGAAATAGACCCTCGACATCCCTTGCGGGGCGCGGTCGATGATCATCTTGGAGAGCGTGATCGACGCCTCGGTGCCGTGGCCGACATAGGCATGGTAGTAGGCGAGGTTCTTGGCTTGCGCGGCGATGGCGTCCGCGATTTTCTGGCGGCCATAGCCGACATTGACGCAGTAAAGCCCGGCGAAAGCATCGATGCTCTTGCGCCCATTATTGTCCCAGATGGTGACGCCTTCGCCGCCGGCGATGATGCGGGTCGGGCTCTCGCCGCGCGCGTGGGTGCCCATATGGGTCGAGGGATGGAAGAAGTGGTCGCGGTCCCAAGCGGCGAGTTCGTTGGACTGGTCGAGCATCTTTTTTACTCCTAAGGAAAAGTGTGGGGCGCGGCTTAGGCCACATCCAGGCAGAGGTATTTGAGATCGGTAAAGGCTTCGAGCCCATGGCGCGAGCCCTCGCGGCCGATGCCGGACTGATTGACGCCGCCGAACGGGATCGGCGCGCCGGTGATCTTGACCCGGTTGATGGCGACCATGCCGTAGTCGAGCGCGCGGCCCATGCGCAACTGGCGGCCGCCGTTCTCGGTGACGACATAGGCGACGAGGCCGTACTCGGTGGCGTTGGCGCGGGCGACGACTTCCTCTTCGCTGTCGAAGGGCGTCACCGCGGCGACCGGACCAAAAGTTTCCTCGCGCATGATCAGCGCGTCGTCGGTGACATCGGCCAGCAGGGTCGGCTGGTAGAACAGCGGTCCTGCAGAATCGCGTTTGCCGCCGGTGAGGCAGCGTGCGCCATGGGCGAGCGCATCGGCGACCTGCTCCTCGACCTTCTTGACGCCGCGCTCGTGCATCAAGGGCCCGATGTCGGTGTCATCGGCCAGGCCATTGCCTGTACGCAACGCGTCGATGCGCCTGGCGAAGGCGGCGCAGAAACGATCGTAGATCGGGCGCTGGACATAGATGCGGTTGGCGGCGAGGCAATCCTGGCCGGACGTGGCGAATTTAGCATCGACGGCTATGGTCACAGCCTTGTCGAGATCGGCGTCGGCAAAGACGATCAGCGGCGCATGACCGCCAAGCTCCATCACCAGCCGCTTCATCGTCGGCGCACTTTGCGCGGCGATCAGCCTGCCGATCTCGGTCGAGCCGGTGAAGCTCATGGCCCGCACGCGAGCGTCTTCGCACATCCGCCCAACGATGGTCGAAGCCTTGCCGGTGAGAACGTTGAAGACGCCTGCCGGCAGGCCGGCGCGTTCGCCGAGCTCGGCCAGCGCCAGTGCCGATAGCGGCGTTTCAGACGAGGGGTGCGCGACGATGGTGCAGCCGGCGGCAAGGGCGGCGGCCGCCTTGCGGGTCAGCATGGCCGCGGGAAAATTCCACGGCGTGACGACGCCGACGACACCAAGCGGCTCGCGCCGCACCATCATCTCGGCGTTCGGCAGATGGCTGGTGACGCTTTCGGCGTTAAGGCGTTTTGCCTCCTCGGCATACCACTCGACGAAAGAGGCGGCGTAGTCGATCTCGCCAAGCGCTTCCCTAAGCGGCTTGCCCTGCTCGAGCGTCATCAAGAGCGCCAGATCCTCTTTGGCAGCGATGATCAGGTCGAACCATTTTCGTAGGATTTTCGAGCGCTCCTGCGGCAAAAGTCCGCGCCAGGCGGGAAAGGCGCGCGATGCCGCGTCGATCGCCTTGCTCGTCTGCCTGCTATCGAGCGCGGCAACCCAGGCAACGGTGGCGCTTGTGGCAGGATCGGTCACCTCGAAGCTCTCGGCGGCCTCACTCGCCGTCCAATGGCCGTCGACATAGGCGAGCTCGCGCAGCAGCCGGCGGTCGGCGAGGCGGTCGAGTGCATCATGGCGGTGTGGGCGGGCAAAATGCGCGGACATGTTCGAGGTCTCCCGATGTCGAGGCGATGCGGAGAGACTATGCGCGCGGTGCAGACAGAGAGACTGTTTCAACGCCGTTGCGTAGAGAGATTGTCTCTATTGCATCGCTCGGGCAGACGATCTCTCTAGCGTTACGACGACACCGGCAACAGATCCGCCACCGGTAAGACAATCTCCTCCTTCACCGTCTTGGTGACGATGTAGGTGAAATAGCGGTCGATGCCGATCTCGCGTTCGAGCAGGGCGTCGACCAGCCGCTGGTAGGCATCGATGTCGCGCGCCATCACTTTCAGCAGATAGTCGACGCCGCCGCCTACCGACCAGCAGGCGACGATTTCGGGGACGTCGCGGATGACGCGCTCGAAGCGGTCGAAATCGGCTTGTCGGTGGCTGGCCAGCGTCACCTCCATCAGTACGGTGGCGACCGGCGCGACGGCGCGCATCGCAACCTTGGCGTGATAGCCGGAGACGATGCCGGCCTTTTCCAGCTTGCGCAGCCGCATCCAGCACGGCGTCGGCGACAGGCCAACCTTGTCGGCCAGCGCCAGCTTGGTGATGCGCCCGTCGCGCTGGACCGCGTCAAGGATTTTGAGGTCGATCTGATCGAGTTTAGGTGCAGCCATGAGCGTCCACTTTTTTCGTCCCCGACACCATGACGGCGCATTATTTCGATTGTCAATTGCACTGATTTCGATCTCTAATATGTCATGACATTGTGGCATCCAGATCCCGCGCTCATCCGGCGGCCGGCCTATCAGTCGCTTGCCGACCAGTTCGCGCGCGCCATTCATGATGGCCGCCTGGCCAACGGCGCGCGGCTGCCGACACATCGCCGGCTGGCCGACGAATTGAAGCTTTCGGTGCAGACAGTCAGTCGCGCCTATGAGGAACTGATCCGCCGGGGCCTGGTCTCCGGCGAGATCGGCCGCGGCAGCTTCGTGCAGACACAGCGCCGCGAGCCGGAGCCGCCATACCTACCTGAGCGCCTTGGCGAGGTCATCGATCTCTCCATCCTGAAGCCGGTCTGCGAGCCGATGCATCTGGAGCGGCTAAAGCAGGCGTTGGGCTGGCTTGCCGAGAACCTGCCGTCGAGCTCGGCGCTGTCGTTTCGGCCGAACATGGTGTTTCCACGTCACCGCGCCGTGGCGGTCGACTGGCTGCGGCTCTGCGGTCTCGATGTGTCCGCGCAGAATGTTAGCCTGACCAACGGCGCCACGGCCGGGATGACGGTGGCGCTGATGAGCGTGGCGCCGCCGGGTTCGACCGTCGCCACCGAGGCGATCGGCCATCACACGCTGATCCCGCTAGCGCGCTATCTCGGCTTCAATCTCGAGGGCCTGCCGATCGACGACAACGGCCTGATCCCGGAGGCGCTCGACGAGGCGTGCCGGCTTTCCGACATCCGCGCCGTGTTCGTGCAGCCCTCGGTGATCAATCCAACCGCAACGCTTATGGACGCCGCGCGGCGCGAGCAGATCGCCGCGGTGGCGCGCAAGCACGACATCGCCATCATCGAGAACGACGTGCTCGGCCCCCTGGTCGAGGGCCGTCCGCCGCCGGTCGCCGCCTTCGCGCCAGAGCGCACGCTCTACGTTACCTCCTTCACCAAGATCGTGGTGCCGGGCCTGCGCATCGGCTACCTCGCGGCGCCCGATCGCTATGTCGCCGCCGTCGCCAATCGGCATCTCGTCTCCAACTGGATGGCGACGCCGATGGTGGCGGAGATCGCGACAAAATGGGTGACCGACGGCACGGCGATGGAGCTCGTCCGCTGGCAACGTTCGGCGCTGCGGCGGCGGCAGGAGATCGCCACCGAAGTGCTTGCCGGGGTCGACTACCGTGTCCATCGCGACGGATTGCATCTGTGGCTGCAGCTGCCCGGCGACCGCGCCGAGGAGAGTTTCGTCTCACAGGCCCGTTTGCAGGGCGTGGCGATCGCGCCAGGCACATCCTTCCGCATTTCGCAGGAGCCATGGCAGCCGGCAGTGCGGATCTCGCTGGGCTCGACCACCGAGGGGGAACTGCGCGCCGGCTTGAGCGTTGTCACCAAACTTCTGCTCGGCGATCCGGAGCATCTTCTGCTGGCGATCTAGGCAGACATTGCCGCGAAATTGTGCGGAGTCAGAAACATTGTCATGATATTATTTTCCTGATTGACATGATTTGGCGCGTTCCGCATCGTTGAAGGCACCAGGTTCTCCAGCACGGGGAAATTCATTGTCCGCGCCCATCATCAAGATCGACGGCATTTCGAAAAGCTTCGGCACCTTCAAGGTGCTGGACGGCCTGTCGATGCAGGTCATGCCGCGCGAGAAGCTGGCGCTGATCGGCCCGTCCGGCTCGGGCAAGACGACGATCCTACGCATCCTGATGACGCTGGAGAGGATCGACAGCGGCCACATCCAGATCGACGGTGAGCAGCTTTACCACATGGTGCGCAACGGCCAGTTGCTGGCCGCCGACGAACGGCATCTGGCAAGAATGCGCCAGAAGATCGGCATGGTCTTCCAGCTGTTCAACCTGTTTCCGCACAAGAGCGTCATCGACAACGTCACGCTGGCGCCGATCTTGACCAAGGGCATGCCGCGCGCCGCCGCCGAAAAGCGAGCGATGGAACTGCTCGACATGGTCGGCATGGCCGACAAGGCCAAAGCGATGCCGGCACAGCTCTCCGGCGGGCAGAAGCAGCGGGTGGCGATCGCCCGGGCGCTGGCACTGCAGCCCAGGATCATGCTGTTCGACGAGGTGACATCGGCGCTCGATCCGGAACTGGTCGAGGAGGTGCTGAATGTCTTGTGGCGGCTCTGCTCCGAGACCGACATGACCATGCTGCTCGTCACCCATGAAATGGGTTTTGCCCATGATTTCGCCGACCGGGTTTTGTTCTTCGACCGCGGCAAGATCGTCGAAGAAGGCAAGCCCGACGAGATTTTCCGCAATCCCAAGCAGGAGCGCACGCAAGGCTTCCTGAAGAAGATCATCGCGGCTGGACATCGCGTCTGACCGCCATGCCAGAGGCGGTAACGCCGTCCTCAAAGGCGGCGAAGCCGTCCCGTAACCAAACCGAGAACGACCAAACCAAGAAGAGACACAAGGAGTTGGGAACAATGAAGAAACTTGGCATTCTGGCCGGCGTGGCCGGTGTTGCACTGACCGCGATTCTGGCCGCATCGACCGCGGGATCGGCCGACGACAGCAAGCTCGAAGAGCTCAAGGCACAGGGCTTCGCCCGCGTCGCCATCGCCAATGAGCCGCCCTATACGGCGGTTGCGGCCGACGGCAAGGTTTCGGGTGCGGCGCCCGATGTGGCGCGTGAAATCTTCAAGCGCCTCGGCGTCAACGACATCGTCGCCTCGATCTCGGAATATGGCGCTATGATCCCCGGCCTGCAGGCAGGCCGTTTCGACGTCGTCACCGCCGGCCTGTTCATGAAGCCTGAGCGTTGCGCAGCGGTCGTCTATTCGGAGCCGGTGCTATGCGACGCCGAGGCGATGCTGGTGAAGAAGGGCAACCCGAAGGGCTTCAAGAGCTATGAGGATGTTGCCAAGGATGCCACCGCGACGATCGGGGCGCCGGGCGGCGGCACCGAGGAGAAGCTGGCGCTCACTGCCGGCGTGCCGCGTGACCGCGTCATCGTCGTGCCGGACGGCCAGAGTGGCCTGAAGATGCTGCAGGACGGCCGCATCGATGCCTATTCGCTGCCGGTGCTGTCGATCAACGATCTGGTCAAGAAGGCCAACGATCCGAACCTCGAAGTCGTCGCCCCGGTGGTCGGCGCGCCGGTCTATTGCGACGGCGCGGCCTTCAAGAAGGGCGACGAGGCGCTGCGCGACGCCTATGACGTCGAGCTGGCCAAGCTGAAAGAGTCCGGTGAATTCGCCAAGATCATCGAGCCATACGGCTTCTCGGCGGCGGCAGCGATGTCGACGACCCGCGACAAGCTCTGCTCGGCAAAGTAGGCGCCTTTTTCCTTCTCCCCGTTCACGGGGAGAAGGGGGTCCGAAGGGTCGGATGAGGTGTGGCACAAAGTTTTACGAAGCTGGCTCTGCCCCTCATCTGCCTGCCGGCATCTTCTCCCCGTGAACGGCGAGAAGGGGCCAAGACTACCGTCTCGCACAACTGTAAACGTTGGAAACTCTTGACTTCATGACCCAATGGTCCGGCTATTTCGGCCTGATATTGCAGGGAGCGCTGATCACCATCGAGCTGACGCTGATGGGGTCGGTGCTTGCCCTGGTCATGGCCTTTCTCGCCGGGCTGGGGCGGCTGTCGCGTTTTTTCGTCATTCGGGCGCTGGCCACCGCCTATATCGAATTCTTCCGCGGCACCTCGATCTTCGTCCAGCTGTTCTGGGCCTATTTCGTGCTGCCCTTCATCGGCATTTCGCTGACGCCGCTGCAGGCCGGCGTGCTGGCGCTCGGCCTCAACGTCGGCGCCTATGCGGCGGAGGTAGTGCGCGGCGCCATCCAGTCGATCGGCCGCGAACAGTACGAGGCCTGCACCGCGCTCAATCTCGGCCGCTGGCAAGCCATGCGTCATGTAATCCTGCCGCAGGCGCTGCTGGTCATGCTGCCGACCTTCGGCAACAACGCCATCGAATTGCTCAAGGCCACCGCCGTGGTTTCGCTGATCTCGCTCACCGACTTGACCTTCCAGGCGCAAGTGGTGCGCTCGCAGACCGGCAACACGCTGGTGCCGTTCACCACAATCCTCATCATCTATTTCGCCCTTGCGCTGATCATTTCTTGGGGTGTCCGATCGCTTGAAAGGCGCATGGCGCGCGGCCTCGACGGGGTGCGTGTCTGATGGATCGGGCCTCATAATGGAGTGGGATTGGAATTTCGTCTGGGAGATCATGCCGACCCTGATCCAGGGCGTGAAGATCACCATCCTGGCGACGCTGCTCGGCTCGGTTCTGGCTGCGATCATCGGGCTGGCCATCGCGCTGGCGCGGCGCTCGCCGAACAAGACCTTGTCGCGCACCGTCGGCTTCCTCGCCGAATTCATCCGCGGCACGCCGCTGCTGGTGCAGCTCTATTTCATCTTCTACGTGCTGCCGGATATCGGTATCCTGCTGCCGCCGCTGGTGGCGGGCGTCATCGGCCTCGGCCTGCATTACGGCACCTACACGGCCGAGGTCTACCGCGCCGGCATCGAGAATGTGCCGCGCGGCCAGTGGGAAGCCGCCAAGGCCTGCAATCTGAACGCCAGGCAGACCTGGACCCACATCATCATGCCGCAGGCGATTCCCCCGATGATCCCGGCGCTTGCCAACTACTTCATCGCCATGTTCAAGGAGACGCCGCTGCTTTCGGCGATCACCGTGCTGGAACTGATGAACCAGGCCAAGAGCGTCGCCAACACCTATTACCGCTACGTCGAGCCGATGACCTTGGTCGGCGCTTTCTTCCTCGTCATCAGCCTATTCTCGGTCGTGCTGCTGCGCTGGCTGGAACGCCGCTACGGCAAGATCGAGAGGTAGTCTTTTATGAAACACTTGCCCGAAATCAGACTGACGCCGACACGGCCGGCGCTCGACGCCCGCCCCCTGGAAAAGCGCGTCGGCCTGATCATCCTTGCCACCGACCATACGACCGAGCCGGATTTTCGTCGCATCGTGGCAAGCGACCGCATCGGCGTCTATGTCGCGCGCATCCCATACGCCAATCCGACGACGCCGGAGAATTTGCGCAAGATGCAGCCGTCGCTGACCGCGGGCGCGGCGCTCATCCTGCCCGACGAGCCACTCGACGCGATCTGCTATTCCTGCACGTCGGCCTCCGTGGTTATCGGCGATGCCGAGATCGAGGCGGCGGTGCAGGCCGCCAAGCCCGGCGTGCCCGTGGTCACGCCGCCGATGGCGGGGGTGCGTGGCTTGAAGGCGCTGGGCGCCAGGACGATCAGCATTCTCACCCCTTACACGGTCGAGACCAGCCGGCCGATGGCGGACTATTTCGCGGCGCACGGTTTCGAGATCGCCAGCTTCACCTGCCTCGGCTTCGAGGACGACCGCGAGATGGCGCGGATTGCGCCAACGTCGCTGGTCGATCTGGCGCGCGAGGCGACCGATGCGCAAGCGGACGCGTTGTTCGTCTCCTGCACGGCGCTGCGGGCCGCACTTGCTGTGGTCGGCATGGAAGAGGCGATCGGCCGTCCGGTCGTGACCAGCAACCAGGCAACGGCCTGGAACTGCCTGCGGCTTTGCGGCGACGACGAGCCGCGCGCTGAATTCGGCCGTCTGATGACGCTGCCGTTGGGACATTGAGGCCATGACACTTGCGCCCCTCATCCTCTCCGATATCCGCGCGGCGGGCGAGCGCGTCGCAGGCAAGGTCGAGCGCACACCGATCGTGCTTTCCCCGAGTCTTTCCGGGCAGTTGGGCGCCCCTGTTTATCTCAAGCTCGAACATCGGCAGATCACCGGCAGCTTCAAGCTGCGCGGCGCCTCGAACGCCATCGCGTCGCTGAACACCGAGGAGAAGACGCGCGGCGTGGTCGCCGCGTCGACCGGCAATCACGGCCGGGCGCTGGCTCATGCGGCGAAGCTCGAAGGCATGCGCGCGACGATCTGCATGTCGCGACTGGTACCGCAGAATAAGCTCGACGAAATCCGCCGGCTCGGCGCCGAGATCCGCATCGTCGGCAACAGCCAGGACGATGCGCAGCAGGAGGTTGAACGGCTGGTCGCGGAAGAGGGGCTGGTCATGCTGCCGCCCTTCGACCATCCTGATGTCATCGCCGGACAAGGGACGCTCGGGCTGGAGATCATCGAGCAGGTTGCGGATGCCGCTTTGGTGCTGGTGCCGCTGTCAGGCGGTGGGCTGGCGGCAGGTGTCGCCGCTGCCGTGAAGGGTGTAAGCCCGAGCACGAAGGTCATCGGCGTTTCGATGGCGCGGGGTGCGGCGATGAAGGCAAGCCTTGATGCCGGACATCCAGTTTTGGTCGAGGAACTGCCGACGCTGGCGGATTCGCTCGGCGGCGGCATCGGCCTCGACAACCGGCTGACTTTTTCGATGTGCCGCGACCTGCTCGACGACGTGATCCTGCTCAGCGAGGACGAGATCGCCGCCGGCATCCGCCATGCCTATGAACAGGAGCGCGAGATCGTCGAAGGCGCCGGCGCGGTCTGCATCGCCGCCGTGCTTGCCGGCAAGGTCAGGGCGAGCGGCCCCACGGTGCTCATTCTGTCGGGCCGCAACATCGATATGACGCTGCACAGGAAAATCATCTGCGGCGAAGCAATTGAGGAGCACGCCGCATGAGCCGGATGACGATACTCACCGAAGCCGAATTGCGCGCGATCGTTAAGCTCGATCTCGATGCCGTCGCCTGCGTCGAGAATGCCTTCCGCGCGCTTGCCACCTTGCCGGTGGCGATGCCGCCGATCCTACGGCTCGACATTCCCGAGCATCGCGGCGAGGTCGACGTCAAGACCGCCTATGTGCCTGGGATCGACGGTTTTGCGATAAAGATTAGTCCCGGCTTTTTCGACAATCCGAAGCTCGGCCTACCCAGCGTCAACGGCATGATGGTGCTGCTGTCGTCAAAAACAGGACTGGTCGAGGCCCTGCTGCTCGACAATGGCTATCTGACCGACGTCCGCACGGCGGCGGCTGGAGCGGTCGCGGCGAAACACCTTTCGCGGCCGGACTCCTCGATTGCCGCGATCTTCGGCGCCGGTATCCAGGCCGGGCTGCAGCTCGAGGCACTCAGGCTGGTGCGGCCGATCGCCGAGGCCCGCATCTGGGCCAGGGACGCCGCCAAGGCCGAGGCTGCGGCGGATGCATTGCGCGAAAGACTGGGAATTGTCGTGCGTGCGGAGCCCGATGCGGCAATAGCGGCGGCCGACGCCGACATCATCGTCACCACGACGCCGTCGACCGAGCCGCTGATCAAGGCCGGCTTCATCTCCGCCGGCCAGCACATCACCGCTATGGGCTCGGACGCCGAGCACAAGAACGAGATCGCGCCGGCGATCCTGCGCATGGCCGATCTCTACGTCGCCGACAGCGCGAAACAGACGCGGCTGCTGGGCGAACTGCATCATGCCATCGCGACAGGTGTCATGGCGGCCGATGCCGAGATTACCGAGCTCGGCCAGATCATCGCCGGTGAAAGACATGGCCGGCGCTCGGCCAGCGACATCACCATCGCCGACCTCACCGGCACTGGCGTGCAGGACACAGCGATCGCCACGCTCGCCCGCGATCGTGCCCGGGCAGCCAACACCGGGACTATTTTCGAAAGCTGATGCTGGCCGCAAGGCCCAACAAACGAGGACCAAGAACAATGCAGCCTAATCTAAAATTCTCGCGCGGCGAATATGCGGAGCGCCTCGCCAAGACACGGAAGGCCATGGAGGCCAAGGGCGTCGATCTGCTTGTTGTCAGCGATCCATCCAACATGGCGTGGCTGACCGGCTATGACGGCTGGTCGTTCTATGTGCACCAGGCCGTCATCGTGCCGCCGTCGGGCGAACCGGTGTGGTACGGGCGCGGCCAGGACGCCAACGGCGCCAAGCGCACCGCCTATCTCGCCCACGACAACATCGTTGGCTATGCCGACCACTATGTGCAGTCGACCGAACGACACCCGATGGATTTTCTCTCGCAGGTGCTGACAGATCGCGGCTGGGGCAAGCTCAGGATCGGTGTCGAGATGGACAATTACTGGTTTTCCGCCGCTGCCTTCGCGTCGCTGCAGAAACATCTGCCCAATGCCCGCTTTGTCGACGCCACGGCACTGGTCAACTGGCAGCGCGCGGTGAAGAGCCCGACCGAGATCGACTATATGCGCAAGGCCGCCCGCATCGTGGAAGCGATGCACCTGCGCATCGTCGACAAGATCGAAGTCGGCATGCGCAAATGCGATCTGGTCGCGGAGATCTATGATGCCGGCACGCGCGGCGTCGACGGTATCGGCGGCGACTATCCGGCGATCGTGCCGCTGCTGCCGTCGGGCGCCGATGCGTCGGCGCCGCATCTGACCTGGGACGACAAGCCGATGAAGTCGGGCGAGGGCACCTTCTTCGAGATCGCCGGCTGCTACAACCGCTACCATTGTCCGCTTTCGCGGACTGTGTTCCTTGGCAGACCCACGCAGGAATTCCTCGATGCCGAAAAGGCGACGCTGGAAGGCATGGAGGCTGGGCTTGCCGCGGCAAAGCCCGGCAACACATGCGAAGACATCGCCAATGCCTTCTTCGCCGTGCTGAAGAGATATGGCATCGTCAAGGATAACCGCACCGGCTATCCGATCGGGCTTTCCTATCCACCGGACTGGGGCGAACGCACGATGAGCCTGCGCCCTGGCGATCGCACCGAGCTGAAGCCCGGCATGACTTTCCATTTCATGACTGGCCTGTGGCTGGAGACGATGGGGCTCGAGATCACCGAATCCATCCTGATCACCGAGACCGGCGTCGAGTGCCTGGCCAACGTGCCGCGCAAGCTGGTGGTGAAGAATTGAGCCCGATGTCCCAGCTTCGCCCATCGCCGATCACGCCGACCGTCGACTTCGACCGCGACGGCGTGCAGCACGGATTCCTGCGGCTGCCCTACAGCCGCGACGATTCGGCCTGGGGATCGGTGATGATCCCGATTTGCGTGATCCGTAACGGCAACGGGCCGACCGCACTGCTCACCGGCGGCAACCATGGCGACGAATATGAGGGGCCGCTGGCGCTCTACGATCTCGCCCGCACGCTCGATCCAAAGCACGTCAGCGGCACGGTCATCATCGTGCCGGCGATGAACTATCCGGCGTTCCGCGCCGGCACCCGCACCTCGCCGATCGACAAGGGCAATCTGAACCGCAGCTTTCCAGGCCGGCCAGACGGCACGGTGACCGAGAAGATCGCCGACTACTTCCAGCGCGAACTCTTGCCGCGCACAGACATCGCGCTCGACTTCCATTCCGGCGGCAAGACACTCGACTTCGTGCCGTTCTGCGCCGCCCATATCCGGCCCGACAAGGTGCTGGAGGCGAAGGGCTTCGCCGCGGTCGAGGCGTTCTCGGCACCGTGGTCGATGAAGATGCTGGAGATCGACGCGGTCGGCATGTTCGACACTGCCGCCGAAGAAATGGGCAAGCTGTTCATCACCACCGAGCTTGGCGGCGGTGGGACTTCTCGCGCGGAAACGGTGCGGATCGCCCGTCGCGGCGTGCTCAATGTGCTGCGCCATGCCGGCATTGTCGCCGGTGCGGTCGAGATGCAGCCGACCCGCTGGCTGGACATGCCGTCGGGCGATTGCTTCTCGTTTGCCGAGGATGACGGGATGATCGAAACGATGATCGATCTCGGCGAGCCCGTCGAAGAGGGCCAGGTCCTGGCGCGCATCCATTCCATCGGCCGCACCGGTTCCGCACCGCAGGAGATCAGGGCAACAATGTCCGGCCTTCTGGCCGCGCGGCATTTCCCCGGACTGGTCAAGGCGGGCGACTGCACCGCAGTGGTCGCTGTGCTGGTCGATTGAAGGCGGAGCCAGCCAAACTCAGGTTTGGTCGTTCTGCCGCGCGGTATCGCCTTCGAAGCCGCAACGCCAATAGGCGACGACGAGGTGCGCGCCGCGCGGCAGCTTCCGGTCCTGCCTGAGGTAGGGCCGGATGGCGCGGAAGCTCTTGTGCTCGCAGCCAACCCAGGCGAAGACGCTGCGCTCGTCTTCGGGCCAGGGCACGTTCCGGACCGCATCCTGAAGCAAAGCGGATTTGCCTGGCGCCACGCCATTCCTGTGCAGCCATTTTATGTCCAGCGTGGCCTGCGAAACCAGCTCCTGCTCCTCGTCGCCATCAGCGACTTCGATGCGAACGACGGCGTGCACGCCTGCCGGCAGCGCCTCCAACATGCGGCCGATCGCGGGCAGGGCGGTCTCGTCGCCGGCAAGCAGGCACCAGTCGGCTGTGGGCACGTCGCCGCCGCCCGGCCCGGTCATCCCGACGATGTCGCCGATGCGTGCGTTGGCCGCAAAGCGTGCGCCGGGCATGCCATCGCCATCATGCAACACGAAATCGATATCGACCTCGCCCTTTTCGACGTCGATGCGGCGGATCGTGTAGACACGCACGTCCGGCCGCCGTTCCGCTTGGGGCCATACCGGACGGCCGTCCACGCCGGTCACAGGCCAGGCGGGTGCGGCGCCATCCCTGGGAAGCAGCAGACGGACATGAAGCCCGCCCGTTGCGAAGCGTCCAAGGTCGCTTCCGGCCAGGGTCAGCCGTCGCATATGCGGTGTCACATCGGCGGTCCGCACAACGCGCATCTCGCGGAAATAGGGTAGCGGCTGACCTGCTGCACCGTCGCCCTGCCAGACGATGCTGGGGCTCTCCGCCGCCGCGAAATGCAGCAGATGCTCGGCGATGGAGAGCTTCACATAGGCCAGGGATGTCTCGTCCTTGCCTTCGGCAAAAACCTTCAGGCAGCTTTGGCAGGCTTCCATGCTGGCTGAACCGAAGGCCGTGTCGATGCGGCTGCAGGCGCCGTCGACGGCGACATCGCCATGGTCGGCAAAATGCGCGCAAAGCCGCTTCATGATGTCTTGCGGACAAGACAGCATGATTTCGGCGGATGCCTTGAGGTTCCTCGGCATTTCAACCATGGCGCGGCACTCCTTTTGCGAGCAGATGGACGAGATAAGGTCCGCCAAGCAGCGAGGCGAACAGGCCGACGGGCAGTTCGTATGGAAACGCCACCATGCGCGACAGCCAGTCCGACACGATCATCAGCAGCGCGCCGACAAGGACCGCGCCGGCGAGGTGAAGGCGGGCGCGGGCAAAGCCGATCAGCCGTGCAAGGTGCGGCGCGATGAGACCGACGAAGCTCAGCGGCCCGACGAACATCGCGGCAAGCGCGGTGAGGATTGCTGCGAGCACGATCAGCGTCAGTCGTCCGCCCGCGATCGGCAGGCCGAGCCCGCGTGCGGTATCCTCGCCGAGCGGCAAGATATCGAGCCAGCGGGCGGCGAGAAACAGCGGCAGCGTCAACAGCATCAGACACGCCAAGGCCACCCAGGCATCGGCGCCGGTCGCCTGGCTGGTCGAGCCGCCGAGCCAGCGCAGCAGGACATAGGATTGGGAATTTCCCATGGCGATCGTCGCGGTGATCACGGCGCTGCACAGCGCGCTCATGGCAATGCCGGCAAGCAGCAACCGCTCGGAGCCGAATTTCGCCCGTGCGGCAATCGTCAGCATGGCGATCAGCACCGCCAGCGAGCCGAAAACGGATCCGGCGAGCTGCCAGCCGAGCCCGGCCGTGGCGCTGACCATCAAGACCGCGGTCAGGCCGGCACCGGCACCGGTACCGACCCCCAGCACCTCGGGGCTTGCCAATGGATTGCCGGTGATCCGCTGGATGACGACGCCCGCCACTGCCAGCATGGCGCCGGCGGCTGCCGCCACGCCGATCCGTGGCGCGCGCCAGGCGGCGAGATCGGCCAGCATCTCGCCACTGGCGATCGACCAGCCCGCCGGACCGCGCCCGACGATAAGCGCTACTACCGCCGCGACAAGGGTCAGCAGAAGCAACAGCAAAATGATGAACCGGCCGGCCTTGCGCGGGGACGTGCCTGATGTGCCGAGGTTCGGCCATTCTAGCAGGCGCAGCCTCGGCAGCAGCCAAAGCAGAACCGGGCCGCCGAGGAGCGCGGTGCCCGCGCCGGTTGGAATGCGTTCGCCGCCGGCGCCTGCCGCCAGCTGCACCAGCCCATCCGTCAGCCACAGCAGGATGGCGCCGATCAACGGCGCGGCCAGCAGCTTCTGCCCTAGCGAACGCGCGCCTGAAAGCTTGGCGAGCGCCGGTGCTGCAAGGCCGACGAAGCCGATGACGCCGACCTCGGCGACCACCGTGGTCGCCATCCAAACGGCAAGCGCAATGACGAGAAAGCGGCTGGTGTGGCGGGCGATGCCAAGACTGCGTGCCGACGCGTCGTCAAGGCCAAGGATCGTCAGCGGCCTGAGCAGCAGCAGGGCGGCGCCGGCGCCGACCGCCAGCCTGGTCGACAGGGCGATGGCCGGCCCCCAATCCTGCTGGACCAGCGATCCGCCGCCCCAGATGAACAGCGAGAACAGATAGTCGCCATTGGCGAGGATCAGGGCGGCGCTGATGGCGCTCGCGGTGAGCGCCACCATCATGCCGGCAAGCACGACGGAGACCGGCTCAAGTCCGCGCCGCCAGGTCAGCGACAGCACCAGCAGCACGGCGGCGGCGCCGCCGGCAAAGGCGATAGTGCCTTGCGACCGCTCCATCAGAAACGGCGCATAGACGGAGGCGGCCGTCATTGCCAGTTGCGCTCCCGCCGAAATGCCGAGCGTCGACGGCTCGGCCAGCGGATTGCGCAGCACACGCTGCAGCAAAAGGCCGGACAGGCCGAGAACGGCGCCGGCCAGCACCGCCACCACCGCACGCGGCAAGGTGCTGTAGAAAAGTATGATGCGATCGAGATCGATGTCGCCAGCCGGCGCGGTCGGCCACTGCGTGCTGATGCGCCATGCGAACAGGAGTGCTGCCAACGCCGCGAGGAGACCCCACAGTGCGATCGGTGGCAGCGCGTGGCCAGTCGTGGCGCGCTGAGTCATGGTGCGGTCAACCATGAGTCTGCCCGACAAGGGCGGCCGTCGCCAACCGTGCGAAGCGGCGTGCCGACGGCAGGCAGCCGAAATGATTGACCGGCTCGAGCAGGGCTACACGGCCCTCGCGGACGGCCGGCAGGGCGTTCCACAGCGCATTTTCGGGAAGCGACCGCCCGACATCGGCCGACAACGGCGAAACAACGAGGATCGAGGCGTCGGGTACGCGCGCCAGCGCCTCCAGCCCGATCGGAGCGGCGGCGCTGTAGCTCGTCTCGTCGGCCCAGGCGTTCTCAATACCGAGACGCAGCAACACGTCGCCGAACATGGAATCGCGGCCAAAGGCGCGGAAATGGCGTGAATCGCCGAGGCTGATGACGAAGACCGGCCGCCCGGATGCAGTAGCCGGCAGGGTATCGCGAAGTCGCGTGATTTCGACTGATGTCTCGTCGACGTAGCGTTTCGCCTCGGCCTGTCGTCCGAGCTTTTCGCCAAGCGCCAACGTCGCCGCTTCAGCGAGCGGGTAGGGCGGCACGCCGGGCGCGTAGACCGTTTGCGCAAAGACCGGCGCGATGCGCTCGAGCATCGGGCGCTGGTATTCGTAGAAACTGGAGATGGCGATAAGGTCCGGCGCGACAATGCGCAGCAATTCGTAATTGGGCGTGCCGCGCAGCCCGAGATCGGTCACCGATCGAGGCACTTCGGGTTCCACCGCCAGCTTGCGGAACTGGATGATCTCGGTCGCCGCGACAGGCTCGATGCCAAGCGCGATCAAGGTCTCCAGCATGCCCCAGTCGATCGCCGCGACGCGCAGTGGCGCAGCTTGGGTGGCGATCGGCGGTAACATGGCCGCCATGCCAAGCGCGAGCACCCGCCGTCTGCTGGGGAGGAGGTGGATCATCACCAGGGCCTACAGCCGATAGCTACCAAGTCGTATGGGCCTTCAGCTTGAACGACCGGCCTTCGCCATAGGCACAGGTCAGAGTCGTCTGGCAGCTTGCCACATATGTCTTGTCGAAGAGATTGGTGATGTTGAGGTCGACGCCCCAGTTCTCCTTCTCGTAGCCGAGCTTCAGGTCGGCCAGCGTGACGGCCGGCACCTTCGCCGTGTTCTCGTTGTCAGCCCATGAGGAGCCGAGATGGCGCACACCGGCGCCGACCGAGATGCCGTCATACCAATCGCCGCGGAAGGTGTAGTCAACCGACGCCGAGACCATGACTTCGGGCACGATGAAAGGCATCTTGCCGATCAGGTCGGGATCGTCGCTCTTGGTGAAGTCGATATCATAGGCGGTCAGCGCCGCAGTCACCCTGAGATCCTCGGTGACGTTCACCTTGCCTTCGAGCTCCACACCGCGAGAGCGCAGCTCGTCGGCCTGGACCTGGGCAAAAGGATCGGTGTCGCTGGCGATGGCCACGTTTTGGCGTGTGAGGTCGAAGACCGACAGGGTGAACAGGCCATCGATGAAGGTCGGTTCATACTTGACGCCCACCTCGTACTGCACGCCCTCTTCCGGCTTGAACAGGTCGCCATTCGCGTCGGTTCCGATGATCGGGTTGAAGAAGGTGGCGATGCTGGCATAAGGGGTGACGCCGTTGTCGAACTCATAGGCAAGGCCGGCACGGCCGGAGAAATCGCCAACGGTGCTGCTCTGGTCGATGACGGGAAGGCCGAAGGTCTCCGAATAGTAGGTCGGACGGTTGTCGGCTTCGAGCCAGCCCCAGTCGTAGCGGCCGTTCAGCGTCACCAGCCAGCCATCGCCGAAGCGAAGCTGGTCCTGCGCATAAATGCCGAGCTGCTTCTGCGTCAGGTCCTGGTTGAGGTAGCTGACGCGAGGCGTCAGTGGCGAGCCATAGATCGGGTCGAACGCATCTATGGGATTGTCATAGTTTAGATCGAAGAGGCCAGACGACTGCACCTGGTCGATGTTGTAATATTTGAAGTCCACACCGACGAGAATCGTATGTTCGATCGGGCCGGTTTCGACTTTGCCCTCGATCTGGTTGTCCATGAGGAAGGTTACGACGTCGGTGTCATGGTCGAAATTTATGCGGGCCAAGTCAGTAGGCCCTCCGATGGTCGACCAGCCGTTTGGATAGACGCTCACTTCATCGATGCTCGCTGCGCCGAAGCGAGCGTTCGAGCGCACCGTCCAGTCATTGTCTAACGTGTGCTCGAACTCGTAGCCGATCGAGCCCTGTTCGCGCTTGTAGAGATCGATGGACGGTTCTGTGAAGTTGGCGTCGGGATCGATGCGTCCGTAGTTGACGCCGCCGACTATGTGATCCACCACCGTTCCGTCATAAGGCAGGAAGTTGCCGCCATTGTGGTTCTCGTCGATGTGGCTGAAATTCGCGAGCACCGTCAGCCGGGTCTGCTCGTCGGGCTGCCAGGTGATGCTCGGCGAGATGAAGCCGCGCCAGCCGTCCTGCAAATCGCTATAGGTATCGCCGCCGGCGACGCGGCCGTTGACGCGGTAGCTGACCACACCGTCGCTGGCGACGTCGCCGATATCGAAGCCGAGATAGGCTCTACCGGCGTCGTTGATGCCGGTTTCGACATAGCGCTGCCTGCCGTCGGGACGCTTGCTGACATAGTTGACGATGCCGCCCGGATTGCTGCCGCCATAGAGCACCGAGGCCGGACCTTTCAGCACTTCGATGCGCTCGATCCCGAAGGAATCGACGTAAAATCCGCCGAAGCCGTAGCTGAACAGCTGTAGGCCATCCATGTAGATGCCGGTGTCCGTGGCCTGGAAGCCACGGATGAAAATCCAGTTGGTATCGCTGTCGGGGCCGAAGGGCTGCGTGAAAACGCCGGCCGTGTATCGCAGCGACTCGTCGATCTTCTGCGCTCCCTGATCGTCGATTTCCTGCCGTCCGATCACCGAGACGGATTGCGGGATCTCGGTGAGTTTGGTCGCGATCTTGGACCCGGTCTTTGTCTCCTTGGCAACGACGCCGTCGACCGGTCCGGTCGCGCTGTCGCCGGCCTCACCCTCGACCACCACGGGTTCGAGCTGGGTGTTGTTTTGCTGGGCGACCGCGGTCATGGGCGAGATCAAACCGATGGCGGCGCCTGCCAGGAGCGGCTTCATCCGGCAGATTCTGTTCATAAGGCAAACCCCAGGTTCTCGAAACGCATATACCTGACTGTTTACCTCAGCTTATGTGAGGGTCATTGGATGGATTTGCGCGGTTTGTCGGTTTTTGTCCCAAAAGGCGGACATTGCGACTCGATGTTGCATCGCTGCGCCTGCCGGCACTCCTCATCCAAGCACCAGGCGTCAATCCGACGACGGATTTGAACACTCGCGTCAGATGTGCCTGATCGAAAAAGCCGGTCGCTTCAGCGATATCACCGAGTGACGCGGAGTCGCCCACCATCATGGCCTGGATTTTTCTGACCCGTGCCTGCATCTGCCAACGGTGCGGCGGTATACCCGTGGCCGCCTTGAATGCGTGGCTGGTGGCGGTTTCCGACAGGCCGGTCAGCGCGGCCAGATCGGCGAGACGAATCTTGCCCAGGCAATGCGCGTCGATGTAGTCGGTGACCAGGCGCAGCTTCCGACGAGACAGCGGAGTGCGGCGCCGCTGCCCGTCCGGTTGGCCGATATCAAAAAGTCCGGCGAACAATGCGTTCAGCAGGCCCTCGCCGTAGAGATCGTGCATCGGCTGGCCGCTGTCGCATTCGGCCGCGATCAGGCCGGCAAGCATGGCGATCCGGTCATCGCGAAACTGAAAGCGCGACACGTGCAAGGCGTCGCGATCCAGGCTGCCACCAAAGCGGCGCGTCAGCGCTGCCTCGTCGAAGTGCAGATCGAGGTGCTTGATGCGGTGCAGGCCCTCGACTCTGCCCCTGATCGGCACCCCCGCCGGTATGTAGGCCATGGAAAATGCCCGGTCGTGACGGCGCAATTCGCCCTGCGAGCCCTCAACGAAGAAGGCGCCGTCGCCGTCCACATCCAGCGCGACAAAGAGCCGGGGGTCGGGAGAGACATAATAGCCCTCCGCTTGCTCCCCGCACGCAACGTCCCAGAGGTCGGCGACGACGCCGTCCCAGACATGCCCTTTCAGGCCGCCAATGACGGAAAAACCCTGAATGCGACTTTCCATGCGCGGGGCGAAGGCCACTTCCCGTTTCCCTGTAGTGCCATGAACCATTCGCCTTGATATATATCATGACCGAAATTATCAAGTTTTACTGGAAGGCAACAACGGGCAATCGCTTCACGGTTTGGCGAAAGCGGAAGCGACATCCGATCTCCCTCGCAAGGGCAGGGTCATCGCAGGTGGAAAGCCGAGGCTTTCGCTCTACGATGTACCCCCACCCCTAACCCCTCCCCACAAGGGGGAGGGAGACTTCAGTTGGCGCTGACCTCGGCAAATTGCCTGCCTTTCGGCGGCAAAGGGAAAGTAAAGGGCAGCGGCAGCGTTCCCTCCCCCTTGTGGGGAGGGTTAGGGTGGGGTCCATCTTCGCAAGAATCCAAATGCGATTGCCCTGCTCGCAAGGGGGAGATCGGCTGCTTCGCCGATGGCGAGCTTTTGGACTCTAATTTCGCGTTGCTTCGAGACGCGCGCGAAATTCCTCGAACTCCGCTTCGGTAATGCCGGCGACTTCAGCGTCGCTGGGATAGCCACCGCCGGCAACTTCCTTGCGGAAGCCCGACAGCGCCTCGACCCGCGCATCCCTAACGGCTTTCTGCAGGGCAGCCAGATTGCCCCAGGCACGCGCGTGGCGTGGCAGGCGGGTGCTCTCACCGCAAATGTCCGAGGTGAACAGGAAGATGACGTCCGCTTCGGCGCCCGAGCCAAGCGACACGGTGACAAGCGAGGTGCGGCGGTTGATCTCTGCCATCACTTGGGCCGGGATGATTTCGCATTCGACGGCGAAGGCGCCGGCATCCTCCAGCCGCCGGAAGCGGTCCCACAATTCCAGCGCTTCAGTGGAGGTCTTGCCGACCGCCCTGATGCCGCCAACCCAGGTGGATTTGCGCGGCACGAAGCCGAGATGCCCCATGACCGGAATCTGTTCATCGGCGAGCAGCCGGACGCTGTCATATCCGCGCCCGGTGATCACCGCATCGGCGCCGGTGGTGATGGCGCCAAACGCCGTGCGCAGGATCTCGTCGCCGGTGACGGCGTCGGCGAAGCCGAGGGCCGCTGTCACGAAAACGCGCCGCGACCCTTCGCGCACGCGCAAAACGTTGGCGGCGCGGCAGACGACCATCTCGACGCCGGCGGCCTCGGCAGCTGCCGCCTCATCCGCCGTTTCCGCCGTCACCTGTGCGACATGGCGACCGGTCCCCTTGAGCGCGCGCAGATCCGCGACGGTTACACTGCGCTCGACCTCGCGGCCGCCGAAATCGAAGATGCGCGGCATCTCAGCCTTTCAGCTTCTTGGCGTAATAGTCCGGCGCGACGACACCCGGCTTGGAGAACCAGGCCGGCACGTCGACGCCGGAATAAAGCAGGATGTTGCCCCACGGATCGAAGGCGCCGGTGCGCACGACAACCTTCGCCTTTGCCGCCATCTCGCCGAGGATGGTCTCGTGCTTGGTGGTCTCGAAATCGGCGTCGGGGAACAGCCGCTTCAGCTTGGCCAGCAGCGGCGCGTTGTGCACTGGCAGCGTATCGGCATAGCCAACACGCTCGGCGATGAAATTGGCTGCGATCGGCGCCAGCACGGTTTCGAGATCCGGCACGTCAGGCGAGATGGCGAGGTCGATGCGCCAGGCGGTCGAGGGGATCGGAAAGCCTGCATCGCAGACGATCATCAGGTCGCCATGACCCATCGAGGCGATGGCGTGCGCCAGTTCGGCATTGAGTAGCCGGTTTCGGTTCATGTCGCTTCCTTCCATGTTGTCTTGAGGGCCTGGGCGTAGAGCGCGTCAGCCTTGGCTCGCGTGGGCAGGCCGGGAATGACGCCGAGTTCGGTGCAGGCGATCGCGCCACAGACGACGCCGAAGCGGACCGCGTCGACAATGTCGCGGCCTTCGGCCAGCGCCACCGCAAACCCTGAATTGAACGCATCGCCGGCGCCGGTCGTGTCGACGACGGTGACCGGCACTGCCGGCACCATCACATCGAGCTCGTCGGTCAGGATCAGCGCGCCACTCCGGCCCAAGGTCACCACCACGTTGCCGACGCCGCGGCGGCGCAACTCGCCGGCGAGCTCGCGCGAGGAGCGTGGATCGTCGGCCGGCAGGCTGAGCAGAATGCGCAGCTCGCTCTCGTTCGGCGTCAGATAGTCGACGGAGGCGAAGATCGCGTCGGGAAGCTGGCGCGCCGGTGCGGGATTGAGGATCGTGCGGGCGCCATGCTTGCGGCCGAGCTCCATGGCGCGGGCAGCGGCGGCGATCGGCACTTCGAGCACCGTCATGACGACGTCGCTCTCGGCGATGCGCCGTTCGCCCAAGTCGACGGTCTCGGCATCCATCAGCTCGTTGGCGCCCATGTCGAGGATGATGAAGTTCTCGCCCCTATCGTTGAGGATGATAAAGCCGACGCCGGTGGCGCGCTCCGCACGCGTCGTGACCAGGCTCGAGTCGACGCCTTCGGCGGCGTAGAGATCGGTGGCGATGCCGGCCAGCTTGTCGGTGCCGATGATGGCGAGCAGCGACGAGGCGGCGCCCAGCCTTGCGGTGGCGACGGCCTGGTTCGAACCCTTGCCGCCCGGCCCCATGTCGAAATCGGTGCCGAGCATCGTCTCGCCGAAAATCGGCAGCTTGGGCGCCCGCATGGTCAGACCGACCGCGAAACTGCCGACGATTGTGATTTTGGGTGGTGTCATCAATGCCCTCGTTCAGGACGCCATGGCGCGGGCCAGGATCGCTTCCTCGTTGATGCCGGCGCCGGTCAGTTCACCCGAGATCCGGCCGTTGCGCAGCACCAGAACGCGTTCGGCGTTCATGATCAATTCCGGAATCTCCGACGAGATCATCACCACCGCCACGCCTTCGCCGGCGATGCCGCGCAGGATGGCATAGATCTCGGCCTTGGCGCCAACATCGACGCCGCGCGTCGGCTCGTGCAGGACCAGCACGCGTGGATTGGTGACGAGGCTACGCCCGAGGATGATCTTCTGCTGGTTGCCGCCCGACAAAGTCGCCAGTTTCTGCCCGAGATGTGAAATGCGCGCGTCGAGCCGGGCGACCTGCGCGCGGGCTTCGCGGCCGACCGCGCCGCGCCGCATGAAGCCGGCGAGCGAAAAGCGCGGCAGCGAGGCCGAGACGACATTGTTGGCGACGCTCATCGACAAAAGCGCGCCCGCGCCGCGCCGGTCCGCCGGTACCAGCGCCATGCCGTTGCGGATCGAGGCGTGCGGGTCGGCTGCGCGCAACTCCTTGCCGTCGATGGTGATGCGACCGCTGCGGCCGCATAGTCCGAACAGGGCCTCGCCGAGCGTGTCCTTGCCGGAATCGGGCAGGCCGCCAATGCCGAGGATTTCGCCCGCGCGGGCGCTAAAACTCAGCTCATCCAGCCCCAGTGCCGTCAGCTTCTCGACGGAGAGCACGATCGGCGCGCCGTCCGACTGCGCCTGCGGCTGTAGCGACCACTGCGCTGCCGTGTCGAGATCGCGGCCGACCATGGCGCGGATCAGCCGGTCTTCCGACAGGCCGTTATTGTCCAGCGTCTCGATGGTGCGCCCGTCGCGCATCACGGTGATGCGGTCGGCAAGGTCTAGCACTTCCTTCAGATGATGCGAGACGTAGATGACGGTGACGCCCTCGCTGCGCAATTGCCTGACGATATCGAACAGCCGCTCGCTCTCGCGCTTGGAAAGCGCCGAATTGGGCTCGTCGAGGACAAGCAGGCGGGCACGCTGGCGGATGGCGCCGGCAATCTCGACCAGCTGCATTTCGGCCACGGAAAGCCGGCTAACCCTGGTGTCGGGGTCGAGCTTGCCCATGCCGAGGCGGGTCAAGGCGGCGCGCGCCTCGCGTCGCATCTCCTCGCGCGGCACCAACGACACGGCGGAGCGCGCCGCCATGTCAGACATCATGATGTTGTCGGCGATGGTCAGCGTCGGGCAGAGCGCCAGTTCCTGATAGACCACGGTGATGCCGGCGGCCCGGCTGGCCAGCGGCGAGGCGATGGTGGCCTCCTCGCCGTCGATGCGGATTTCACCGCCGTCCGGCTGCAGATCGCCGGCAAGGATGTTCATCAAGGTCGATTTGCCGGCGCCGTTCTCGCCGATGACGGCATGCACCTCGCAGGGGCGGAAATCGACGGAAATGCGGTCGAGCGCCAGCACCCCGGGAAACCGCTTGGTCAGGCCGGAGATCTCGACGATGGGGGCAGGGCTCTGTTGCTCTGTCATTGGCTGGCTGGACGAAGAGCTGCCGACCCAAGGCCGGCAACTCCCGTCACGCTGGCTTGTTACTTCTTGGCGACCTCGGCGATGTTTTCCTTGGTGTAGACGCCGACGCCGGTGTCGAGGTTCTCGATCGGCTGACCCTTGAGGAACTGGACGATCAGGTCGACCGCGGCAAAGCCCTGCTTCTCCGGCGCCTGGTCGATCGTCGCCTCGATATTGCCGTCCTGGACGAGTTGCACCGTCTGGTCGAGCAGGTCGAAGCCGACCACCTTGACCTTGTCGGCCGCGTTGTTGCGCTCGACCCAGGTGCCGGCGGCCGGCGTCGAGCAGCATTCGAGCGACAGCACGCCCGATATCGCTGGGTTGGCCAGCATGGCGTTCTCGATTGCCGCATAGATCTTCTGCGGATCGGTGCCGGTGTTGAGCGTTGAGACCACCTCGATGCCGGGCTCGGCGGTGAGCGCCTCGCGCGCGCCCTTCTCGCGGTCGAGCGACCACTGGGCGGCGGCGTCGATCGTGGTGATCATCACCTTGCCCTTGCCGCCCAGCACCTTGGCCATTAGCTTGCCGGCCTCGCGGCCGGACTGGACGAGGTCCTGGCCGGCGAAGGCGAGGCGCTTGCTTTCGGGATTGTCGGTGTTGAAGGTCACGACCGGGATGCCGGCGGCGATGACCCGGTCGATCAGTGGCGCCAGCGCATCGGTCGAGACCGACGAGATAGCAAGTCCGTCCATCTTGCCCATCAGCGTCTCGATCTCGCTGATCTGGCCGTCGGCGTCGGCGCCGACGGGGCCGATGAATTGAGCGCCGACCTTGTCCTCCTTGGCGGCGCGCTCGACCCCGGCCTTCATGAACGGCGCGAATTCGTTGGAGACGTCGTGGTAGGAGACGTAGATGTCGAGCGGCTCGCCGGCGGCGATCTTGGCCTTGATGCGGTCGGCCAATGCGAAATCGGCCAGCTTGGCGCCGGCATGGGCCGACAGCGGCAACAGGCTGAGCGCGGCTGCGAGAATGACATGTCTGAGTTTCATGGATAGTCCTCCCTGTTGTTTGGCCTTTTGACTGGCCTGTTGCTTTGGTTTTCCTGCTTCAGCTCGGCCGGCGCGTGCTCCATTTGTCGATGCCGACCGCTATGATGATGACCAGACCGATCATCAGTTCCTGGACGAAAGGCGATACGCCCATCAGCACCAGTCCGTTGCGCATCACGCCGATGATCAGGACGCCGAGAATGGTGCCGAGGATCGTGCCTTCGCCGCCCGAAAGCGAGGCGCCGCCGACGATCGTCGCGGCGATGACGTCGAGCTCGAGGCCGAGACCGGTGCGTCCGGCCTGACCGCTTGGCAGGAAGGCCAGGCTCAAAATGCCGGCGAAGGCCGCTAGCACGCCCATCAGCACGAAAGCGCAGATCTTGACCGAGTTGACGGAAATGCCTGAAACACGCGCGGCCTTGGCGCTGCCGCCGACGGCATAGACCCGGAATCCGAAATTGGAGAATGACAGCACCACCCAGGCAAGTGCTGCGATGATGACGAAAAACACCAGCTGCATCGGGATGATGCTGAATAGATAGCCCTGGCCCATGAAGCCGAACGTCTGCAGGACCTCGGGCAGGGCGCCGTTGCGGGCGTTCACCGTCACCGGCTGGCCGTTGGTCAGGATGAGGGCAGCACCGCGCACGATCGACAGCATGCCGAGCGTCGCAATCAGCGACGGCAGCCGGCCATAGGTAGAAAGCACGCCGTTGACGAGCCCGATGGCGACGCCGGTGAGCAGGCCGACGCCGATCGCCGGTAGAAGCGCCCAGCCGGCGATGATCAGCATGCCGGTGGCGAGGCCGGAGAATGCGTAGGTCGAGCCGACCGACAGGTCGACCTCGCCGGCGATCAGCACGAATGTCATGCCGACCGCCATGATCCCGAGCAGTGAGATCTGGCGACCGACATTGAGCAGGTTCAGCGACGTCAGGAACCCGTCGGTGGCGAAGGACAAAAACAGGCATAGCACGAGCAGCGCGATGAACACGCCAGCTTCGCGCGCCCGCAACAGCCGCGCCAGCGTCAATCGGTCCGCGGCTGGCGCGCGCGCGCCGGTCCTGACCGCATCGGCCATACAGCATCCTCCCTGTGTGTGGCGAACCGCCGGTCACGACCGGCACCGCCACTCCTCTTCCGGTTCCATCCTCGACCCGAACCGAGCTCGTGTGCGGGTCGATGCATGAGAGCCTATTCCCAAACAGAATCAGGATGCGGCTCTATCTCCCTGCCTTTCCACGATCTTTCCAATCATGGTTGGTGCGGGCGCGATCGCCCGTGCCTTGCTGTCGACGTCAGGACGCCTTGCGGAACGAACCGGCAGGCACCTTATGCAATTCGTCGTAATTTCCGTATTCGCGCACCTTCTTGAACGGCGCGTTCTCGATGGCGTTGTAGGAGCAGATATAGCCCCAGCGATAGGTGTCCGAACGATTGGCGTCGGAGCGGTGCAGCAGATTGCCGTCGAAGATCAGCGCGTCGCCGGCTTCCATCTCGACATAGATATGCTCGTAGCGCTTCAGCGCCGCTTCCAGATGCTCCTGCTCGACATTGGTCTGGTCGTTCTCGCGGATGTGGTTGAGGCGGCCGAGCTTGTGCGAACCCTTGAGCACCTGCAGGCAGCCATTTTCGCGGGTCGCCTTGTCGAGCGCGACGTAGATGCTCATCATCTCCGGCGCGAGGCAGCCGTAATTGTACCAATAGCCGAAATCCTGATGCCATTCCCAGGCGCCGCCCTCATTGGGCTGCTTCATCGTCATCTTGTGGCTGTAGAGATAGATGGGTTTGCCGACGGCATCCTGGGCGAGATCGACCATGCGCTCGTCGCGCGCCAGAAGACCGTATTTGTCGTCCTCGGCCTTGGTCCACATCTTCAGGAGGGTGGTCTTGCCTTCCTTGTCGCCCTTGGCCATGACGGCTCCGCTCCTGGTCTCCGCCTCGAGCTGCCTGCGTGCGTGGTCACGAAAATCGTCCACCTCCGCCACGCTCAGCAGCCCCTTGCGGATAATGTACCCGTCGCGGGCGTAGTGTTCCGTTTCTTCCTCGGTCATCGCGAGCATCGTCTTGCCTCCCTGGTCTTCGCGAACGGGCCCTCAGTGGCGCGATGCGCCTTGAGGGCCTTGGGAAGAGCGGGTCCAGGCAACTGAATGCCGACCTCGCCTGCCTCTTGAAAGCAACCTTAGCGGTGCTTGGCAGGGAACAAAATGGACAGCACTGCGCAGTTTTTGTATAAAACGCGCATGCGAGCAAGAACGTCGGTTCTCGAGAGTTTCCACTATGTGCCGGCGGCCGGATGGACGCGCACGGCGTTTAGCGTGCTGCGCGCCGGCAAGGTCGCCGCGGCGCCGGATTACCGGATAGAACGCGCGGCCTATCCCGGCCAGGATATCCTCTATTGCCTGTCGGGCCACGGTATCGTGGAGACGCTGGGACAGCGGCTGGAGGTGCGGCCGGGCCAACTGGTGTGGATGGCCAACGAGGCGCCGCATGTGCATGCCGCCGACGAGCACGATCCGTGGAGCCTGCTATGGTTCAGGCTCGACGGCCCGGACCCGGCGATCCTGCGGCGCAAGCTGTTCGGAGAGGGGACCTTGCGGGCCGTGTTCCCGGAAGCCATGAGCCCAGTCGCGTGGTTCGAGCGGCTGTTTGCCGCGTTGCGGCGGCGCGACGCCAGCCTTGATTTCAGGCTCAACCAACTGGTCGCCGAATTCGTGCTTTTGGTCGACCGGGCGCTCGCCGGCTCCGGTCCTGATGATTTGCCGAAGCCGCTAGCCGCTGCCCTGGACGCCATGCGTGGCGAACCCGGCTTCGCCTGGACCGCGCCGGACCTATTCGCGGTCACCGGCCTTGGCCCCTCGCAAATCCGGCGGCTGTTCCAAAAACATCTGCGGACAAGCCCGCATCAATGGCTGATGCGCGAGCGGCTGATGCAGGCGCAATCGCTGCTGGTGCAAAGCGACCAAAAGCTGGCCGAGATCGCCGAGGCCTGCGGTTTCTGCGACGTCTATCATTTCGGGCGCGAGTTCAAGCGCTCGGTGGGAATCTCGCCGGCCGCCTGGCGCCGCAGCGAATTAAGCGCCGGGCCGGGACATTAGCTGGAACGTCGACTGATCAGAACGTGCTTGGTCGGGCCCTCACAGGACCTTCTGCCGGAACTTCGAATGACAGCTTGAGCAATCCTGCAGGATAAGATGCAACAGGTGCTCGGCAGGAGCCTTGGCAGGATCGGCTTGCGCCGCTGCCGGCCGCTTGCCAAGCAGGCTGCCGCCGCCCATCGCCGGGCCGGTACCCATCCTCATGTCGTCGGTGATGCTGGCGGGCGCCCGCTCGGCCTTGGCGGCAAGCGTGATGGCCAGCGTCCCGATGTGACGGGCCAGAGCCTCGAATTCCGAACGGGCTTGATCGATTTCCAACTTGGCGCCCGAAGGCGCGCCCAATGTCGCGCTCGGAAATTCCGTGATAAGCGTAGGGCCGGTGCGGGCGCGGATGGTCTCGGCCGCCGCCTTGAACGCCGCGGCGTCATAGGCCAGCTTGCCGTCGAACATCGCGGCGATCGTTTTCGCGGCGGCGGCCATCTCCTTCATCGAGGACTGGCGCGTCGCAACGATTGGGTCAGGTCCAGCCGCGGCCACCACCGCGGAGGCGCAGGCAAGCGACAGCATCACGGTGGCGGCGGTCCATTTCACTGAACCAGGCCTTCTCCCGCCAGTTCGTCGATGATCGGGCAGTCCGGCCGCTCGTCGCCATGGCAATGCTCAACCAGATGATGCAGCAGGCCGCGCAATCCCACCAGTTCGGCGATCTTCCTGTCGATCTCCACGAGCTTGGCTTTGGCAATGGCCTTCACGTCGGCGCTGTCGCGGTCCCTGTCTTGATAGAGCGACAGCAACTGGCGGCACTCGTCGACCGAAAAACCCAGGCTGCGCGAGCGCTGCAGAAATCGCAAGCGGTGGATGTCGTCTGCCGAATAGTCACGATAGCCATTCTCCGTCCGGGCCGGGCGCAAAAGCCCGATGTCCTCGTAGTAGCGTATCGTCTTGGACGGCAGGCCGGATTTTTCGGATGCGATACCAATGTTCATGACGAAAATCTCCTTGGTCAGTGGGAAAGTAAACCTTCCTGTAGCTAGAAGGTCAACCCGGGTATGGCAATTTGAATGCCCCGCCGCAGCCGTCGCGCAGGTTCGGCGCGTCCAAGATCTGCTCGTCGGTAAAACCGTGCTTGCGGACTGGGAATTTCACCTGTCCGCGATCCTTTCTCCTATCGCGGTCCTGTCGCTCTTCGGGTCGCGATCGTCAGCCCCGTCAGCTTCGCAGGTATTTGAGGAGCGCTGCAATCACGAGCACAAGGGCGACAAGCACCAGGACCCATGTGAGCCCCATGCCGCCCATCATCCACATACCCATTGGACCATTCATCATTGCGGTCGCCTCTACGGTCGGTGGAAGCCCGCCCTCGCCGGTGAGCATCGGCGATTCCGATGGGAATTAGTTCGTCGTAAATTTCGGTCAAGACGAATGGTGCCTCAGAACATGCCCTTGATTTTCGCCCACCACCCCGTTTCCTTCTCATGGTGCGGGCGCTCGACATTGTTGGTGAGCGCGTTGACGAAGGTGACGAGATTGACCGCCGCGAAACTCAGGCCGTGGAAATTCGCGCGCCAATGGCCTTGTTTGTCGATCACATGCGTGACAGTGCCGTGCATCTGGTAACCGCCATCAGTCAAGGCGAACTTGTGGCCGAAGGCTTCCGCGAGCTTCCGGGTCGCATCCTCAGGCTGACCCGCGGTCGTGGTCAGGAACAGCCAATTGACCGGGTCGAGCCCGTGCGCCGGTCCGTAATTGCGCAGCACGTCCGGCGTGTCCCTCACAGGGTCGGTGGTGATGGTCACAAAGGTGACCTGGCCTTTCATCGGCGTGCCGTTCACCATTTTCTGGATCTCGGCGATCTTCTCGGCATGCAGGGGGCACACATCGGGGCACGATGTGTAGATGAAGTGGAGGATGACGACCTTGCCGCGCAAATCGACCAGCCGCAGGACACGCCCGTCGTCGGTACGCAGTGTGAAATCGGGCGCCGGTCTGTCGAGCGTCTGGAAATATTTCTCGTCGCTCTGAAGCATGGCATCGACTTCGCCGAGCGAGTGAGCTTGCGCCGGATACGCAAAGCCTGCGATCAGCGCCGCGATGGCAATTACGCGTAGCAGCAAACGCCTCCATTCGTTCAAAGCCGGCGCGACGCAGCGAGCCTTTGGCTCGGACATATCTGTTCCTTTCTCACCTGGCAGCGATGCGGCTGCAGATGAAGTCGACCATGTCGGGCGCGTCCCATTCCGCCGGGCCGATCAGCCGGCCGACTTCCTTGCCGTTGCGATCGATCAGCAAAGTCGCTGGAAGGCCGACGGTGCCAATGGCGAACATGGCCTTGCCTGAGGTATCGATATTGAGGGCGAGGTGCTCGATGCCGATCTCGGCGAAGAACTTTTTCACGATGTCCGGGCCGGCGCGGTCCATCGACAGCGCGACGACCTCGAAATCCGGCCCGCCGAGCTCGGCCTGCAGCCGGTCGAGCGTCGGCATCTCCTTCCGGCAGGGCGCGCACCATGTCGCCCAGACGTTGAGCAGCACGATTTTGCCGGAAAAATCGGCAAGGCTTCGGGGTCGACCATCGCCGTCCTCGAAGCTGATTTCTGGCACCGGCACCGGGGTTTCGTGAACGGCAAAATTCTGCGGCGGTTCGGAAGCCGATGCCGACCGCGAAAACACCAGCAGCATGCCAACCAGGGCCATGGCCAGTTTGCTCATGGTCACGACTGTTTTCACCGCGTCGCGTAGACGGTCGGCGCCTTGCCGTCCTTCGTGAAGGCGTAGATCGTCCAGGTCCCTGACTTCTCGCCGCCCATGCCGGGCGCGCCGGTCGGCATGCCGGCCAGGGTGATGCCTGATATGGCGGGGCGTTCCGTCAAAAGCTTCCTGACGATGTCGATCGGCACTAGGCCGTCGATGACATAGCCGTCAACCATCAGCGTGTGGCAGCCTTCGAGGTCGGCGGGGACGCCGGCATCGCTGCTGATCTGCGACAGATTGTTGACCGGCTTGATGTCCACCTTGAAGCC
The DNA here is from genome assembly GCF_003997065.1 of Mesorhizobium sp. M6A.T.Ce.TU.016.01.1.1. Taxonomy (NCBI): domain Bacteria; kingdom Pseudomonadati; phylum Pseudomonadota; class Alphaproteobacteria; order Hyphomicrobiales; family Phyllobacteriaceae; genus Mesorhizobium; species Mesorhizobium sp. M6A.T.Ce.TU.016.01.1.1. Next base: position 94,851 of record NZ_RZTJ01000011.1, on the reverse strand, counting down.
GTTCTGCTCGAGATAGGCGGCATAGGACTCGCAGCAACTGCATTGCGGGTTCTTGTACATCACCGCTTCGATCGTGGCGGCGACCGCGGGCAGCGGCGTTGCGATCAGCGCGGCAAGGGCGGCGAGGCGGTAGGTCAGTTTCATTGCAGTTCTCCTTCGTTGAACGAATGGATTCAGGTTACGCAGAAGACGGTCATCAGGCCGGCCATCTGGTGGTCGGCGACATGGCAGTGCAGCATCCAGTCGCCGGGATTGTCGGCGACGAAGGCGCATTCGATCGTATCTTTTGGGGCAAGCAGCACCGTGTCTTGCCATTGCCGGTGCGGCACCGACGAACCATTGCGCGACAGCACCGACATGCTGAAGCCATGGATGTGCATCGGATGCCACCAAGCGGTTTCGTTGCGCATGGTGAGATGACAGGTCGTGCCGCGTCTCAGCGTGAATTGCGGCGCCATGCCGGCGTGGCCGTCGCCGGTCATCGACGTGCCGTTGATCGCCCAGGCGGCCTCGCCATTCATACCGGGCATCCCCATGCCCATCATGCCGCCGACGCCGGCGAGCTTGCCACCACCCATCATGCCGCCTTGCAGCACGATCTCCTGGCGCTCGGCCCCGGCGAGATCGGGGGCCGGCAGCGGATTGCGCGGCAGGCCGACAGGCGCGTCGAGAGGATGCGCGCGCAGCGGCGGCGCCTCGTCATAGGCGAGCGTGGTCAGTGTGTAGGCGAGGCCATCATAAAAATCGTCGATCACGGCGTAGCGCTTGCCCGGATCGCCCTGCATGTCGAGCATCACATCGATGCGCATGGCCGGCGCGAGCACAAGGCGCCCGCTATCCGGTTCGTGCGGGTCGCAGGGCTGGCCATCGATCGCGACGACAACCGGGCGATGACCTTCGAAGCGCAAGGCCATGATGCGGGCGAGCGACGCATTGGCCAGCCGCAGCCTGATCCGTTCGCCCGCTTTCACCAATTGGTCGGCCGGCACCGTGCCGTTGATGGTGACGACGTTGCCGACGCGGCCGGACATCGCCGCATCCATCATGTTGCCGAAGCCGGCAGCGATCTGCCCATCCTTGGCAAGTCGCCAATCCTGCAGCAGCCACAAGAGATCGCGGTCGACGGCGACCGGCTCGGCCTCCTCGACGATCAGTGCGCCGGCAAGGCCGCGGCCAAGTTGCACCAGGCTGTCGGCATGAGGATGATACCAGAAGGTGCCGGCATCGGGCGGCGTGAACTCATAGACGAAGCTCTCGCCCGGCTTGATCGGCTTCTGGGTCAGGCCTGGCACGCCGTCCATCGCATTTGGCAATCGTATGCCATGCCAATGAACCGTAGTGTCCTCGTCGAGCCCGTTGTCGACGACGATACGGGCCGGCTCTCTTTGCCGCAGGCGTAGCGCTGGGCCGGGAACTGTCCGGTCATAGGCCCATACCGGGGTTTGCGGGCCATCGAGGCCGGTGAGCCGGGCCTGGCTCGCCGCAACCCTGATCCGGCGCTCCTCCATGGCGGATACCCACCTGGGACGCATCGATGCGGACGCGGCAACCCCCGCCGCCGCAACGAGAAACCTGCGGCGTGAAATCAAATAACTGGAATCGGAATGCACCCTTATGCCCTTCGCGATCTCGATCGACGGCGACCGTCCGACATCGATTGACCTGCTGTCCGCGCCCGCTACGCCACAATGAGCGCAGTGGGCGATCGAGCGCCGACAATCAGCCGCAGGACGGCTGAAACGGCGTCAGATCAGATCGCTTGTCTTGGAGGGTATGGGTCGGGCAGGGAACTTCGCCCGTGAAGAAGCGGGGTCGGTAGCGCCAACGGCTCCTGCATCCGCGCAACTATCCTCATGGCGATGCCTTGCGGCAGCACCGCGAGCACCGGTGCGATGCAGGTCGGCGGGCAATGCATAGGATCGCCTTTGTCGCCGGCTCCTTTGGGGCACGCCTTGCAGTCGCCAGCCATGTCGGACGACATGGCCGTGTCCGCGTCGGAGTGCATGACCATGGCTTTGTCCGACGTCGTCGTCATCATCTGCGCCGACATGACGCTCGCCTGAGCGCCGGCAAGGCTGAACCCGGCGGTCAGGAAGACCGCGAGCAGCATGACAAGCAATTGCTTTGCCGACCGGCGTGCCATCATGCGCATAGGCTGGCCTCAAAGTGCGGCTTTTGCAAGTCCCAATGCCCTGACATCAAGACGAGAAAGAAGCCTTGGCTTCATACCGCTCACGCAATTTGGCGACCGGCTTCGAGAGTTCGCAACCCCCAGCGGACCGATGCGACGCAAGTGCTGGCGTGCGCAGATCAACATCGTGCTTTGCTTAAACGATCGGGCGATTGGAATCGGAACACTTGCAGCAGGAAAGCGCGTGACACAGCGGCGTCAGCTAGCGCTGCGGTATGGGTTTCGGAGTAGACCCAAGTGACTACTTAGTCCTGCGTCGCCTTTTCGCTAAAGGCGAATGTTAACGAAGGCCAAGGAAGCTGAGTATCGCTATTACGATAACGACGGCCCCAACCAGCCAGATGATATTGTTCATGACAGCTCTCCTTTGTCTTTTCCGCGAATCCCGGGCAGCTGGACATAATTTGTGGAACGCCTGCTCGGCATTCTTGTTCCAATAGCCGCCCTCAGGACCGGGAGGCCCGCGCCTCTGGAGGAGCGCGGGCCGACCGGGGTACGGGCCCCGATCCAGCAGCCAATATCCGGGAGATACCCGCTGTCATCCTACAACTGTTAGTATGCGCTAATGTTCCGTCGATGCAGGAAAAAGACGGTGCCCGGTGAGTGCCGGACGCAAGGCGCCTCGGCCCGCGGCTCGCATCTGCCAGAAGCGCGGGCTCTCCCGTCAACGCCTCGGCGATGGAGCCTATATTGCTAGTGCCGGCGAACCGCAGCATCGCTTTGCAACAGCGTGTGCCGAATCTCGGGATGAAATCAGTTTTCGGAAACGTTTATCGAACAACGCTCCATCCTTGGTGAGCAAAGACCCTCCGGCGGTGGCCTCACGTTACACCGTGCATACGCCGAGGAGACAGAATATGCCGGCCAAAGCCTATATCAACCGGATCGCGACAGCGGTGCCGGAGCACGAGGTTCATCGATTCTATCTGCGTTTCGCGGCCTCGATGCTTGTGGCCGATCGCCGAAGAATTTTCGAACGCATGGCTGATCTCGCCGGCATCGAGCGCCGCTATTCCTGCTTTGCACCCGCTGGCGACCCCGAAGGACCATCAGCAGATCTGGCTGGGACTTTTATCCGGGGCGCCTTTCCTGGAACGGCCGAGAGAATGGCAATGTTCCGAGATGCCGCGCCTGTTCTGGCGCAAAAAGGCGTCGACGGATTGGAGCTTGGCGATGACGCTCGCCGCATCACTCATCTCGTCGTTACCACCTGCACCGGTTTTTCGGCGCCGGGCATCGACCTGGATCTGGTTGCGCGATGCGGCCTGCCGGACAGGGTCGAACGCACGATGATTGGTTTCATGGGATGCTACGCGGCGATCAACGGTCTCAAGCTTGCCCGCCACATCGTCCGCTCCGACCCTCGCGCCAAGGTCCTCCTGGTCAATATCGAACTCTGCACGCTGCATCTGCGCGAAACGACCGAACTGGAAAAGCTGCTGTCGTTCTGCCTCTGGGGCGACGGCTGCGCGGCCGCGCTCGTCACCGCAGAGCCGGCCGGCGTCGAGCTCGAGAGCTTTCATTGTATCGTGGCGCGTGAGCGGCGTGACCTGATGAGCTGGAGCATTCGCGACCACGGCTTCGAGATGGTTCTTTCCGGCCAGGTCCCGGCAGCGATTCATGAAGCGTTGCGGAGCAACCAGGACGCCATCCTCAGCGGCCGGACAGCGGAAGCGATCGACCTTTGGGCCGTGCACCCGGGTGGACGGTCGGTTCTCGACGCCGTCGACAGGGCTCTGAAACTCGCGCCCACCGCGCTGGAGCCATCGCGCGAGGTGTTGCGACGATACGGAAACATGTCGTCAGCGACCGTCATGTTCGTGATGAAGGAGATGCTGAAGGCGCCGCCGGGCCTGCTCGGCTGCGGCATGTCGTTCGGACCCGGGCTGACGGCCGAAACCATGCTTTTTCGAACCGTGTCATGAGTGGCCTGGAGCACCGTAAGCTTGCGCCGGAAATCCTTGACGGACTTGCGGCCGACGATCCGCGAGCGCTTGCCGCGCGCCGCGACCTTCGTCGCATCAACGCGCTGATGTTTCAGGCAAAGATCATGGCGTCGCTGCTCGGGAAATTTGTGCCAAAGCCGCCACGCCGGATTCTGGAGATCGGCGCCGGCGATGGCTCTTTCATGCTGGCGGTAGCGCGGCGCATGGCCGGGCATTGGCCTGGGGTCGAACTGATAATGCTCGACCGTGTCGACCTCATCACAGCGCAATTGCGGGATGATTTTGACAGGCTGGGGTGGACGGTCGAAGGCATCACCGCCGATGTCTTCGACTGGGCCACAAAGAACGAGGGCGCGCAGTTCGACGCGATCACCGTCAATCTGTTTCTGCATCATTTCGACGATGCCGAGCTCGTGCGCCTGTTTGCACTGATGGTGCCGAAGGCCCCGCTGCTGTTGGCGACAGAGCCATTGCGGGCAAAACTGGCGCTGGCCGCTACCCGTCTTCTCCCGGCAATCGGCGCCAATGACGTCACACGAAACGACGCCGCTCAAAGCGTGCGTGGCGGCTTTCGCGGCAGTGAGCTTTCCGGTCTCTGGCTTGCGGCAAAAGGCAAACCGGTCGAGGAACGGCGCGCCGGCCTTTTTTCCCACATTTTCGTCGGTGCCAGCGCCGGTGATGACCTATGACGCGGACCCATGACGCGATCATCATAGGCGCCGGCCCGGCGGGCACATCCGTCGCGCTCACGCTGGCCCGGCGCGGGTGGGCCGTGGCTATCGTGGAGAAGAGCGCGTTCCCGCGCCGCAAGGTCTGCGGCGAATATATATCGGCAAGCAATCTCGCGCTTCTGGATCAGATGGAGATCGGCGATGCCTGGCGTGCCAATGCCGGCCCCGAAATCCGCCGCGTCGGCTTCTTTTCCGGCGAAGCTAGTGTCGAGGCGCCCATGCCTCCTGCAAAAAATGGGCCCCGTGCAAAAGATCGGCCCGCTGCAAACGATGGTTTCGGCCGGGCGCTTGGCCGGGACATTCTCGACTGTCTGCTTTTGCAGGCGGCGCGATTGGCGGGAGTCGAAATCTTTCAGCCCTATCGCGCCGTCGCCATCGAGCGGGATGGCGAGATGCAAATGGTGCGAATTCAAGCCGGGAACGAAACGACGGTATTGCGTGCGCCGGTGATTGTAGCCGCGCACGGCTCCTGGGAACCAGGACCGCTGCCCAGCCAGCCCGAAAAGAGCAACCGCCCGTCGGACCTGCTCGGCTTCAAGGCGCATTTCACCGGGTCGTCCCTGGCGCCTGATTTGATGCCTCTGCTGGCGTTTCCGGGCGGTTATGGCGGCATGGTCTCGGCGGATCATGGCCGCTTGTCGATCTCGTGCTGCATTCGGCGCGATATGCTGGCGCGGTTGCGTAAACACCGTGGCCCAAACCACAGCCATGTGTCGGCCGCCGATGCGGTCTCCCGCCATCTGATGGAATCGTGCCGGGGTGTCAGGGATGCCCTTGGGGCAGCTCACCGCGACGGTCCGTGGCTTGCCGCAGGCCCGATCCGGCCGGGCATTCGCTCGTGCTACGAACGGGACATCTTCCGCGTCGGCAATGCAGCCGGAGAGTCTCATCCTGTTATCGCCGAGGGCATCTCGATGGCGCTTCAGTCCGGCTGGCTGCTGGCTTGCGAACTCGCATGCGCGCCAAGCGGCCGGGTGGGGCGCGAGGCTGCCGGCAGACGCTATGAGGCGGCCTGGAAAAGACTGTTTTCGACACGGGTCCACGCCGCTGCAGCACTTGCCGGAATTGCCCTTCGCCCCGGCAGCGCCACCTTGATGGCCGCAATTGTCCAGAACTTCCCGCAGGCACTGACATTGGGCGCGCAACTAAGCGGCAAGACAAAGCCGGTTCCCGGCTTTGTCTGACAAGTGGTGCGACGCGTCAGGCGCAAACCAAGTGCCACAGCGTCCTCGACAAGCGTTAGCTCTGCGGCAGCAATGCTGGCGCAAACAACAAACGGGCACCGTCTTTTTTTCGGTTTCGATGGAACAACATCCGCCCGCCACGGTTGGAAGCGCAGTCGTTCTACTCCAGCGACTATGAAGGCCGTTCGGACGGCATTCGGACAAAGGCCCCGCGCTTCCTCCCCGCGGGGCCTTTTCTGTCGCTGCAGGAATTTTCACGGAATTTGGAGCGCACCCGAACCGGGCGGGCTAGCCGGGCCTATTAAATGCTGCCGTCATGGCTCGTCGATGTCTTGTTTCGAAGGATTACGCGCGAGAGCGCGTTCCTCCTCATCGTCCGGCAGCGCCTCGTCGCTGTCCTGGTACGGATTGTCGTCGTCTTCCTCGGGCAGTTCACCCTCTTTCTCGAGGTCATAACGGATGTCGCCGTTTCCCGGCACGCTGTCTGGTAGAATTTTGCCGCCTTTGATCGCGTCCCAATCCTGCTGTTCGATTGTCGGGCCTTCGGACGGATCGTCGGATTTTCTGCGCGGTGCCATCAGAGCTCTCCTGTGCTTATGTGGATCACATGCCTAACTCCGCGGACCGCTGCGTAGTTCCTCGGCCGAACCGGCGGGAACGTTTCACGTCGATCCAGCAGCCATGTCGGTTTGGCCTGCCGACGGGCTTTTTGCCGGGCCTTTAGTCTCCGGCCTTTGGTCTCAATGAGAGCTGACCGTTAGGCCGGAGTTACAAAAGTTGAACATGGTCGAGGAACAGTCCTTCGGTCTCACTGTTGGTTTTCCAGCGCATCCCGCGCATTCAGAACAGGAGAACGACGATGAAACGCATCCTTCTGGCGTCGGTCATGCTGGCAGTATCGTCCGGGCTTTCACTTGCCCAGACGACAAGCGGAAGCTCGACGAGCGGAACCTCGACGACCACAACCATGCCCAGCACCACCGATCAGGGAACCAACTCCACCACCACAACCGATCAGGAAACTGACTCGACCACCACCAGCGGCACGAATCCGAATTCGGCCAAAGATTGCGCACCTGGCCAGCAGACCGGCAGCGCGCGAGAGGCCGCTCCTGGTCAGCAGGACACCGACACCAAGACCGCCGCCCCCGGTCAAATGAAGAAGACTACCGAAGAGTGTTGATCGGCAAATCGCCATAGGCCGGAATTGCCGGCCTATGGCTCGCCCAGCATCGTCTATGCAGAAGGGGACGGCGTGAGCCCGTCAGCGCGGCACCGGATCGAGGAAGACGTGCAGTCCGCCCTCGCCTGGGCGGCGGGCCGTTAGGCCCCATCGCCTTCACGGACGGGCTGAAGGTGAAATCCGGCGGCATGCCGACTAGCAAGCTGCCAACAATGTCATTCTGCATCCTCGCAAACCGGCGGCCTGCGTCAGATCTCGTCCGATTGGGCGCGGCCACCGCCGCGTGCCGCAAGACCGGCCAGCAAGCGGCTTTGAACTTGCGTGATATCTAATATAAGGGCACACTTCAAAACCGGGTGGGGGGAAACAGCTCAGAAAAAGCAATCGGGAGGAAAGCCATGAACAGCATGAGCCTCACCACGCTTGAACGCGGCAAGACGACGGTCGAAGCCGCGGCCCTTGAAGTGCTTTCGGCACAGTTGCGCGGCACCGTGCTGAGGGAAGGCGACGCCGCCTATGACGACGCACGCAGCATCTGGAATGCCATGATCGACCGGCGGCCCGGGCTGATCGTGCGCTGCGCCGGTGCCGCCGACGTCATCGCCTCGGTGAATTTTGCCAGGGAAAACCGGCTTCTTGTCGCGGTCCGCGGCGGCGGCCACAACATCGCCGGCAGTGCCGTCTGCGATGGCGGCCTGATGATCGATCTGTCGCCGATGAAGTCGGTGCGGGTCGATCCAGCGACGCGGCGGGCATGGGTGGAACCTGGAGCGACGCTCGCCGACGTCGACGCGGAAACACAGGCCTTCGAACTGGCAGTGCCGATCGGGATCAACTCGACCACCGGCATTTCAGGCCTGACGTTGGGCGGCGGCTTCGGCTGGATCACGCGGAAATTCGGCCTGACCATCGACAATCTTCTCGGCGCCGATGTGGTTACGGCCGACGGCAAGCTGTTGCGCGCCAGCCAGACCGAAAATCCCGACCTGTTCTGGGCGCTGCGCGGTGGCGGCGGCAATTTCGGCGTCGTCACGGCCTTCGAGTTCAAGCTCCACCACGTTGGTCCGCAGGTGCTGGCGGGGCTTGTCGTTCATCCTTTCGCCGATGCCGAAAATGTGTTGCGGGAATACCGAGCGGCGCTCGAAGCAGCGCCCAATGAGCTGACCTGCTGGGTGGTTATGCGGCAGGCGCCGCCGCTGCCGTTCCTGCCGGCCGAATGGCATGGCAAGGAGGTGCTGGTCCTGGCCATGTGCTATTGCGGCGATCTTCAGGAGGGCGAGAAAGCGACGCAAAGGCTTCGCGCCATCGGCACACCGATTGCCGATGTGGTCGGCCCCAACCCGTTCACCGGCTGGGAGCAGGCATTCGATCCGTTGCTGACGCCCGGCGCCCGAAACTACTGGAAGAGCCATGACTTCACCGAGCTTTCCGACAGTGCGATCGAGGTCGTCACGGCCGCGATACCCAGGCTTCCGGGGCCTGAATGCGAGATATTCTTCGCCCATATCGGCGGTGCCGCAGGCCGCGTGACAGCGGATGCAACGGCGTTTCCGCAACGCAGCGCGCATTTCGTCATGAATGTCCACGCCCGCTGGCGCGAACCGCAAATGGACCGCGCCTGCATCGACTGGGCGCGCGGTGTTTACGAGGCGATCAGGCCGTATGCCGCCGGCACGGCCTATGTGAACTTCATGCCCGAGGACGAGGTCGACCGGGTCGAAGCAGCCTATGGCGGCAACTATCGGCGGCTTCTGGAAATCAAGCAGCGCTACGACCCGCTGAACCTGTTCCGCATGAACCAGAATTTGCGGCCGGCGGAAAACCTGCGCGCCGCATAGGACAAGCACGCAATGACAAGGCCCGCCCCTCCGGCGGAGGTCGCGGGCCTCATTTCGGTCATGCGCCAGAGCGGTTCGCTGAACCGCTCTGGCTATTTCTTTGTGCAATTCCGGGCAGAAACCGTTGCACACTTTTCCTGGAATTGGTCTAGGCAGGCATCAAGATCGCAATGCGATGCACGCCGACCACGCTACTTGTATTCGTGGCACCGTCGGTCTTGCCCTTGGCGCAAGTGTACATCTCGCCTTCCTTAAGTTTGAATTCCTTGTCCGCCTTCTTGATCGTGAATTCGCCGGCAGCAATCGTGCATACCATGTCGTTGTCCATCACGGTTTCAGGAAAGACTGCTCCGGGCTGGAAGACTATATCGACGATTGAGATGCTCTTGTAAGCGGGAATGTCGGAGTTGCCAGTGCCGACCTCCACCACTCTGATGCCGGGCGCAACCTCCTTGCCCTCCGTCGGGCCGTATTGCTTGGCGGCCCTTGCAGGCGTCGCCAAGGCGAATAGCGGCGTTACCGCGGCGGCGGTGACGCCGAGAGCAATTGCAGACCTGCGATTCATGGTTCCCATCGCATCCTCCCGTTTGTTGGTCGCGCACAAATGTGCATGACCAAGGTATATTAGCACAATCGAATTTGCCTGTATGCAAAGCCGCGCCGGCAACGCTGCCTGCGCGCAGACGATTATGCGTGACGCGACGCTTTTGATCCGAGAAAGCTTCAGCTGTCGCCCGCCCAGGCAAGGTCTAGTCCTTTCGGTTTCTTGACTCGGTCGGCAAAAACGGGCAGCAAAGCCTGATACGGAGGGCATTCCCGCCATTTTCTTAGTCGTGGAGGGGGCTTTTTTGTTATCGACCTTCGCCCAATCGGCGATCGGTAGAGGGATTGGTTAACCAAGTTTGTCCATCTTTTGAATCAATCGGCAACAGACGCGAAGCGTGCAGGGGGCACCAGGCGACTGTGATTGTGACGGCTGCGAGCCCCGCATGCCGCAAGGCCGATTGAGGTTGGTGTATGGCGTTTGTGCGTTTGAATAACCGGGGTGACAATCCTGACTCTGGATTGACTTCGATGAGGCCCGGCCTGCGCTGGGTCGCGGTTCCCGTTGTTGGCGTTGCGATCGCTCTGTGGTCGGTGGCGACCATGGCCGGCCTCTATTGGGTGGGAACCTCGCTCACCGCCGCCTCCAACAGTCTTCCGCAAAGCCTGCGCGCGCCGCGCACCATCGCGCTCGCCGATCGCACGCTTGCCAATTCATGGGCCAATTCGTGGGCGCCGTCACTGGCAAGCCGGCAGCGTCAGGCATCGCTGCTCGATCGGTGTGATGCCGGTTGCGCACAGGCCGCCGCGAACTTCGTGCATGAAGGCAAGGCGGCGCGTCTCAAGCCGTTAGCGCAGCCGGATACTGTGCCGCTTGTCGCAGAAATCTCGCCGCAAGCGCGCTTCGACAGCGTGGTGGCGAAAGCCGCGCTGTCGCCGCAAAAGCTTGCCGCTGCCTTTGCCCACTCAGCACCTCCTATGCTTGCCAGCCTGCCGGCGGCCGCGGGCGTTGCGGAGCCGGTGCGCCTGCCCGACCAGAACGGCCCGGCCCCGGTGCGCTTCGGGCCGGAGATCGCTGAGATCGAACGATCCTCCCGTCTGGCGCTGGCGCTAGCGAATGCATTGCCGGAACAGATGATCGACGTGCTGCCGGAGGTGGCGACAGCCGACCCTGGTGCGCCGCCGGAGGGCGAGGTTCAGATCGCCTCGCTGCCGCCGCAGGACGAGATGCCCGACAGCGTTCCCTTGCCGACCTTCCGCCCGCGGGCGGAAGTCGACCAGTCAGACGAGGCGCCCCATGTCGAGGCGCCCAAGGTCGAGGCACCCAAGGTCGAGGCACCTAAGGCCAAAGCGCCCAAGGTCCAGTCATCAAAGGCCGCCAAGGCCCAGTCTCGGCCATCCAATGCCAACAAAGCGCAGACCGCCGACGCTCCGCAGGACGAGATGCCCCGGGCGCCAGCCTTGTCGCCGAGGAGTTCGTCACCGGCGGCGATGCCAAGCATGCAAGCCAAGCAGGACATGCAAGCCAAGCAGGGCATGCAAGGCAGCCCGGGCATGCAGGGCAGCCCGGTCAAGCCGGCCAAGCGGTCGAAGGCCGCGGACATGCTGGCCTATGCCAAACCCGACAGCCCGGCGGGCGGCGGGGCCTTCCGCAACCTGTTCACCAAGCCCGGCATCGGCAGCGGCGTCGCCGTCTACGACATCTCGGCGAAAACCGTCTATATGCCGGACGGTTCGCGGCTCGAGGCGCATTCGGGACTGGGCTCGATGGCCGACCAGCCGCGCTACGCCAACCGGAAGAATGCCGGTCCGACGCCGCCCCACACCTACGATCTGAGGCTGCGCGAATCGCGCTTCCATGGCGTCGAGGCGCTGCGTCTCACTCCTATCGACGGCAAAAACAAATATGGCCGCGACGGCTTTCTTGCGCACACCTACCTGCTGCGCGGCCGCCGCGGAGAATCGAGCGGCTGCGTCGTTTTCAAGGACTATGCCCGCTTCCTCGCCGCCTTCAAGAAGGGCAAGATCAAGCGTCTCGTCGTGCGCGGCTAGCAAGCCGCTGATGCAGGTCGCGTCGGAAGGGCGCGGCGCGTAGGTCGCCGCGGCGGCCGTCTTCATGGCTTCTTCATCCCAGGGTCTTCTCGACGTCGCTTCGCTCCTGCCCGCCGTGGGATGACGAAGCTGTGGGGAGATTTCGGCCAATCTCGAAGGTTTTCATTCCCGGCCGAGGATACTATGACTGACCGGACCGGGGCGGCGGCTTCAATCAATCGAGAGGATGTCATGACTATACGCGCTGTCGTTTGGGGCGAGAATATCCATGAACGGACCAATGAGGTGGTCGCGGGGATCTATCCCGAGGGCATGCACGCAACGATCGCCAACGCGCTGAAGCTCGACACCGAAATATCCGTGTCCTGGGCGACGCTGGAGCAGCCGGAACATGGTCTGCCGGCCGACCGGTTGGCGCAAACCGATGTGCTCGTGTGGTGGGGGCACAAGGACCATGGCGCCGTCGCCGACGAAGTCGTCGAGCGCGTGGCGCGCCGCGTTTGGGAAGGCATGGGGCTGATCGTCCTTCACTCCGGCCATTTCTCGAAGATATTCAAGACGCTGATGGGCACGCCCTGCACGCTGAAATGGCGCGAGGCCGGCGAGCGCGAGCGGCTCTGGGTGACGAGCCCCAACCACCCGATCGCTGCCGGGATCGGCGAGTATTTCGAGCTCGAGAACGAGGAGATGTATGGCGAGCAGTTCGCCGTGCCGGAGCCGCTGGAAACGGTTTTCATCTCGTGGTTCCAAGGCGGCGAAGTGTTCCGGTCGGGGCTGACCTATCGCCGCGGCGCCGGCAACATCTTCTATTTCAGGCCCGGCCACGAGACCTATCCGACCTATCACGACGCCACCGTCCAGAAAGTGCTGCGCAACGCCGTGAAATGGGCGCACAACCCGCAGGGGTCAAATCCAGCCATCCTCGACGCGCCGAACGTGCCGGTGGAAAAGGCGCTTGAGCCGATCGTCGAGCGCGGCGGAAAACTCCATGCCGCTGATGAAGCCGGCTATCGCTAGACCATAATCCCGAACATTCGGTTCGGAAAATCAGTGATAAACAAGAAGATAGAGCTTAATCCTAAGGATGAGAATCATGCGTCTCCTGATACTCGGCACCGGCTGGATGGCGGAGGAGCACGCCAGGCAGTTCAGCAAGATCGAGGGCGTCGAACTGATCGGCGCCGTCGATCTCGATCGCGCGCGTGTCGACAAGTTTTCGGACATCAACGGCATCCCCAACCGGTTTGCGTCGCTGGAAGACGCGCTCGCATGGGGCAAGTTCGACGCGGTGGCGAACGTGACGCCGGATCGCACCCACCATCCGACCACCATGATGCTGGTCGCGGCGGGCAAGCCGGTGCTGTGCGAAAAACCGCTGGCCGAAAATTACCAGAGGGCCAACGAAATGGCCGATGCCGCAGAGCAAGCCGGCATCATCAACATGGTCAACCTAACCTATCGCAACGTCGCCCCGCTGCAGAAGGCGCGCACCATGGTGCTTGCCGGCGATATCGGCCAGGTCAGGCATGTCGAGGCGTCCTATCTGCAGAGCTGGCTGGTCTCCAAGTTCTGGGGCGATTGGCGCACCGACCCGAAATGGCTGTGGCGGCTGTCGCGCGGCCACGGCTCCAATGGCGTGCTGGGCGATGTCGGCATCCACATCCTCGATTTCGCCAGCTATGGCGCAGCGGTCGACATCGACAATGTGTTCTGCCGCCTGAGGTCCTTCGACAAGGCGCCCGGCAACCGGATCGGCGAGTACGAGCTGGACGCCAATGACAGCTTCACCATGGCGCTGGATTTCAGCAACGGCGCCTTCGGCGTCGTCCATGCCAGCCGCTGGGCAACCGGTCATCTCAACGAATTGCGACTGCGCATCTATGGCGACAAGGGCGGCATCGAAGTCGTGCACAATCTGAACGGCTCGGAGCTGAAAGCGTGCATGGGCGAGAACATCGAGAACGCCAAATGGCAGGTCCTCGATGCCGGAACGGTGCCGACCAACTACCAGCGCTTTGTCGATGCGGTGCGCAGCGGCGTTCAGGCCGAGCCGTCGTTCCGCCATGCCGCCGAATTGCAGAAGGTGCTCGACCTTGCCGTCGTCTCCGACGAGAAGAGGGCTGAGCTCAGGGCCTATGCCGAAACCCATTGATGTCGTTCGCTGAAAGGGGCCAGCCATGGTCACGCGCCGCGCCGAATGTTCCTGCGGTCAGCTGTCAGCCAGCTGTTCGGGCGAGCCGGTACGCGTCTCCGTATGCCATTGCCTGGCCTGCAAGCGGCGCACCGGCAGTGCGTTCAGCTTCAATGCGCGGTTTCCCGGGGACAAAGTATCGATCGAGGGGCGATCGGCGGAGTTCACGCGTATTGGCGAGGAGGGCGGCTGCGTCACCTACAGCTTCTGCCCGGATTGCGGCACCACCGTCCACTACCGGATCGATGTCCAGTCCGGTCTGATTGCCATCCCGGTGGGTGCTTTCGCCGACCCATCGTTCCCGCCGCCCTTCCTGTCCTTCTATCACGACAGCCGGCGCTGCGAGTGGGTCGAAGTCCGCACTGAGCCTCTGGCGACGTTCGGCTGAAGACGCCGGCCACGGCAGGCTAAGCGTCGTTCAACCTTGCATTTGCATTTGCAACTGGTCGTCCCCCGATGGATCGGACCAAGCGGGCCGCCGCTAGAGCGACGTGCGTCCATTTGGACGCACAAAGCCCGCTCTAGCACTTTTGAATCTGCGCATCGTGCTTTCCGAAAATCGATTCCGATTTTCGGGCCGATGCGCTAGGCCTCGAGGAAGTCCAGGGCCTTTTCCACGAAGGCGCCGTGATACTGGAAAATGGCCGTATGCCCGCCGTCCTCGTACAGGACCAGCTCGGCATTGGGAAAGCGCCGAGCCAGGTCGACGGAATTGCTGGTGGGCACCATTCTATCGTGATCGCCATTCACCACGAGGACCGGGTGCCGGATACGCGATAGGTCGGCAGGGCGCTCCTGGCCAAAGGCACGGACTGCCTTGAGCTGCTGGTTGAAGGCGCCGAGCGCGATGGGCTTGTCGCGGTCATTGGTCCGTTCCTTCAATCGCTGCAGAAACTCGCGCGCCGCCTTCTTGCCGTTGGGGCTTTGGGTGAAGAAGAGGTAGTTCTTTGGGTCCCTGATAGTCAGCACGGCGCGGATCATGTCGAAGATGGTGACGAACGTCACCCTGTCGATGCCGGTACCTCCGGCTGGGCCGGTTCCCGCGAGGATGATCTTGCGAACCAGATTAGGTTCCAGTTGAACAATCGCCTGGGCGATGAAGCCGCCAAGAGATAGGCCGAGCAGATCGACCTGTTCGAAACCGAGGGCGCGGATGAAGGCGATCGCGTCGCGGGCCATCGCCTCCACCGTGTTGGGAGTGGAGCCGCCTGATGCACCAACACCACGGTTGTCGAAGGTAATAACTCGCCGTTTTGCGGCAATGCCATCGACCACCCGGGGATCCCAATTGTCGAGAACCGCACTCAGATGGGTAAGAAAGATCACCGGTACCCCGGTTGTGGGTCCGAGCTCCCGGTAAGCGAATTTCGTACCGCCGACGTCGACCGTTGTCGTCGGCACGTCGCTGTGTTTGATGATCGCGGCAGGCCGCGATAGCTGATGCACGTTCATGATGGCTTCCTTCCTTCTGGCTTGCCGTTCTCGCGTGGCAGGAGCAGCGCCTTCGCCGCTACCGCGCCAGCCTCAAGAATGCGATCGGACAGTTCGGTTCCGTTCACCGCGCGCGACAGCTCAAGCGTGCCGATCAGGGTCGCATAGACACCGAACGCGACATCTTCGGGATCGCGGGCGTCGGGCGTGAGTTCGGCCGCCACCTGGCGTACGAGCTTGAGCAGGTGTTCGGCGTAAACCTGGCGCGTCTCGGCCGGCTCACGCGCAATTTCGGGCAACAGCGCGGCTGAAGCGCAACCTTTGCCGGGATTGTCGCGGTGGTCCGCCGACAGATACGCGTCGATGGCCATTGACAAGCCGCCGGCGGCCAACAGCTCTTGAATCTGGGTCGCCTGAACCTCCAGGGCGGCCGCCACGCTCTCACGCACAAGCGCCGCCTTGGACGGAAAGTGGGGATAGAAAGCTCCATTGGTCAGCCCCGCTTCGCCCATGATGCCGGCGAGACCTGATGCAGCGATGCCGTCGGAACGAAACCGTTCGGTCGCAACATCCATGATCCGCTGCCGCGATGCGTCTTTCCTGCCCTTCTCGTAGCGCATGTTTTTTCTCCTTCGATCAGCTATTGCATTACGATCATATTATCACTAAATGAACGTAATGCAATAGGGGCGCGTCACTCCGGGTCTCCTCAATTTGGGAAAGCAACAATGAAGGCCTTCATCGTCGATCGATACGCAAAGAACGCTCCCCTGCGGCTTGGAGAGGTTCCAGAGCCGGAAGTAGGGGAGAATGACGTGCTGGTGCAGATCCATGCCGCCAGCGTCAATCTGCTGGACTCCAAGATCAGGGACGGAGAATTCAAACTCATCCTGCCCTATCGCCGGCCCTTCGTTGCAGGCCACGACGTGGCCGGAACGGTCATTCGCGCAGGCTCGAAAGTCCGACAGTTCAAGCCGGGCGACGAGGTCTATGCGCGACCGCGCGACGGTCGGATCGGGGCTTTCGCCGAGTACATCGCCATTAATGATGCGGACGTGGCCCTGAAGCCGAAGAACCTCAGCATGGAAGAGGCTGCGTCCATTCCCCTGGTGGGGCTGACCGCTTGGCAGGCGCTGGTTGAAAGGGCGAAGCTGAAGAAGGGACAGAAAATCTTCATTCAGGCTGGTTCCGGCGGAGTGGGAACATTCGCCATTCAATTGGCAAAGCACCTCGGAGCGACGGTCGCCACGACAACCAGCGCGTCCAACGCGGATATGGTCAGGAATCTGGGCGCCGATGTCATCATCGACTACAAGAAGGATGACTTCGAGAAAGTCCTTTCGGGCTACGACGTCGTCCTGAACAGCCAGGACAACAAGACCCTCGACAAGTCCCTGCGTGTGTTGAAGCCAGGTGGTCTCGCCGTTTCGATCTCCGGTCCGCCCGATTCTGGGTTTGCCAGGGAGAAGGGTCTAAGTGTGGTGCTGAACCTGGTCATGCGCGTTTTGAGCGCCGGCATCAGGAGGCGGGCCAAACGCGCGGATGTCCGATATTCGTTCCTGTTCATGGCGGCCAATGGGGAGCAGTTGGCCAAAATCACGTCTCTCGTCGAGTCGGGCATCATCCGCCCGGTCATAGATCGGGTCTTCCCGTTTGAGCAGACCAATCAGGCCTTGGCCTACATCGAGCAGGGCCGCGCCAAGGGCAAGGTTGTCATCAAGGTGAAATAGCTTTGCAAGGCTTCAGGCGGCGCACCTTCGCTTCCGGCAATCCTAATGCCGCAGGATCTTGCTCAGGAAGGCGCGGCTGCGGTCGGTCTTGGGATGCGAGAAGAACTCGTCGGGCGTGCCGCTCTCAACGATGGCGCCGGCATCCATGAACACCACGCGCTGGGCGACCTTGCGGGCAAAGCCCATTTCGTGCGTCACCACCATCATGGTCATGCCTTCCTCGGCCACCGCGACCATGACGTCGAGCACTTCCGAGATCATCTCGGGGTCGAGCGCCGAGGTCGGCTCGTCGAACAGCATGATCTTGGGGCGCATGCCGAGGCAGCGGGCGATCGCCACGCGCTGCTGCTGGCCGCCGGAGAGTTGCGCCGGATAGGCGTTGACCTTGTCGGCAAGGCCGACCTTGGCAAGCAGCTCGCGCCCGGCCTTCTCGGCTTCAGCGCGCGGAATCTTGCGCACATGGATAGGCGCCAGCGTCACGTTTTCGAGCGCCGTCTTGTGCGGGTATAGGTTGAACGACTGGAAGACGAAGCCGATCTCGGTGCGCAGCCGCGTCATGTTGGTGGTGGGGTCGCCGAGGCGCTGGCCGTCGACCACCAGGTCGCCGTCGCGGATCGTCTCCAGCCCGTTGATGCAACGGATCAGCGTGCTCTTGCCCGAGCCGCTCGGGCCGCAGACGACGACCACTTCGCGCGGCTCGACGCTGAGCGTGATATCCCTCAGCACATTGAGCGTGCCGAACCATTTGTTGACGCCGCGAAACTCGATCATGCCGGTACCATTTTTGCTGCGGTTCGACGTCATAACTGCACCTCGCCATGGGCCGCACCCATGCGCTGCTCCAGCCGGCGGGCCAGCATGATCAGCGGATAGCAAACGATGAAATAGCCGAGGCCGACGAGGAAGAAGACCAGGAGGCCGTTCGGCACACGCTGCACCACCAGCCAGCCGACGCGGGTGAGGTCGGTGAGCCCGATGGCTGAAACGACCGAAGAATCCTTGATCAGCAGCACATACTGCCCGACCAGCGGCGGCAGCACGATGCGCATCGCCTGCGGCAGCACCACCTGGCGCATGCGCTGCCAACGCGACAGGCCGGAGGCCAGCGCCGCCTCGACCTGGCCGGTCGGCACCGATCGGATGCCGGCGACGACGATCTCGCAGATGAAGCAGGCGGCCAGATTGGTCAGCGCGATGATGCCGGCGGTGAAGGCGTCGAGCTCGATGCCAAGTTCCGGCAGGATGAAGAAGATCAGGAAGATCTGCACCAGGAACGGCGTGCCGCGGATCAGGTCGACCCAGGCGCCGATCACGCCGCTGATCAGGCGGTTGCCGCCGGTCCGCAGGATGCCGAGGCCAAAGCCGATCAGCGTGCCCAGCACCAGGCTGATCAGCGACAGCATCACGGTCATGCCGAGGCCGCGCAGGGCGAGGGGATAGCTGCCGGCGATGCTTTGCAGCTGCTGCCAGATCATGTCCGTGCCCCCGCTAGGCCGAGCCAGCGCCCGGACAGCGCCGCCAGTCCCTTCAGCCCGTAATAGAGCAGGAGGTAGAAGGCGGCGATGGTGATAAAGCCTTCCGCCGGCATGAAGCGGTCGGAGGCGAGCAATTGTCCGGCGCGCGTCAGCTCGGCGACCGCGACCAGCGACAGCAGTGCGGAATCCTTGACCAGCACGATCGCCTGTCCGAGCAGCGGCGGGATCGTCACCTTGAACGCCTGCGGCAGGATGACCAGGCGCATGCGCTGGACATAGGTCATCCCCGAAGCGACGCCGGCCTCGACCTGACCGCGCGGGATCGACAGGATGCCGGCGCGGATGATCTCGGCGACATAGGCGCCGCTGTTCAGCGACAGAGCGAGGATGCCGACGACGAGCTCAGGCAGGATGATGCCGAGCCGCGGCAGGCCGAAATAGAGGAAGTAGAGCTGCGCCAGCAAGGGGGTGGCGCGCACCGCGTCGATATAGGCTTTGGCCGGGATTCGGAACAGCCGCCCGCGCTGCAGGTTCATGGCGGCGAGCCCAATGCCGACGGCGAGCGCCCCGGCAAAGGAGAGGACAGACAGCCACACGGTCGTGACGAGGCCCTGCCCGAACAAGGGCAGATATTCGACGATGGTGCGGAAGCTGAAGTTTTCGAGCATCGCTGGACGGATTTCCCCCGGGCGAAACGGATTCCGGGCGGCTTCGCGGCGCCGGGGCGCGCGCGAAACCGCTCGGATCTATCGCTGCTTAGTGGTCTTTCTTCCAATCTTCGGAATTGACCCAGTAGTCGAGGTTCTTCTGCAGGCGGCCGTCGACGCTGACCTGGTCGAGGAACAGGTTCATCCAGACCAGCAGGTCCGGCTCGTCATAGCGGGTGGCGAAGGCAAGCGGTTCCTTCGACAGCAGGTCCGGCATGATGGTGAAGCTGCCGGCCGGATAGGCGGTCGACTGGCCTTTCACCGCCGAGACGTCATTGACGCCGCAATCGGCTTGGCCGTTGTTGACGGCGTCGAGCAGCAGCGGACCGCCGCCCTTGTAGCTCTTGATGTCGGCATCAGGGAAGGCGTTCTTGGCTTCCTTCTCGCCGGTGGCGCCGAGCAGCACGGCGATCTTGGTGCCCTTGGCCTTGCAGTCCTCGGTGGTCTTGAACTTGCTGTCAGCCTTGGTGAAGACGGTGCTGCCCGTATACATGTAAGGTTTGGTGAAGGCGACCTTCATGCCACGCGCCAGCGTCGGCGTCATGTCGGCGACCAGAAGATCGGCCTTGCCCGACAAAAGTGCCGGGATCAGCCCATCCCAGTCGAAGTCAAGGAAGGTGATCTTGACGCCCATCTCCTTGGCCATCAGCTCGGCGAGCTCGACCGAACTGCCGGTGCGTTCGCCGGCAGCACCGACGAGCGAGAAGGGCGGTCCCTGCGTCTGCACGGCGACGCGCAACTCGCCGCGCTTGGTGATCTCGTCGAGCGTTCCGGCGCTGGCTGCGGCAGTGAGGCCGGCGAGCGCAAGGCCTGCTATGAAAAGCTTGGCAATCTTCATTGGGCATTCCTCCTTGTTGTCGTTGTTGTTCCACTTTGTTGTTCCACCCCTTGGGGTGCTTTTTGAGCGGTAGCGCCGTTGCCGGCGGCGGCCACCGTTCGAAAATCCTTCAGTCCCAGTCGATCGTTTCGGATACCCGTATACCGCGCCGGGCCAATTCGTCGAGGAAGCGGCCGTCAGGCACATGCAGCAGCGGGTTGAGCAGGCCGGGCTCTGTGATTTCGCCCCGCGCCAGCATCTGCGCCACGATGCTTGCGGGATAGCCGACGCCGAGGCTCATGCCGAACAGGCCGGAGGCGAGATCGCGTTCGATGATCAGGTCCGATGTCACCGTCTTGCGGCGGCCGCCTTCACTGCCGGTAAAGACGTTGCGCATCACGCAAAGGTCCTTTTCGTCGGCGCCATATTGCAGTTGCGGCCCGAGCAGCCGGCCAAGAAATTCGCGTGGGCTGGCGCCGACGCCGGGCACCTTGTCTTCAGAGAGGAAGCCAAGCTCCTTCAGAGGCGCCCAGAACGCCGACCAGCCCGGCCAGCGCAGCGAATAGCGGCCGGAGCGCTGCAACCCCTTGGCGGCGGCAAGCATGCCGGCATAATGCGGTGCGTCGCCATTGGGGAAGGCTTCTAGGCTGCCCAGTCCTTCGACCTCGATCTGATGGATGAAAGGATTGTCGTGCTGGCGGCCGGCCGGCACCTCGACCCGTTGGCCGTCCTCGACCACCACGCTGTCGCGGTTCTGGCTCATCAGAACCATGTCGAAGTTCCAGCTCACCTTGTAGCATAGCGGCTTGGCCATCGCCTTCGGCTCGGGGATGCCACCGCAATAGGAATCGATCGCGGTGATGGCGTCGAACTGCTTTGCGGCGCGCGCGTAGAGCACGAGGTCGATGCCGGGGTCGAGCCCGCATTCGGTCATGATCGAGACGCCGGCCTTTTGTGCCGCCGGGGCAAGGTCGGCGATCGTCTTGCCGTAATTGGTGGTGACCAGCGGCGTGCGCGTCGCGATCGCCGCCTGCACCGCCTCGCGCATCAGCGGCTGCGGCAACAGGTCGATGGCGGCTTCGACACCCACCAGCACCTCCGCCAATACTGGACCGATCGCGCCTTCGGGCACGACGAAGCGCACGCGGTCAAGGTTGGTCAGGCCGCCAAGTCGGGCTGCCCCATCCGGCGCGGTATCGATGCAGACGACTTCTTCGACACCAGCGCTGGCGACGAGATCGGCGATCGCCGCCCGGCCTTGCAGGCCGAGGCCGCCGAGAACCGCGATCTTCATGGCATTTCCTTTCGGCCGGTTTCGTGCCGCCCAGTTTCGTCGCGCTTGCTCTCGTCCGACCAGCAGCCTTCCGGCAGGCTGACCCATTTGTTGCAGGAGGCCATGACGACGAAGGTCTCGCTGCGCACGACTTCCCCCGGCTCGCCCGCGCCGGGGATCAGCTCGCTGGTGACGCGGTAGAGGTCGGCGACATCGCCGGCCACCGTCACGTCGACGATGATGTCGAAGCGCCCGGTGACCACCGAGGCCGAGTTCACGAAAGGCAGCTCGCAGATACGCTGCGCCAGTTCCCGCGCCCGGCCGCGCCCCTGCGCATTGATGCCGACGATGGCCGAGATCAGCTCGGGACGCTCGGTCAGGTTGAGCAGGCCGACGATCTTGAGCAGGTTGCGGTCGAGCAGGTTGCGCAGCCGCATGCGCACCGTCGGGACGGAGACGGCCATCTTCTCGGCGAGGCGGTTGACGCCAAGCTGCGCATCCTGCGACAGCAGCTTGACCAGTCGCCGGTCGGTCTGATCGAGATGTTCCCGCAAACGCTCAGGCTTTCATAAAATGGAATTATCGAAGAAGTTTTCTTTCTGATATGAAAATAGCCTAGGGACTATTGTTCGAAACTGCAAGTGCGTTCAACCGCTTGTCAACAAGGCAGGATGGCAGGAAACTTGCAAAGCCGGGCAGCCCAGGTGGACATTACCGAGGCACGGGCTTCCCCTTGCTGTGTCTCGCCCATCGGCACCAAGCCTCAACCTGAACCAAAGGTCCTCCAAGCCCCGAAACGGAAGCTCAATGGCACAGAATATCTATGACAGGCCTGAATTCTTCGCCGGCTACAGCCAGATGGCACGCTCGGTTCACGGCTTGGACGGCGCACCCGAATGGCCGAAAATACGCGCACTGCTTCCCGATCTCGACGGTAAGCGCATTGTCGATCTCGGTTGTGGGTTTGGCTGGTTTGCCCGCTGGGCAAAGGCGCATGGCGCAAGGCATGTCCTTAGGCTGGACCTTTCCCGCAACATGATAGAACGGGCCAGAGCCGACACCAGCGACCCGGATGTCGACTATGTCATCGCCGACCTCGACCGCCTTGAACTGCCCCAGGCATCGTTCGACTTCGCCTACAGCTCGCTTGCCTTCCACTACATCGAGGATTTCGACCGGCTGGTGAAGACAGTGCATGATGCGCTCCTTCCAGGCGCGCACTTCGTCTTCACCATCGAGCACCCGATCTACATGGCACCGCCTCACCCAGGCTGGTCGGTCGATGTCGACGGCCGCAAGACGTGGCCGGTCAATCGCTATAGCGTGGAAGGTCCGCGTACCACCGACTGGCTCGCCAAGGGCGTGCTCAAGCAGCATCGCATGCTCGCAACGACGCTGAACGCGCTGATCGAAGCGGGTTTCACCATACGCCGGGTCGAGGAATGGCGCCCAACGGCCGATCAGGTCGCGCAGGCTCCTGATCTTACCGACGAACTGGAGCGGCCGATGATGCTGATTGTCGCGGCGCAACGTTGAGCGCCGTTTTGGTGGCGGCCTTGACGAGGCCGGTATCCCGGAAGTCGGGGGTTCTGCCAGTGCCGCAGCCGACCGAGGGCATTAACGCGGCTTCTGGATACCGGGAATGCCGCCGATCCGCTCGGCGAGAAAGTCGACCAGCAGCCGGACCCGGGCAATGCCCGCGCGCTCCGGGACGATCAGCATGCTCAGCGGTACGGGAGGCGGGGCGTAGTCCGGCAAGACCACTTCCAGCCGGCCGGCCCCCAGAAGATCGTCGACAAGCCAGTGATGGGCGGGCGCGATACCGCGTCCGGCGATGAGGGCCTCGCGCGCGGCAAGTCCATGGTCGACACGAAATCGGCCGCCAAAAGGCACCGCATGGCGTTCGCCCTCCGGCCCCTGCAGGGCGAGCGTGTCGCTTCCCGCGATGTTCGACATCCGGATGCCTTCATGGCCAGGCAGATCCTGCGGAACAGCCGGTCTGCCCCGCGCCGCCAGATAGGCTGGCGCGGCCACCAGCAGACGCCGGGACTGGCCGAGCGCCCGCAGCTTCATCGAGCTGTCGGTGAGCGGACCGAGGCGAAGTGCGATATCGACGCCCTCCCGCACAAGGTCGATGCGCTCGTCGGTGAGGCTGAGATCGATGCCGATGTCGGGATAGCGGTCCTGAAAGGCGAAGATCAGCCGGCTGATGTGCAAGACCCCGAGTGCCGCCGTGCAGGATATCCGGATCGTGCCGGCCGACGCGCCACGTGTGCCCCGCGCCTCCTCGCCGGCCTGCTCGACGAGGCGCAGGATCTGGACGGCGTCGGCATAGTAACGGCTGCCTTCATCGGTCATCGTGACACGCCGGGTGGTCCTGCTGAGCAAGGGCACGCCGACGGCGTCCTCGAGCTCGCGCAGATGCCGTGTGACCGTCGATTGCCCAACTCCGAGCTCGCGCGCCACCGCCGACAGGCTGCCGCGCTCGGCGACGCGAACGAAGGTGCGCATGCGCTCGAGGGTCACATCGGATCTATCCATTATTCGGCATAATCTTATGCATTGCCTAGATATAGCGGATCACCCCAGGGCTGGCTACCTTCAGCATTCATTGTCCTTCTTCGGAGCTGACCCATGAAAGTCCTGCTTGTTTTTGCTCATCCTGAACCGCGTTCGCTCAACGGCGCACTGCGTGACGTCGCCATCAGGGAACTCGAGGCCCAGGGCCACGAGGTGCGCATATCGGACCTCTATGCCGATGGCTGGAAATCCGAGGTGGACCGTGCCGATTTTCCGTCGTGGCCGCCCGAAGCACGCTTCCTGCCGGCTGGGGCCTCCAAAAAAGCTTTTGCTACCAACACTCTGACCGATGACGTTAAGGCGGAGATCGACAAGCTGCTGTGGGCCGACACGCTGATTCTCCAGTTCCCGCTGTGGTGGTACGCCATGCCGGCGATCCTCAAGGGCTGGGTCGATCGGGTGTACGCCTACGGCTTCGCCTATGGCGTCGGCGAGCATAGCGACAAGCGGTGGGGTGACCGCTTTGGTGAGGGAACGCTCGCCGGCAAGCGCGCGATGCTGATCGTGACCACTGGCGGCTGGGAAGAGCATTACTCCGCCCGCGGCGTCAACGGCCCGATCGACGACCTGCTGTTCCCGATCAATCACGGGATCCTTTATTATCCGGGTTACGACGTGCTTCCGCCGTTCGTGGTCTACAGAGTGGATCGTTTTGGGGAGGCCGATTTCGAGCCTGTCGCGGAGCGCCTGCGCGAAAGGATGCGGACGCTCGAGACAACCCGGCCGATTCCCTATCGGCAGCAGAATGGCGGGGGCTATCACATCCCGAGCATGCAGCTCCGCTCCGAACTGGGCGACCCGGGCGCCGCAGGTTTCGCGCTTCACGAGGACCGTGCCGGCGCCACCGCCAAGTCGGCGACGCCGCGTTCGACTTTGCGGGACGTGGCCTGACGCAAGGTCCCGAAAAAATCGGGCAAGGCGCCCGAAACCTATGGGATGAATCAGCGACCGGCCCGGAAGATCGCCACCGCCGCGGCCGTCAGTGCGGCGTTGCCTGATGCCGTAGTGCCGTCCGGAAGCGCCTTGCCGTCTTCCAGCCCGACACGCGTCGACCAGTTCCGCTCCGCCGCCCTGCGCACGAACGGCCACACCGTGGCGTCGGCGCCGTGCAGCAAGATGGCGCGACGCAGCCCGGCGCGGTCGAGCACCGCCGCGATACCGTCGCTGACCTCCAGTGCCACGTCCAGTTCCTGCTCCGATATCTCGATCAGGATGCGCAGCACCTGGCTGCCATGGTCGAGGCGGACCAGGCGCTCGGCGTCAGCGACGGAGGCGAGCCCGGCCTCGATGCCGATGCCGCGCTGGCGCAGTCTCTGCATGACCTCGGGCGCGGCCTTCTCGCTCAGATTGACGGAGGCATAGTCGGGCAACTCGGTCCAGCCGGCGATCGCCGCCAGCGTGCGCTCATCGTCGTTCTCGATCCAGGCGCCGGTCGATACGCCGATCAGCGTTCCTGGGCAGGCGCGGCGCAGCGTCAGCATGGTCGGGTCCATAGCCTCAGGCGCGAGGCTTTCGCGGCCATCGAGCCCGCGCGCATGGACATGCAGCTCGGCCGCACCGGCGGCCACGCAGGCGGCGCCGTCGCGCGCCATGGCGTCTACGTCAAGCGGCAGCTGCGGGTGGAAGTCGGCGCTGCGCGCGCCATTGATGCAGGTCTGGACGATCATGCGAGTGGCCCGGTTGCGGTTGCAGCCAGTCTAGCGCATGACCCTGAAAACCGGAATCGGGTCCGGCGCGCATTCCTGACAGACGGATACGGCCTGACCCAATGCAATCCGGCAGGATATGCCTCTATCATCTTGTTCAGTCACGATCTTGTTGGCAGGCGAGATATGGGTATTTGACGCATATTGGGAACTCAAGCAGCACTGCTGGGACCGGCTAGCTTGACGATCGTTGGCGAATGCTGCGGTATCCGGCCCCATGCCCGGCCGGCCGAAAGGATATTTGCGAATGAGTGAGCTCAAGGTCAGGACCCGACCGACCGGCGCGGTTGCCGTGCTGTCGCCGGGCAGCTTGCCCGTCGTCACCACGCCGACCGGCGGCATGGTCGACGTCGTGACCGGTGCCAGCGCGCCGGGCTTCAATCCGCTCGACCTTCTCTATGCCTCCGTGGCCGCCTGCATGGTGCTGAGCGCGCGCATCGCTGCCACGCGCATGGGTGTCGCTGCCAGCCTCGGCGAGGTCCGCGCCGATGTGAGCGGCGAAAAGGCGGCGGGCGACGTTTCCCGCATCGGCCAGCTCACGATCACACTCGACATATCGGGCGATCTCGACGAGGCCACGAAAAAGCGGATCGTCGAGGACGCCGAAACGATCTGCACGGTCAGCAACACGCTGTGTGAGACGCCCGAGCTTGTCACCACGCTCGCCGGCTGATCGCATCCTGATTGCCCAATTTCACGCATCCTCCGAGGCCGCCCATGGCACGCATTTCCCCGATCGACTATGACACCGCCTCGCCTGAAATCCGTGCGGCGCACGACGAGGAACTGCGCCTGCGCGGCCGGATGACGAACATGAAGCGCATCCTGCTGCATTCGCTGGCCGCCCATCGCATCTATGCCGAGTGGTTCACCTTGCGCGACCTGCTGCGACCGGATCTCGACGATCGCGCCATCTGGCTGTTTTCGCGGACGATTTCCGCGGCGTGCCGGGCCGAGGTGCCGGTGACCTTCTTTCGCCGCGCGCTGATCGATATGGGGCTCGATCCCGACAGCATCGAGCCGACAGCCGATGAAGCGCTGCTGATTGCCTTCGGCAAGGCCATCGCGACTGACGCCAATGCCATTCCCGATGAGATCTGGGCCGAACTGAAGGCCCGCTACGATGAGCCGCGGCTCGTCAACCTGGTCGCCTTCGCCGGCATCATGGTGGCGACGACCGTGTTCACCAATGCGGTGAGCGTCGACCTCGATCCGGAACTCAAAGCTTACCGCAAGAAGGCCTGAGGCAATCGAAGCCGCCGCGCTGGGCGACCTTTATCTGGAAAACTCGCTGCGCACGATGCCGTGGCGCTGGAGCTTGTCGTAGAAGGTCTTGCGAGGAATCCCCAGCGCTTCGATCGTGCGCCTGACGTCGCCCTCGTTGCGGCCAAGCGTCTCGCGGATGATGTCGGCCTCGTAACGCTCCAGCCGCTCCGGCAGCTTCATGGCGGCATCCGCCTGGGCTGGGGCAGGGGATGGTGTTCCGGCGTCTTCCTCCAATCCAAGCACAAGCCGCTCGGCGAAATGCGCGAGCTCGCGCACATTGCCTGGCCAGTCATGCTCCCTGAGATGGCGGTGCACCGCGGCCGGGACAGTCGGCACCGGGCGCCGGAAGCGGGCGGCGGCGCGCTCGGCGAAATAGAAGAACAGCAGGGCGACATCGTCGCGGCGCTCGCGTAGCGGCGGGATCGAGATCGTCACCACGTTGAGCCGGTAGTAGAGGTCCTCGCGGAACGTGCCGCGCTGGCGCGGATCGCCGAGGTCGACCTTGGCGGCCGCAACCACGCGCAGGTCGACCGGCCGCATTTCGTTGGTGCCGAGCGGGGTGACCTCGCGCATTTCCAGCACGCGCAGCATCTGCACCTGTGTCGAGACCGGCATGCTTTCGATCTCGTCGAGGAACAGCGTGCCGCCGCTGGCGTGCTCGATGCGGCCGATCCGCTTCTTCTGCGCGCCGGTGAAGGCGCCGGCCTCGTGGCCGAACAATTCGCTCTCGATGACCGTCTCCGGCAGCGTGCCGCAATTCAGCGCAACAAAATTGCCCCTGGCGCGGCGGCTCCAGCGATGCAGAAGGCTCGCCACCACCTCCTTGCCGGAGCCGGTTTCGCCGGTCACCAGCACGTCGACATCGGTGTCGGCGATCTGGCGCAGCGTGCGGCGCAGCCTTTCCATCGCCGGCGTCTGGCCGATCAGCGGCAAGCCGTCCTGCGCTTCTCCGGCCGCCTCGCGCAAGGCGCGGTTTTCCATCACCAGGCGGCGCTTTTCCACCGCGCGGCGCACGCTCTGCACCAGCCGGTCGGCGGCGAAGGGTTTTGTGATGAAGTCGTAGGCGCCGTCCTTGATCGCCTTGACCGCCATGGCGATGTCGCCATGCCCGGTGACCAGGATGACCGGAATGTCCGCGTCCAGCCGCAGGACGCGGTCGAAAAGCAGCAAGCCGTCGATTTCCGGCATCCTAATATCCGACACCACCACGCCGGCAAAACCGGCGTCGAGCCTGGCCAGCGCCTCGGCCGCCACCGAAAAAGCCGATACCGAAAAGCCGGCAAGCTCCAGCGTCTGCGCGGTGGCCCTCAAGAGATCGCTGTCGTCATCGATCAGGATGACCGGCGCTGCATTGTCGTTCGTCCATGCTGCCTTGGCCATTACGCTGCTTTCAAGAGATGGATGGTGAAGCGGGTGCCGCTGTCGTCGCTCGAAACCTCGATGCGTCCGCCATAATCGGCGACGATATCCTTCGAGATGACGAGGCCAAGGCCGAGGCCTTTTTCCTTGGAGGTGTTGAACGGCGTGAACAGCAACTTGAGAATGCCTGGCGGAATGCCCGGTCCGTTGTCGGACACGCCGACCGTCACGCCGTCCGCCGTCTCCTCGACCGAAACCCGCACCTTTGCGTCGTCGCGGCCCTCCAGCGCCTCCAGCGCGTTCTGGAAGAGGTTGATCAGCACCTGTTCGAGCCTGACCCGGTTGCCCATGACCTTGAGGGCAGGCGGCGGCAGGTCGATGGCCAGTGCGTCGAGCCGGCCGGCAAAGCGGCTTTTCAAGAGCACGACGGCGCCTTCGATGACGTCGCGCAATTCGACAGGTTCGGCGGCGGTGCGGCCCTTGCGGGCAAAGGCCTTCAATTCTTCGGTGATGGTGCCGATGCGTTCGGTCAGCGCGGCTATGGCGCCGAGGTTTTCCTCGGCCGGCGCTGTCTGCTTGCGGTCGAGGAAGGTGCGGGCGTTGTCGGCATAGGCGCGTATGGTGGCAACCGGCTGGTTGATCTCATGCGCGACGCCCGCGGCAACCTGGCCGAGGATGGCGAGGCGGTTCGCCTGGACGAGATCCTGCTGCACCACCTGCAGCTTGGCTTCGGTGCTGCGGTGACCTGATATCTCGGCCTGCAGCCGGTCGCGGGCGCGGCTCAGATCCTCGGTCCGTTCGACGACGCGGCGTTCGAGCTCGGTGCGCGCCGCCTGTTCGGCGGCGATCCGCATTTGTCCCGACTGCCGACGCCACAACAGATACGCAGCAAGGCCGAGCAACGGGACAACGACGCCGAGTGCAAGGAGCCGCATTTCACGGACCGCGGCGGCGATCGGCGCCTCGGCCGGAACGAGATAATCGAGCCGCCAGGGGGTCGAAGGGACCGGTGTGGAAAGCCTGAGATATTCCGCGTCGCTGCCGCCGGGCGTCACCGCGTGGACGATCGAGACGTCCGGGCTGAGTGCCTGGGGGCGCGTGATCGGCAGCGGCATCAGCGGTGCGTCGCCGAACTGCTGGCTGTTCTGAATGGCGGCAAGATCAGGCCCGGCCAGCGGCGTCGCCGTCATGAAGCGCCAGGACGGCACGCTGGTGATCAGGACGACGCCCTTCTCGTCGCTGACATAGGCCGGGCGGTTTGCCTCGTGCCAGTCGGTTTCGAGCTGATCGAATTCCGCCTTGACGACGACGACGCCGAGCGGGGCGGCAGCGTCGCCGACGCGGCGCGAGATGTAGAGGCCGGGACGCTTGCTGACATTGCCGAGCGCGAAATATTCGGCAGTGCCGGCCTGCATCGCGCCGGAGAAATAATCGCGGAACCGGTAGTCGTTGCCGACGAAGCTGATCGGCTCGCGCCAGTTGCTGGAGGCGATCGCCAGCCCGTCGGTGCCGATGACATAGAGCACCGAAGCCTTTGTGCCGGAGACCAGCCCTTCGAGCTTGCGGTTCAGCACATCGATTGCAGCAGCACTTTTCTGTGACAGCGCATCGCGCACCTGCTGGTCTTCCGACAAAAGCAGGGGCAGGGCGCGCGGGCTTTCCAGCACGGCTCGTAGCAGCGCGACCTTCAGATTGGCGTCGGTGCGGCCTTGCGCCGCCAGTGTCCCGAGCTCGGTGGTGCGGCCATAGAGGCCGGCGCCGTAAAGTGCGGCCGTGGCGATCGCAAGGACGATGGCCGCAAACAGCAGCCAGGCACGGCGCGCTCGCCTGCCGAGTTGCTCGGGCGTCGACGGCAAGGCAGCGGCGGGGCGTTGCAGCATCACCCATTTGTGCATGATTTCGCACAAAGCACAATTCGGCTATGCGAATATCCGCACTTTCTGTGCGCGAGACGAAACCTTGGGTCCGAGAGTATTCAATAAAATCAAACGGTAGGCTCTTTTCCGCGCACTTGGCACGGCAGTTGCAAACACGAATTCAGCGGTCGTGAGGCTGCTGGGGGTGGTCAATGCAATTGCTCCGGGAGGTCGAGCTTTCGATCGGAGCACAATGGAGGACGTCATGCAGACAGCATTCGCTGCCGCCGAGCCGCGCGGCAAACTTCCCTTCTACCGGCATCTCTATGTGCAGGTGCTGGCGGCGATCGCCGCCGGCGTGCTTCTCGGCCATTTCTATCCCGAAACCGGTGAGGCGATGAAGCCGTTCGGTGACGCCTTCATCAAGCTGGTGAAGATGGTGATCGCGCCGGTGATCTTCCTGACGGTGGCGACCGGCATTGCCGGCGTTTCCGACCTGCAGAAGGTCGGCCGCGTCGCCGGCAAGGCGATGATCTATTTCCTGGTGTTCTCGACGCTGGCGCTTGTCGTCGGTCTCGTCGTGTCCAATGTCGTCCAGCCCGGCGCCGGCATGCACATCAATCCGGCCACGCTCGACGCCACGAAGGTGACGGGCTACGCCGAGAAGGCGCATGACACCACCATCGTCGGCTTCCTGATGAACATCATCCCCGACACCATCACCGGCGCTTTCGCAAAGGGCGACATCCTGCAGGTGCTGTTCTTCTCGGTGCTGTTCGGCGTTGCCTTGGCCATGGTCGGCGATCGCGGCCGTCCGGTCGTCGATTTCCTGCAGGCGCTGACCACGCCGATCTTTCGCCTCGTCGCCATCCTGATGAAGGCCGCGCCGATCGGCGCCTTCGGCGCCATGGCCTTCACCATCGGCAAATACGGCATCGGCTCGATCGCCAACCTCGCCATGCTGATCGGCACATTCTACCTCACCGCGCTGCTGTTCGTGCTGGTGGTGCTTGGCGCAGTTGCCCGCTACAACGGCTTCTCAGTCCTGGCGTTGATCCGCTACATCAAGGAGGAGCTGCTGCTGGTTCTCGGCACCTCGTCCTCGGAAGCGGCATTGCCGGGCCTGATGGCCAAGATGGAGCGTGCCGGCTGCAACCGCTCGGTGGTCGGGCTGGTCATCCCGACCGGCTACTCCTTCAACCTCGACGGCACCAACATCTACATGACGCTGGCCGCGCTGTTCATCGCGCAGGCGACCGACACGCCGCTCACCTTCGGCGACCAGATCCTGCTGCTCGCCGTCGCCATGCTGAGCTCCAAGGGTGCCGCCGGCATCACCGGCGCCGGCTTCATCACGCTGGCCGCGACGCTTTCGGTGGTTCCCACCGTGCCGGTTGCCGGCATGGCGCTGATCCTCGGCGTCGACCGCTTCATGTCGGAGTGCCGGGCGCTGACCAACTTCGTCGGCAACGCGGTGGCGACCGTGGTCGTGGCGCGCTGGGAAGGGGAACTCGACCAGACCAAGTTCGCTGCCGCAATGGCCGGCGACTTGCCCGAGGAAGCCGACCTGTCGCTGCCCGGGCTGCAGCCCGCCTGACCGTTCAGGTCTGCATGGTCATAGCCCGAAGCCGGCTTGCCGCCGGCTTCGGGCTAGCTGCCGCCAATCTCCAACATCCGCGATTATCCACAGGCCACGCCGCTGCGCGCCTGCCTCGATGTAACAGGCTTGTGAGCCTTGTTCTTGGCGCGGGGCTTGTCCCAGCCGTATTTGAAGGCCAGTATCCGCCATGCCTTCAAGGCGCTCGTCCACTTCGATCCCGACCTGATCGCGACCGAAGGCGAGACATTTCCGTCGGGCTCGGTTGCGACCGGCCGAAACCGTCGGAGCTTTTGCTGCCGCCAACCGCAACCTTGACCAAGGCGGCAGCCTCGAAGGCAATCGCGGCCTCAATACGAAGTCGCAAGAGACGTGACCCGTCTCCTGACGGAAGGCGCAGGCTTTCCTCTCAGGAACTCGTCGCGCTTGAAGAGGGGGGCGGCCCGTGAGCGGGCTTTGCCGAAACCAAAGCAAGATGCGAGGTCAAACGCGATGCAGTCTGTACCGAGGACTCCGGTATCCATCATCATCCCGAACTACAATTACGCGCGTTTCCTCAAACGCAGCATCGACAGCGCCCTGGAGCAGGACTACGCGGACGTCGAAGTCATCGTCGTCGACGATGCATCGCAGGACAATTCCACGACAATCATAGAATCATACCGCGACGAGATCGTCGCGTGTCCGCGAGCGCAAAATGGCGGGCATGCGGCCGCATTCAACACCGGCTTTGCGGCAAGCTCCGGCAAGATCGTCCTCTTCCTCGACGCCGACGACTACCTCTATCCGACCGCCGTTTCCACGATCGTCGACACCTGGGATGCGGCAACGGCCCAGGTGCAGTCCAGGCTGCATATCGTCGACGAGCGGCAACGCATCAAGGACGTCTTTCCGCCGCCCGAATTGCCCTTCGACAGCGGCGACGTCATGCCGAAGCTGCTGCACAAGGGCCGCTATCAGACAACCGTGACCAGCGGGCTGGCCTTTGACCGCGCAACCCTGGAATCGATCATGCCGATTCCGGAGCCGGAGTTTCGTCAGGGCGCTGACGGCTATCTTGCAACCCTGGCGCCCATGTACGGGCACGTCCAGTCCATCGAGGAATGCGTCGGCGCATACCGGATCCACGGCGCCAACCATTCGGTCTTCGGTGAAAAGCTCGCCGAGCGGGCGCGCTGGAGGGTAACCCACGATTTCCGCCGCATGCAGGCGCTGTCGGACCAAGCCTCGGGGATCGGCCTGACCATTGTGCCGTCCGAGGCTGTCCGCCACGATCCGGTCCACCTGGAAGAGCGACTGGCATCGCTGTGCGCAGACAGGCTACTGCACCCCGTGGCCGACGATTCCCGGCTGGCGCTCGGGGCGGCCGGCGCCGTCGCCAGCCTCGAAATGACAGCGTCCCTGCGACGGCGCGCCGTGCTTGCCGCGTGGTTCCTGTCGGTCGGGGTGTTGCCGCGGAAAATGGCGACGGCGGTGCTGTCGTGGAAGCTTGACGCGTCGTCGAGGCCGGCATTCCTTAGCCGTCTGTCCAAGACTATCCGCCACGCCATGGGATAGGGCGACGCCGTAATATAGCCGCCAACTATCCGGCTCTGTTCGGCGGCTCACTCGACCAGAACATGCGCCTCCCGCGCGGCTCCGACAAACGCATCCCTGGCGATTTCGGCTGAAACATCGCCGCTCATGGCCCGGCGGCATGCGCGCAGCGCTGAGCTGTGTTGCAGACTGCCCGCATCCCGCCAATGGCCCGCCAGTAGTTCTACTGCCTGCTGTGCGCTCAAGATGTGTCGGGTCGCGCCGGCAATGCCGACCGAAACTGACACCGGCCTGGAAAACCATCCTTGATTCATGGTGAAGCCCCTGCTGTCGAACACCCTAAAACGCATCCGATGGCACAAGGTTTCCTTGTCACCAATCACCACGGCGTGAACCCGGTGATGGAGACGTCGCCCGCTGTTCCATCTCGGAAAGACAATCGGCGACGGCACTGCGATCTGACAGGGGCAGGCCGGCTATGATGCCTGGTATGCGGAGCGTGAATGTGGACTCGCGATTCCTGGTCATCTATCCTTGCCCCATGTGTGGACGGGTCCACTAGCAGAATGTTCCTTGCCGGCTCCTGATCCACGAAGCGACGGGTAGTGAGGCGTCTTCTTTGATTTCCGGAGCTGACGATGCTCGATCCAGAAAAGGCCAGGGCCGCGTCCCAGTTGTTGGTGAGCCATTGGGAGAAGGGCACCCGTCTCGACGCCATACCCCAGGAGTTACGGCCACAAACGCGGATCGAAGGTTACGCTATCCAGTCGCATGTGATGGATCGTTCGGCGGCTCCGCTTTTCGGTTGGAAGATTGCCGCAACCAGTCTGGCCGGACAAAGGCACATCAACGTCGACGGCCCGATGGCCGGGCGTCTCCTGGCTGAAAAAGAGATTGAGGTCGGTGGGGCCATTTCCCTGGCGACGAGCAAGATGCGCGTGGCCGAGATCGAATTCGCTTTCCGTTTCGGCCGCCAACTGCCGCCTCGTCCAGCACCCTATGAAATCGCTGAGGTGATGGATGCCGTAGCGGCCTTGCACCCCGCGATCGAAATACCGGACTCACGATACGACGATTTCTGCGCAGTCGGGGCGCCGCAGCTCATAGCGGACAACGCCTGTGCCAACCTGTTCGTCATCGGCCAAGCTGCAGAAGACGATTGGCGCGACGTGGATCTCGCGAAGCACCCGGTGGTCGCTTTCGTTTCTGGAAAGTCGCAGCATAACGGAACGGGGGCAGCTGTATTGGGCGATCCTCGGATTGCGCTCACATGGATCGTCAATGAACTGTCGGGCCTGGGCATAGCACTCCAGCCGGGACAGATGGTGATAACCGGCACCTGTGTGACGCCGATAAGCGTCGAGGCCGGTGACAAAGTCACCGGCGATTTAGGCAGGTTTGGCCGCGTCTCGGTGAGTTTTGTCTAAGGCGCCCCGCGCAGCCTGACCACAACACTGCGCACCACAAGCACCAGCACCGTGATGATGATCAGGATCACCGAGAGTGCTGCGATCGCCGGGTCGATGTTGTCGCGCAGGCCCATCCACATCAGCCTTGGCAGCGTGATGGCGTTGACCGAGGTGATGAACAGGGTGACGCCGATCTCTTCCCATGAGAGCACGAAGGACAGCAGGGCTGCGGTGATGATGCCGAACTTGATATTGGGCATGATGATGCGGGTGGCGCGCTCCCACACCGTGGCGCCGAGGCCGCGTGCGGCAAGGTCGATACGCCGGTCGAGCTGGCTTAGCGACACCAGGATCAGCACCGTGGCGAAGGGCACCGTCATCACCGCATGCGCCATGGCGACACCGAGCCAGGTGTCATAGCCGAAGAACGAGCTGACGCCGGAAATCGAGGTCAAAAGAAAGTAGAGCGTTATTGCCGAGACCACCGGCGGCACCACCATCGGCAGCAGCACGAAGCCGACGAGTGCGGCGGTGAAGCGCGGCTGGAACATCCACACACCAAGGCTGAAGCAGAGCGCCAGCACGGTGGAGAAAGCGCTGCTGACGACGCCGATCCTGATCGAGAGCAGGATCGAGTTGATCCAGCGCGGATCCTCGATCAGCGCCCGGTAGTGGCGCAGCGACAATTCGCCCGACGGCATCGCCAGCATGCGGGTCGGCGTCAGCGACACCGGTATGACGGCAAGCAGCGGCAACAGCAGGAACAGCGCAACCAGGCCGGCGAGGATCAGCGAGACGGGGCCGGGGCGGTAAGTGGGCATCAGATCAGCTGCTTCGGTCTGACATAGCGGAACAGCAGCGCCATCAGCGCGCCGACGAACAGCACCAGCACGACGCTGATCGCAGCACCCAGGCCCCAGTCCGGGCTCTGGAAGATGCGGAGATAGATCAGCTCGGCGATCATCACGCTGCGGCCGCCGCCGAGGATCGCCGGCGTCACGAAGAAGCCGAGTGAAAAGACGAAGACGATCAGCGCCGAGCCGATGATGCCGGAGCGGGTCATCGGCACGAAAACCGACCAGAAGGTGCGCATGCGGCTGGAGCCGAGGCCGCGCGCCGCCAGCAGCACGCGGTCGTCGAGGCTGCGCATGGAAGACGCCAGCGGAAACACAGCGAAGGGAATGAGGAAATGCGTCATGCCGACGATGACGCCGAACTCGTTGCGCACCAGCGTCAGCGGTTCTGAGATGAAGCCGATCGCCTGCAGCCAGGTGTTGAACAGGCCGCGATTGGAAAGCAGCGCCACCCAGCCGAAGGCGCGCGTCAGCACCGAGATCCAGAACGGCACCAGTATGCAGAACTCGGCGACCACGCGCTGCGCCGGCGTGCCGCGCACCCACACCACGGTGATGGCGTAGGCGGCGGCAACCGAAACAATCGTGACGATCGCCGCGATGCGCAGCGTGCGGACAAATACCGACTGCACCAGCGGGTCGCTAAGCAGCGTGCCATACTGGCCGAGCCCCGGCTCGGGCAGCGTGAAGCTCCAGTTCACGACGCCGAAGAATGGCCAGGCATAGGCGGCGCCAAGGAATAGGAGCAGCGGCGCCATCAACAGCGCCGCGCCCATCCTGTCGGAGAAGTATGCTTTCATCTCGGCCCGGTTTCCCCCGGCCTATCAGGCGGAGATGATCTTCGTGTACTCGTCGAGCGCGGCCCCGTAGTTCTTGGCGTACCACTCCATGTCGAGCGCGATCTGCTTTTTCATGTTTTCGGGGTCGACCGGGTTGATGCGCTTCTTGTCGGCGGGGATCAGCGCGTCGGTCGCCGGATTGGCCGGACCCTGGCCGAGCTTGTCGAACATAATGAGCTGCTTTTCCGGATCCTGGGCGCTGGCGATGAACTTCATCGCCGCGTCCTTGCCGCCGGGATTGCCCTTGAGCACGGCGAGCGCGCCGGGCGAGATCAGGCCCTGGTCCCAGATGAACTTGATCTTGCCGCCGGAATCCTGCTCGATCAGCGAGGCCCGGGTCGACCAGACGATCGCCATCGAGGCCTCGCCGTCGAGCAGCACGCTCTGGCTTTCGGCGCCGCCGCCCCAATAGGCGACGACATTCTCCTTGAAGGCGGCGATCTTGTCATGCGCGCGCTTGAGGTCGAGCGGGTAGAGCGAGGCCGGTGCGATGCCGTCGGCCAAAAGAGCGGCTTCCCAACTCGACACGCCCCATTTGTAGAGCGAGCGCTTGCCGGGGAATTTCGCCACGTCGAAGAAATCGGCCATGCCGGTCGGCGCCTGGCTGCCGAATTTCTCGGAATCGTAGGCGATGACATAGGAGAAGAAATAGGTCGAGGCGGCGTGCTCCCAGCCGAAGCCCTCGCGCATCTTCTTCTTGTCGACGATCGAATAGTCGATCGGCTCGAGCATGCCCTGCGCACCGAGCGTGATGGCCGAGAACGGATCGACGTCGACCAGGTCCCAGGTCGGAGCGCCGCTCTTGAACTGCGCGGCGATAGCGCCTTCGGTCGGGCCGGAGCCGTCCATCTTGACGGTGATGCCGGTCTCCTTGGTGAAAGCCTGGCCATAGGCCGCATCATAGGCGGTGATGGCGTCGCCGCCCCAGTTGACCAGCACCAGTTGCTTGGCTTGCGCGAAGGCACCGGTCGAGCGCAGCAGCATCGGCGTGCCGGCCAGCACGAGTGCAGCCAGCTGCGTGAACTGCCGACGCGAGATTTCGCCGCGCGCCGCCCTGGCGGACAGCGTCTCGATGGAATGTTTCTTGGTTTCATTTGTCATGTCAGTTCCCCTTTTTTTGTCGTTGATATTTCCCGAAAGTAGGCTTGGCGAATTTCAGCTTCGCCACACCGATCGTCATTGTCCTCCGTCCGGAAGGAGGAAACCCTTTTCCGCCGGCCATGTCAGCCACACGGAATTGCCCTTGCTGAGCGCCGAGGCGGCAACCTCGTTCGGCACCGAGACCGTCACCTTGGCGCCCTGGCGTGTCGTCAGATCGAGCCGCGTCGCAGCGCCAAGATAGGTCGAGGCGACCGCGGTGGCGGCGATGCCGTTCTCGCCCGCTGCCGCTTCGGGCGCGATTGACATGTATTCTGGCCGGATCG
The DNA here is from genome assembly GCF_003997065.1 of Mesorhizobium sp. M6A.T.Ce.TU.016.01.1.1. Taxonomy (NCBI): domain Bacteria; kingdom Pseudomonadati; phylum Pseudomonadota; class Alphaproteobacteria; order Hyphomicrobiales; family Phyllobacteriaceae; genus Mesorhizobium; species Mesorhizobium sp. M6A.T.Ce.TU.016.01.1.1. The sequence goes on along the minus strand of NZ_RZTJ01000011.1, from coordinate 57,133 downwards.
CCAGGATGGCGTTGCTGCCGACCGCGTTGGCATTGCCGCGCAGGTTGATGGTGCGGTCTTCGCACAGGCCGGTGGCGCCATTGTCGGCATTGCGCACGCCCTTCAGCGGCAGCATGTTGATCTCGCCGAGGAACTCGGCGACGAAACGGTTGGCCGGCCGGTCGTAGACCTCGTCCGGCGCGCCGACCTGCAGCAATTTGCCGTGGTTGAAGATGGCGACGCGCGACGACAGCGCCAGCGCCTCGCTCTGGTCGTGGGTGACGAAGACGAAGGTGGTGCCCGTCTCCTGGTGCAGCCGCTTCATCTCGGCCTGCATCTGGCCGCGCAGGCCCTTGTCGAGCGCTGAGAACGGCTCGTCGAGCAAAAGCACGCCCGGCTCGAATACCAGGGCGCGTGCCAGCGCGACGCGCTGCTGCTGACCGCCGGACAATTGCGACGGCAGTTTCTTCTCGTGGCCCTTCAGCCCGACGCGCTCGATCATCTCACTGACGCGTCGCTTGATCTCGGCCGACGATCTCTTGCGCACCTTGAGCGGGAAGGCGATGTTGGCCTCGACACTCATATGTGGGAACAGCGCGTAGCCCTGGAACACCATGCCGGCGGCGCGCTGCTCGGCCGGTCGCTCGGTGATGTCGACGCCGTCGCTGTAAAGGCGGCCGTCGGTGGGCTGAATGAAGCCGGCAAGGATCATCAGGAAGGTGGTCTTGCCCGAGCCTGACGGGCCGAGCAGGGTCAGGAACTCACCGCGGCCGATATCGAGCGTCAGATCGTCCAGCGCACGGAATGAGCCGAAGCTCTTGCCGATCCCGATTGCCTTGATCTCTGCGGCCCGGCCGGGTTGCTGCATCCTGCCTTTGTCCTCAATGCTGATTGAAATCGTAGGCAGGGCGGCGGCTTACCGCAACCGAATAGTTTTCGCCTGACCGGCAAATTTGATTCATCTATGCAGCTAATCTCCCCCCTCGAGGGGGAGATGTCGCCGAAGGCGACAGAGGGGGTCGCTGCGCGTGGAGTGGCGACTTCCTCTTTCTTTGAAAGCAGATCGGGCCGAGCCCAGTCGGACCAACCCCCTCTGGCCGCTTCGCGGCCATCTCCCCCTCAAGGGGGGAGATTAACGCTGGTTCTCCGACAGCTTCGACCGCAACCATCCACTAAAAACATTCAGCACCGGATGCCCGGCCTTCGCATGCTCTGACACGAGAAAATACGACCGCGGTGATTTGATCGCGATGTCGAACGGGCGCACCAGCCGGCCTTCGCTCAGCGCCCGGCGGCTGGTCAGCTCGTCGCCCATGGCGATGCCCTGGCCGGCGATCGCCGCCGAGAAAACCAGGTTCATGTCGGAAAAGAAGATGCCGCCCTCGATGTCGGGATTCTCGACCTTCGACAGCGCCAGCCAGCGCGCCCAGTCCTCGGTGTCGCCGAGATGCAGGAGATTGGCGCGCAGCACGTCGGCGGGCTTGGAAAAGCCGCCGATCTTGTTGAGCAGCGTCGGGCTGCACAGCGGCGTGAACGAGATCTCGCACAACAGCTCGACCGCGCGGTTCGGCCAGTTGCCGACGCCGAAGGCGATAAAGGCGTCGGCCTCGGCATTGCTGACATCGTCCAGCCGCCGCGGCGTCAGGATGCGCAGCGCGACATCGGGGTACATCTGCCGGAATTCGCCAATGTGAGTGCACAGGAACAGCGAGGCGAAGCCCGGGGTGCAGCTGACGCTGAACGAGCCGCCGACGCCGGTGCCGGCATGGCGCGTCACCGCATCGCCCAGCACTGTCAGCGCCTTACGCACGTCGCTGGCATAGCGCTGGCCGCGCGGCGTCAGCGCCACGCCCTTGCCGATGCGCTCGAGCAGGTCGAAGCCGAGATCGCGTTCGAGCAGGCGCAGCTGATGGCTGACGGCGCTGCGGGTCAGATGCAGTTCGTCGGCGGCGCGCCAGACGCTGCCGTGTCGGGCAAAACTGTCGAGGGCGCGCAGCGCCTGCGTCGATGGAATTCTCAAGAGGTGAACCGAATTTGCATGAGCCGGGAAAACATATCACTTTTTGGCGAGGCGCTTCACTGCTTTCTTTGACCGATGGAGGAACCGGTGACCACCTCAGCCCAAGCGACCGCGCTTGCCTGTCTGGACGACGTCCAGCCGTCGCTGTCGGCGTGGACGCGGACGATCTTCGATTTCGGCGAGACCGCCTGGCGCGAATACCAGTCGGCCGCCTGGTATGTCGAGCAGTTGAAGTACGAAGGCTTTTCCGTCGAGGAAGGCTCCGGCGGCATGCCCACCGCCTTCTGCGCCCACTGGACCAATGGCGCCGGGCCGACCATCGGGATGTATGCCGAGTATGACGCGGTGCCCGGCAATTGCCAGGACGCAGCGACTGTGAAGCGTCCGCGTCCGGGACTTGGCGAACAGGCCGGAGGCCACACCGATCCGCATTCCGGGCTCGGCGTTGCCAGCCTGGGCGGGCTTTTGGCGACCAAGGCGGCGATGCAGCGCCACGGTATACCGGGCACGCTGCGCTTCACCGGCGAGCCGGCCGAGAAGGTGCGGGGGTCGAAGCCGATCCACGCGGCAAAGGGCTACTACGATGGCCTCGCCGGCATGATCTCCTTCCATCCCTTCTACATGCTGCCGCTCTGCAACACCGCGCGCTGGGACACGCATTGCGGTGCGGCCTATGCGATGATCTACCGCTTTGTGTGCGACGAACCCCAAAATTGGGTTCGCGCAAGCGATGGCGCGCCGATCCCGCAGGCGCATTCGGCGATCAGGGCTCCCGGCGCCAATGACGCGCTCATGATGATGTACATGGCGTCCAAGGCGCTGCGCGATTCCATGCTGCCGCATCAGGGCGGCTGGTCGATCAGCGAGGCGATCCTGACGGCAGGACAGGCGACCGCCGACAATCTGCCGGCGGGGCTGGCCGAGATCCAATACATGATCCGCGTGCCGACCTTGGCGATGGCTGAGCAGGTGACCGCCGTGCTCGACCGCAATGCGGAAGCCGCCGCTAAGATGAGCGGCTGCCGCCATGAGCGGCACTGGGTGTCGAAGTCGCGGCCGGGGCTGGCCAATCACGCAATGTCAGGCATCGCCTATGAGGCGCTGTCGACCGTCGGGCCGCCGCGCTGGGACGAGGCGGCCAAGGCGATCGCGCGCGAAATCCAGGTCAATGCCGGCGGCACGGCGACCGACGAGCCGTTCATCGCCGAGCTGGAGCAGCTGATTGCGCCGCAGGACGCAGAGGCGATCCTGCGCCGCGACTTGCCGCCGTCGCAGCTCAATTCGACCTCCGACGATTACACCGACATGTCGTGGCACACGCCGACGGCGCGGTTCTACGTCGCCCGCCCGGCGCTGCGTTCCGAGAATGGCCGCGCCTATCCGTCCTGGGCGATGAACGCGCTGGGCGGCATTTCCGCGACGATCGATCCGATGGTCACCTGCGCGTCGAAGACGATTGCGCTGGCAGCACTTCGCCTGCTGGAGGACAAGGCCGCCCGCGATGCGGCGATGGACGAATTCGTCGCCCGCACCGGTGGCGGCATCGGCGGCAGCAAATGGCTGGCGCCGCTCTGCGACTATGAGCCGCCGATCCATTTCCGCTGGCCGGAATATGTCACCACCCCGCGCGGACGGGACTGGTGGATACCAAGCAACCCGCAAGCCGCGTGATCACCCAAGCCAGGAGAACCCCATGACCGTTCATGACCGCATCGTAGCAGAACCGTTTTCGCTGCAGCGTCGCAACCCGGCCGGCGGCACCAAGCCGCTGACCGGTTGGGGCTTTGCCAACGAGACCGATGTGCTGACCGACGTGCTGCTCGGCTCGCCGAATTTCCTGCGCCATCTCTCGACCAGCTCGCTGTCGCGAAAGCATCTGCGCGAGGCGCCCTGCAATGTCCAGATCGCGCAGGCGCAGCACAAGGACCTGGTCGCCGCCTACGAGCATTTCGGCGTCAACATCCATTGGCACGAGCCGACGCCGGAACTGCCGATGCAGGTCTACTCCCGCGATTCCAGCGTCATGACGCCGTATGGCGTCATCATCACCGCGATGGCCAATTGGTGGCGGCGCGGCGAGAACTACGCCGCGATCCGCACCTATGAGAAGCTCGGCATTCCGATCTACGACATGGTCACCGCGGGCACCTTCGAGGGCGGCGACTTCAACGTCATCGAGGACGGCGTGGTGCTGATCGGCTGCGGCGGCGCCCGCACGCAGGAGGAGGGCGCGCGCCAGGTCCAGGCCTGGTTCGACAAGGAGGGCTGGGAGACCCGCATCGCCTTCATCGACGAATATTATGTCCATATCGACCTGATGGTAGTGCCGATCGCCGAAAAGCTGACCGCCGTCTGCCTCGCCTGCACGGAGCCGGGCATCGTCGACTGGCTGAAGGGCAAGGGCCACGAGATCATCGACGTGCCGTTCCAGGATACGATGGCGCTCGGCTGCAACTTCATGTCGCTGGGCAAGGACAGGGTGATCGCGCCGACGTCCAGCCAGACGCTGATCGGTCAGCTCAAGGCGCGCGGCTTCGAGGTGGCGGCCATCGACATGAGCGAGATCTCGAAGACCGGCGGCGGCATCCACTGCATGGCGCAGGCGCTGAAGCGCGAGCCGGCCTGAGCGCCATTGTCAGCAACGTCGATCCCGCCTGGCTCGCGGCACGCGCCTACAGCACGATGAGCTTTCCCTTGCGCAGACGCCTGGCGCAACGATAGGCGAGGTCGGCGGCGACCATGTCTTCCATGGCAATGCCCATCGCCTTGTAGGTGGTGATCTGTTGATCCGAAACGCGGCCCGGCGCGCGGTCGATCAGCATGGCGCCAAGCTCGGTGCCGAAATCCGGATCGAAGCCGGCAAGCTCGCAAGAGCCGACCGGGGTCGGCTTGAATGCATCCTTGGTCTCGACAAAAAGACTGGATTTGCCGATGAGCTCGATCGGCATTTCACCGCCGGGCGGCGCCACCCCGACCGACGAGACATGCGTGCCCGGCTGGACCCAGCCTGCGTCGATCACCGGCTCGTAGGAGTGGGTCGCCAGGCACACCACGTCGGAACTGCGCACTGCCGCCTCGATGTCGGCGACCGCCACCACCGACGGATGCAGCCGGGCAAGCGCTGCCGCATCGTCGAAGCTCTTTGAAGCGACACGGATTTCGGCAAAGTCGCGCACCAGCGGCAACAGATGCAGGTGCTGGTTGGCCTGCACGCCGGCGCCGACCACGGTCGCAATCCTGGCGTCCCGGCGGGCAAGCGCGCGCACCGACAGCACGGCGGAGCCGGAGGTTCGCACCGCTGTTATGAAGGTGCCGTCCATGATGCAGACCGGCAGGCCGGACAGCGGATCGAACAGGCTGATGGTGGCGAGGTGGCTGGGCAAGTTCTTGGCCAGGTTGCCTTCGAAGACATTGACGATCTTGACGGTCAGGTTCATGCCCTCCATCCAGGCCGGCATGGCGAGGCTGTAGCCGGCCCCGGGGATGTCGAGTTGTGGTCGGGGTGGATTGACGACCTTGCCTTGTGACAGCGCCTTGAAGCCGTCTTCCAGAACATCGAGAAGCTGGCTGAGGTCGATGCATTCCATCACGTCGGTTTCGCTCAGCACCAGGATCTCGGTCGCTCCCTTGCTGATTTCCGCCGCACTCTTGCCGGCTGGGCTGAACGCTTCCTTGGTCATCCTGCACTCCCTGTGTTCGTCGAATTGGCTCACCACGTTCGCTTTGAGTGGGTGAGGGAAGCGCAGGCTATTGCGGGGTTTTATGTGATGAAATACGTTTATTTTGACATCTCTGCGTGAAATTAGCATATAAATCCCTGAGATAGCGTGGATTGTGAGATGGGCGATCTCGACCAGATAGACCGCAGCCTGCTCCGGCTGCTGCAGGAGGACGGGCGCCGGACGACGCTTGATCTTGCCGGGCGTGTCGGGCTCTCGCCGACCGGAACCAGCCAGCGGGTGAAGCGGCTGTTCCGCGACGGGTTCATCACCGCGGTCAGGGCCGTGCTCGATCCGCGCAAGGTCGGCCGGGGAACGCTGGTGTTCATCGAGGTCCGGCTTGACCACACGGCGCCGCATGTCTTTGACCGCTTCGCCGAAGCCGTGGCGAAAGCTCCGGAGGTTCTGGAGTGCCATATGGTGGTTGGCGGTTTCGATTATCTGGTCAAGGCGCGGATCGCCGATATGGCGGTGTTCCAGGATTTCCTGCAGCGGGTCATCCTGCCACTGCCCGGCGTGCGCGAAACGCACACTTTCGCCTCCATCGCCGATGTCAAGCCGAACGCCCTGTTGCCGGTGTGATCAGGTGGAGGAGGAGAACGCTGTTCAGGGCGACCTGCATCGCATCTTTGCCATCTTATCGCTTCCCCTGGCGCGCCTCCGGGGCCGAGATGCCGGAGACCGGCTCTAGCCTTGCACGGTCAGCAGGTTCGCATCGCGCGCGAGCCGCCATGCACCATCCGCCTCCTTGCGCAGGAGCGTCAGCGCATATCCCGATCGATGGACCGGCTCGCCATTCGGCGGGGTCGCGGTCATGTCGATGCGGCTGCGGATGAAAGCCCAACTGCCGAGAAGCTGTAGTTCCACGATATCGCTCGTGCCGTCGATATGAACGCCGGCCGTCTCCTGCGCGGCTGCCGCGAAGATCTCCTTGTCGAAGGGCTCCCGGCCGGGAACCATGAAGATCGCGTCGTCCGTCATCAAGCTGAGGACGGTCGCGGTGTCTCCACGCTTGCTCGCATCCATCCACGTCTCGACCAGCTTTCGGATTGCTCTTTCGTCGTCCGTCATCCGTTATCTTCCTGGCTCCCCGCCGTCATCGGTACCGAACGGCGCTCCTCCCTCGCCGCAACATAGGGCACAGATCGCCCCGGTCATCGATTGCCGGTGTTTTATCGACGTCGCGCTGGGTGGGGCATGGTCCGTGAAATGGCAGGTCCGCGCCCTCTATGCCTACCGCCAGCCCCCCGAGGCGGTGATGCGCTCGCCGGTCAGCCAGGACGCCTCGTCGGAGGCGAGGAACACCGCGATTCGGGCGATGTCGTCGGGCTGGCCGAAGCGGCCGAGCGGGGTCATGGCGATGACCTGCTTCTCGAACTCGCTGCCGACGATGCCGATCCGCTGCAGGCCTTCGGTGTCGACGCCCCCGGGCGCGATGGCGTTGACGCGGATGTTGCGGACGCCCAGTTCTCGCGACATCGACAGCGTGATCGAATCCACCGCGCCCTTGGTGGCGGCGTAGACCAGCGAGTTCGGCTGCGGGTTGAGGCTGGCGACCGAGCTTATGTTGATGACGCTGCCGCCTCCGGCGCCGAAATGGTTCACCGCTTCCCGGATGGTCAGGATGGTGCCCAGCACATTGGTGTCGAACTCACGGTGGAATTCGGCCTCGGTCACCGCTTCCAGTGGCTCGAATGCGAAGACGCCGGCGTTGTTGACCAGGATGTCCACCGCGCCGAACGACGATTTGGCGGCCTCGAACAGGCGGCGCACGTCGGCCGCTTGCGACACGTCACCGTGGACGGCAATGGCTCGGCCGCCTGCGGCCTTGATCGCGGCAACGACGCGGTCCGCACCTTCCCGCGACGAAGCATAGTTGACGACCACGGCGGCACCGGCCGCCGCAAGACCCTTGGCGATGCCGGCGCCGATACCCTTGGAGGCGCCGGTGACGATGGCCACCTTGCCGTTCAGCTTGCTCATCAAATCTCTCCTTCGTTGACGATGAGCGGTATTTAATAGTGATGGGATAGCGTATTAGGATCGCCTCGATCGGTTCTTTCGTGCCTGGAATTCTGGAATGACCACCATCCTCGAAAAGACCGCCGGTCTCGTCGCCTTCGTGCGCACGGTCGATGCCGGTTCGTTCCATGCCGCCAGCCGGCTGGTCGGCTCCAGCCCGTCGGCGGTGTCGAAGAGCGTAGCGCGGCTCGAGCGGCGGCTGGGCGTCAGGCTGATCCAGCGCTCGACGCGCCGCCTGGCACTGACCAGCGAAGGCCTCGCCTATTACGAGCGGGTCGCGCCTTTGCTGAGAGCGCTCGACGATGCCGAGGACATCGTCCAGATGGCCGATACGGCGCGCGGCCTGCTGCGCGTCACGGCATCCGTCGAACTCGGGCGCGGCCTGATCGCCGCATGGGCGCAAGCGTTCCTGGCTCAGCACGGCGAGGTGAAGCTCGAGCTCAGCGTCACCGACCGCCACGCCGACCTGATCCGCGAAGGCTATGACGTCGCGGTGCGCATGGGGGCGCTGTCGGACACCGGGCTCATCGCTCGCAAGATCGCCAATCTGCCGATCGTGCTGGTGGCGTCGCCCGCCTATGTCGAACGGCGCGGCCGGCCGGCCTCGATCGAGGATTTGCAGAACCACGACTTCGTCCGCTACCAGATGGCCGGCCGGCCTTATCCCGTCACCTTGGCCGACGGCACGGTGATCGTGCCGAACGGGCGACTCGACACCGATGACGGCGGCGCCATCCGGCAAGCGGCGCTTGCCGGAGCCGGCATCGCGCATCTGATGCAGTTTGCCGTGCAGGACGATCTCGACACCGGCCGTCTGGTCCGCATCCTGCCCGAGGTGGCGATGCCGACCATGCCGGTGCACATCGTCCATGCGTATGGGCGGCAGCTACCGGTCCGTGCCCGGCTGTTCGTCGACTTCCTGGCGAGCCAGATGGCGGCGCTGACGCGATAGGGCAGGCGCTCCGTGGCAAAGACAGCGGCGCTTCCTCGATGGCCATGCGGTAGCCTTTGAGCGTCGCTGCGTTGAAGTTTAATATCAAGCCCTGGCGCGGCGCGACGTAACGAGAATCCCTGTCCATCGAGCTAAAACGTAATCTTCACCGAAGCGGCGCTGCGGTTCGCCGGCCCGTGAAAGACGGCCTCGATGTTGTTGCCGTCGGGATCGAGCAGGAAGGCGGCATAGTAGCCGGGATGGTAGTGCTGCCGCTCGCCCGGTGCGCCATTGTCCGTGCCGCCGCCATCGAGGCCGGCCTTGTAGAAGGCGTCGACCATCGCGCGGTCCTTTGCCTGGAAGGCAAGGTGGTGGCGCCCGGTCAGTTGCCCGTTGGCCGCCCGGCTGTCGATGCTGGAGACGAACAGCTCGTCGGCCCAGAAATAATCCTCGGCGCTGCCGCCGATGGGAACGTCGAGCACCTTGAAAACCGCCTCGTAGAAGCGGCGGCTGGCCTTGAGATCCCTGACCACCAGCTGGACGTGGTCGATGAGACGGCCGCGATGAAGTTCCATGCCTGTTAGCTCCTGATCGCCAGGTTGGAAATCTAGCTCAGGACAGTGCACGGTCAATGCAATGGAGCAATTGAGTGGGGCGATTTCCCGACTGGATAAAAAACGCAACCGGATTGTAGGATTCGAAATGTCGCCATCGTCCTTCGGACGCAAGCGGTGTGACGAAGCTCGAAAGAAGTCGCGCCGTGTCCAAACGATCTCGGGAGAAAAACATGAGCCTTTCCTATCGTTGGGTCATCGTCGCGGCAGGTGCTGTGATGACCTGTGTCGCCCTCGGGGCGATGTTCTCGCTGGCGATTTTCCTCGAACCGATGGCGCTCGACACAGATTGGTCGCGCGCCGGCATATCGAGCGCTATGACGCTGAACTTCCTGGTAATGGGCCTCGGCGGCTTCGCCTGGGGCGCCATTTACGATCGCTACGGCGCCCGCATCGTGGTGATGACAGGTGCGTTGCTGCTCGGGCTGGCGCTGGTGCTGGCCAGCCGCACCGGCTCGCTGCTTGTCTTCCAGATCACCTATGGCGTGCTCGTCGGCCTGGCGGCAAGCGCCTTCTTCGCGCCAATGATCGCGCTGACCGCCGCTTGGTTCGACACCAATCGCAGCTTGGCCGTTTCCCTGGTCTCGGCGGGCATGGGCGTGGCGCCGATGACGATCTCGCCCTTCGCGCAATGGCTGATCACGGCCTATGACTGGCGCACCGCCATGTTCGTCATCGGCGTCGCGGCATGGGCGCTGCTGGTGCCGGCCGCATTGCTGGTGCGCCAGCCGCCCAAGCCTGCCGCCGACGGCGCAGCCGCCGATATTGCCGCCAACGATACCGGCATGTCAGTTCCACAAGCGTTCCGCTCGCCGCAATTCATCGTTCTGGCACTGACCTTCTTTGCCTGCTGCGCGGCGCATTCCGGGCCAATCTTCCACATGGTGAGCTATGCGATGCTGTGCGGCATAGCGCCGATGGCGGCGGTCAGCATCTACAGCATCGAGGGCCTGGCCGGCTTAGGCGGCAGGCTTCTATACGGCGTGCTTGCCGACCGGCTGGGGGTCAAGCCGGTGCTGATTACCGGTCTGGCGATACAGTCCGTGGTCATCGCAGCCTATCTCGCCGTCAGCGAGCTTGGTCAATTCTACACGCTCGCCATCATCTTCGGCGCCACCTATGGCGGCGTGATGCCGCTCTATGCGGTGCTGGCGCGCGAATATTTCGGCCAGCGCATCCTCGGCACGGTGTTTGGTGCCGTCACCATGCTGTCCAGCATCGGCATGGCCTTCGGCCCGCTCGCCGGCGGCATGGTGTTCGATGCCTATGCCAGCTATTCTTGGCTGTTCATCGGCTCGGCCCTTGTCGGGCTCGGCGCGGTGGCGGTGGCGATCGCCTTCCCGCGGCTGCCGCGCAGGGAGTTGCAACCGGCGTAAGGATTGGCCGAGAGTGGGCGCAGGGGGTCAAAAGTGGACATAAACTATGCCGGCTTTTGTCCCCCAACTACGAGACCCGATCGGCAACGATGGGAGCTTTGTGCTCTGTTTAGGTCAGGTCTGTGGGCCCGTTTCCTCTTGATTAGCGATCGATCATGCTGCATTGCAGCGCGCTCACGCCAATACGAAGTGTGGATAAGTCGGGGATTCGGACGCAAAACTGCCAAAATAGGCAATTTCGGGCGGTTTTCGCGCATTTCGCAGGCGTACCTCACGCGACTATTTCAGTCACGTTAACATTTTGTGTTGCGGCGCAGCATTTTTTTCCTATCGTCGGGCTTGGGGCATTCGATGGCGTGAAGAGACTCTCCTTGGCAATTCTCCCTGGAGGCCCGGTGAAGCGTGGTGTTGAGGCAATCTGCAATCTGGTGGACCCACTGGCGGGGATTGGCGCAGAGCCATTCGGTCGCCCCGCCCGGACCTCTGGAGCACGCGCAAGACGCTGCGCTTCGAGCAAAAACGATCAGCCATGTTGCGCCGTCATCCGCAAAGTGGCCCGCGGCGAACGCGTGCGGCGGCGGCAATTTCGGCGGAGACATCCAACTGGCGGGCGCGGCCGATGAGACGCGACACGCAATTGGACGCGCTGAGGGCCATCGCGGTGACGATGGTGATGTATTCGCATTTCTTTGCGGCGGGAGGTTCTTCCTTCTGGGGCCACATCGGCGTGCGATTGTTCTTCGTGCTGAGCGGGTTTCTGATCACGCGCCTTCTTCTGGACGCGCGCTCGGCCGCTGAATTCGAAACGGCGCCAGCACTCAAATCCTTCTACATCAGGCGGGCGCTGCGCATATTCCCTCCCTACTTTGCCGTGCTGGGTTTCGTTTGGCTGGTCGATCTGGAGCAGTCGAGGGGATCGCTGGTCTGGCATGCGCTTTATCTGTCGAATTTCTGGTTCGCGCTGCGCAATGAATGGACGCCGTGGGTCCTCGCCCATCTTTGGAGCCTGAGCATCGAGGAGCAGTTCTATATCGTCTGGCCATTGATCGTCTTGCTGGCGCCGCGCCGGCGTCTTCAATCGATCTGTATCGGCGTCATCCTGCTGTCGCTGTCGTATCGCTTTTACTGGCCGATCGCTGGAAGTCCCGACCTTGCCCGCGACCTGCTTCCGCCGGCATCGATGGACGCGCTGGCGTCAGGCGCGCTGCTTGCAGTCTACCGAACCAGAACCGCAGCCTTGCCGCAGTGGCTGCGACTTGGCTGGCCGGCACTCGCGGCCGCGTTTTTCGTCTTGCAGTGGCTTGCGCCGACGCCGGCAAATCCCGTGCAGGAATGGGGCCGCTGGGTGCTGCTGGAAGTCCTGCCTCTCGCGCCGCTTGTAGTGGTCGTTGCGAGCTGCTCGTCCGGCCTTGGCGGTTATCGGGGGAGGCTTCTCGAACTGCCGCCACTACTGGCGCTTGGCCGCGTCAGCTATGGCGTTTACCTGTACCATCCGATCGTCCTGTCGCTCGCCGTCATGTCCCAGCCTTGGATCCCGCTCAACGTCTCGGAGCAAGGACCGGGGCGATTCCTGGTTGCGGGAACGGCGACCCTCATCGTGGCTTCAGTCTCATGGCTGTTTTTCGAAAAGCCGCTCAACAGCCTCAAGCGCCATTTTCCCTATGTTGCGCCAAGAGCCGGCGCCGTCATCCCGACAGGCGTCAAAACGAACGGTGGCGGGTGGCTCGGGAGGACAGCAGGAGCCCGTTTCAGTGGCCCGCTTGATGGCCGCACATCATCCTTGGCACGCGACCTCCCGCGAACGGATCGGAGCTGACCATGGCCGCTCCCTTGGTGTCCGTTCTGCTGCCGATCTATAATGCCGGACCTTATCTGGCTGCCGCGCTCGGCAGCATCCTGCGGCAGGATTACGATCGCCTGGAGATCATTGCGATCAACGACGGATCGACGGATAATTCCCTGCAGATCCTGCAGAATTACCGCAAATCTGACAATCGCATCTCCATCCTCTCCCGTGAAAACCGCGGCCTCGTCGCAACCTTGAACGAAGGGCTAGGTGTGGCTCGGGGCGATCTGGTCGCCAGGATGGACGCGGACGATATCGCCTATCCCTGGCGCTTGTCACGTCAGGTAGCGCTCTTCAACCAGCGGCCCGACCTTGCTCTGTGTGGCGCGGGCGTGGATTTCCTGCTTGGCAACCGCATCGTCAAAGGCCTGCCCGATCCGGCGCTCCAGGAAAATCTCCTTCGGATATTGTCGAGGTTCTTCACGATATTCATGCATCCTACAGTGGTTTATAATAGGAACGTCATAAGGGGCGGCGATCTATATTACGACGGGAGCTACAGGCACGCCGAAGATTTCGATCTCTTCAGACGGCTTACCGACCGTTACCCGGCCGCAATGATCCCCGAAAACCTGATTGCCTATCGTATCCACGGCGAAAGCGTGACGAACAGGCACAAGGGGGAAATGCGGAGGACACATTTGAAGATCGTGGCCGAGACCCTTGAGCGGGAGGAACTCGCGCAAAACACGCGGGACCTGCGCGACATCGGCGATGTTGTCTCGACGGATACGGTAGGCCGTGCCGCCGAATGGCTTCTGGCACTGGAAGCGAGAATTTCCGGACTGCCGGCGGAAACGAGGCCTAGCTATGAGGCCGGCACGCTGAACCTGTTCTATTTCCTCTACCAACTCATATCAGATGAGATGCAACCGCTGCTGACGCACGAGTTCCTGACGCGGACCGCGAAATGGGACCTCATTCGGCGTCGCGAGCGGTACGCATTGCGTGCTGGCGCTTACGCGCCGCGGTTCAGTCTCGTCTCGATGTCGGCGACCAGGCAGGTCGACGCCTTGTCGCGGTACTTGCAGTCCGTGCCGGCCGCAGCGGTTCTGCCTTCCCTTGGGTCGAGCTAGAATGACAGTCAAATCCCACCAGCTTCTGCAGCACAACCGCGCGACGATGCCTGCGGCCAATTCGGTCGGGTCGCAGCATGGACCAGCGCCCGAGGTCAGCTTCATCGTCTGCACACGCAACCGCGTTGCGGTGCTTGAGCCTTGCATCAAGTCGATCCAGGCCGCGTGCCGTGCCCATCCTGCCTTCGCGGCCGAACTCGTGGTTGTCGACAACGGCTCGACCGACCGCACGGCAGAGCGCCTGGCCAGCATCGCCGAACTGTCGGACATTCCATTGAAGGCTATTTGCGAGCCACGACCCGGATTGGCCGCGGCCCGCAACGCCGGCCTGGCGCGCGCACGGGGCCGTGTGCTGGTCTTCGTCGATGATGATTGCCAAGTCCATGGTGACTATCTCAGCGATTTGCAGCGACACTATGCGACCGGGGAACGGGTCGTCCGGGGAGGCCGCGTCGAGATCGGCGATGCCAGGGATCTGCCGTTCACGATCAAGCGGTCGCCGGTCCGCGAGCGGCTTACATCGGACGTTCATCCCGGCGGCTTTGTGCTGGGATGCAACATGACGATGCACCGCGATGTTGCGGCCCGTATCGGGCTTTTCGACGAGCGGTTCGGCGCGGGCGGCCCACTGCGTTCCGCGGAGGATACGGATTACCTTGTGCGAGCGGTGCTGCTCGGCATCCCGGTCGAATATGTGCCCGATATGACGATTTTCCACCATCACGGCCGGCGAGATCGCAAAGCCATCGAAAAGCTCCACCGCGACTACAGCATGGGCAATGGCGGGCTGTGCCTGAAACATGTTCGCCATGCGCCCTGGCTGCTTCGCCATTTCTACTGGGCAGTCAGATCGGCTTTCCGGGAATTGGTGAAGGGTCCTGCGTTCGATCGCGAACTCAAGCTGTCGCACTGGCCGATCGTCGCCATGAATATGCTCGGCGCGGCCAAGTTCGCCGTGCTTTTGCTGGCGAGATGGCCGCAGGCGCCGCAAGTGCGGCAGGATCAACAAGCACAGGATCAACAGGCAAATGCCGAGGCGAGGGTGAATACGCCATAATGCGACTGGTTCCGCCGAGCCTGCCGATGCTGCGCCGCGCGCTTGGAAGGAAGCAGTTGCGCCTGCTTCCCGCCGTGGTGCTTCTCGGCCTTGTCGGCGCCGCCCTCGAAGGCTTCGGCATAGGCTTGATCATCCCCCTGCTGGGCATCATCATGGGGCAGGGGGATCAAGCTGGGATGGCCGGCTTTTCCGCCGTGTTCCAGCACGTCGGATCGAGCTTGAGCGAGCGCGACCGGCTGATCGTCATCTCGGCCGCCATCCTCGGCTCGATCGTCCTGAAGAACGTCTTCGCCTTCGCAAACACGCTGCTGACGACCTTTATCTATGGCAAAGCCAGCCATTCGATCCGCAGCGCGCTGTCGGAGCAGCTGCTGCGGGTGGGTTACCCATTCTTCCTGCAGCAAAGTCCCGGACGGCTGCTCAACATCATCTCCAACGAATCCTGGCGGGCATCGGATGCGATCCAGATCATGCTGGCGGCCATCGTCAGCGCCTCGGCTGCAATCATCCTGCTGGTCTTTCTGCTCCTGCTTTCGTGGCAGATGACACTTTTGGTCACACTGGGATTGGTGCTCGTTCAGATCGCGCACGCTGTGCTGTCAGCCAATTTGAAGGCGCCCAGCCGCAGCGTCGCCTCGCGCAACAGCGATCTCGCCTCGCAGATGCTCCACCTCGTGCATGCCGGGCGTCTGATCCGCATTTTCGGACAGGAGAGCCGCGAGAAGGCGGTATTCGATCGGGCATCGGATGGGGTTCGCCGCGCTGCTTTCGTCCTGCTTACCCGTCAGGGCGCGTTGCCGCCGCTGACCGAGGTCCTCCACGCGATGCTCTTTCTGGCGGTGGTGATCGGCGCCTGGTTCGTGGGCGTGAGTTTCCCGCTGATCGTCGCGTTCGTCATCCTGCTCTACAGGCTGCAGCCGTATATGCGGGCTTTGCAAATGGCCTGGAGCCAGTTGCAGGGCTTGAGCGGATCGCTTGAAGAGGTGGTCTGGATGCTGGATCCATCCGACAAGCCCGAGCCTCCACAAGGCAGCGGACCCTTTCGCGGCTTGGGCCAGGGAATCAAGTTCGATGACGTGACCTTTACCTATTCCGGCAAGGACCGGCGCGCCGTGGTGCTGCATTCGGCGGCTTTCGAAATCCGCAGCGGCCGCTCGACGGCGCTGATCGGCCGGTCAGGCGCGGGCAAGACGACAATCGTCAATCTCCTGTGCCGCTTTGTCGAACCTGATACCGGTAGAATTCTGGTCGATGGATCACCCCTCGACCAGATCGATCCCAGCCAATGGCGAAGGCATATCGCGCTTGCCAGCCAGGACCTGGAACTGGTGGATGGCACCATCTTTGAAAACATAATCTACGGGCAGGACGACGCCTCGGCCGGCGACGCCGAGCGCGCTGCGAGGCTGGCCGAAGCACATGAATTCATTGAACATCTGCCGCAAGGCTACGAGACGATCGTCGGCTACAGGGGCGTCAATCTTTCAGCGGGACAGCGGCAGCGGATCGCACTGGCGAGAGCCCTGGTGCGCGATCCCGACATCCTCATCCTGGACGAAGCCACCAATGCGGTGGACGGACTGTCGGAAGCGGCAATCGTCGAAACCCTGAAGTCGAGGGCCGGCCGCCGCACGACCATAGTCATCAGCCATCATCACAGCACCATCTCGTTCTGCGACGACGTGGTGATCCTGAGCGGCGGCCGTGTGAAAAAGCAGGCGCCCTTTGCTGCGCTGGCATCGCTCAGCATGGATGAGCTCTATCAGCATGAACCGCTCGACTGACGAGGGCTGCGATTCTGCCTGGCGCGGTCGCGCCTTGCCGCGGGCGGCTGCAACCGGCGTAGGGGCGAGCAGGGCTGAGTGACGTCATTTGCCGGGCACGCCCGGGAAAAGTGTCACCAATTTCTGCTCGGCCGCCGCCCAGGCTCGGGCGTGGTAATGCCGCAGCAGCAGGATGCTTGTAACGAAAGCCAAATTCCGGAAATAACTCCGAGCGACATTCCCGAGCCGATTACCGATGTTGCCACTATGCCCGTAAAGACGCCTGCGATCGCGCCGCTGATCGTACTCACCATGCCTGCGGTCGTCATGAAATACTGCAGGGGCGACGGGTTGAAGCCCTTGTCGACGAGCACCGCCGAGCGGTCATCATGCGTGGAATGGATGAGGTACTTTTGCATGATTGGCGCGATTTCGACGTAATAGTGCCGGATCCGCGCCATGCCACGAGCGTGCACCATATCCTCGATCGCAACCTGCACGGCGCGCACGAAGGTGACCAGACCGATGAAGAACAGGCAAGGCAGCAGGATCAGGCTGAACAGCACGAAAGGCATACCCATTTCCGTGACTTGCGCGACGAATGACAGAGCGATCGTTACGCTTGAGACCGACGTGAGGAACAGATTGGCGCGCTGGTTCGCTTCTTGAATCGTGGCTGCGCGGGCGGTCTGCAGCACGAAGTGCTCGGTTGTCATGCACTGCAGAACTTGCTGCGTGTTGTTGCTCTCTTTCGTCATTGCGTCCTCCTTCGGCCGGCCCAACCACAACGCGACCAAAGGCGACTATGATCGGCCTGCCGGTTTTCCGCAGCCCACCGGGCGAAGCCGAGGGAGAACGTCGAGGAGTGCAAAGTGTTGCAAGGGAGCCTTCGGGTCGCAGTCGCCCGCGGCAGCTATCCGCCCTGTCGCAAGCCAAGTGTCGCGCTGCTCTGGGTGATCCGCTCCTCAAGAGGCGGCTGCTTCGGGCACGCCTTCCAAACAAAGCCATTTATGCTTTCGGGCAGGCCAATGGAGCATGATCGGGGGCGGGAATTCCGGGTCCTCCAGACAGCCGACCGATACCGACAGCGCATCCTTCAGCGCTTCTGCCCGCATGAAAACGACCGACCCGCACGTGGTGCAGAATGTCTGCTCCAACCATTGCCCCGACGAGCCGGTTCTGCGCCAGGATCTGGTCTCGCCTTTCTGGCCGACAAGCGCGGAGTCGGCATAGATCGCCCGATACGAGAACGCCGTTCCGGTACATCGCTGGCACTCCAGGCAACTGCACGCATAGACGCGTCGCGGCTCTCCGGCGAGGACGAGCTCCACGCCCCGGCACGAGCAGGTCGCGGTTCTTCTCGTCTTGCCGCTATGCATTCGCTGGCTCCCGGCTCCGGCGCGGCACGCCGTTTCGAAACAAGGGCGCGAGAGATGCGAAATCATCTTCCGTGCGCCCGCGCGAAAGCGCCTGTTGAAAGATCATATCCATGGCGTGCGGCATAGCCGCGTCGAGCCCTCGCTCCTCGCATGCCTCAAGCAGGTGCTGGAAGGCGCTGTAGTGGGCACCCAATGAGGCGAGGGTTGCGTCGTCGCCGGCAAAACGGCGCGCATTTGTTCTATCCACCACGTCGAACAGAGCGGCATCGACGACCGGCTTGAATGCGGAAAGATGGCTCCTGAACGTCTCCAGGTCGAGCCCTTCAGCCTCGGCGACAGCCATGCCCTGGAGTGCCCCGAAGAGCCCGCCCCACATCTGGGTGAGCAGAGCGGTATCGAGCGCAGAGGCCTGGCCCGGCAGCTCGCCGACATAGCTCGTGCCGCCGCCGAGCGCGAAAAGCAGGGGCTTGTGCTTCTCGTAAACGTCGCGGGAACCCGAATAAAGCAGCGCGGTCTCTGGTTTGCCTATGAAATCCGGAGTGGCCATGATCGCGCCGTCCAGATAGCCGGCACCATGCGCCTCCACCCAGCGCGCTTCTTCCCGGGCCAGACGCGGTGAGCCGGAGGTGAGTTGCACGACGGCTTTGCCGGCCAATGCCGAAGCGATGCCGTCCCGCTTCAGCAAAGCATCGCTGGCGGCATAGTCGAGAACATTGATGATCACGATTTCGGCCGCCTGGATGCCAGCCTGCACCGAGGGGGCGACCTTCGCGCCAAGGGCCGCCAATGGATCGCACTTTGCCGCG
Source organism: Mesorhizobium sp. M6A.T.Ce.TU.016.01.1.1 (assembly GCF_003997065.1). NCBI lineage: Bacteria > Pseudomonadati > Pseudomonadota > Alphaproteobacteria > Hyphomicrobiales > Phyllobacteriaceae > Mesorhizobium > Mesorhizobium sp. M6A.T.Ce.TU.016.01.1.1. The sequence goes on along the minus strand of NZ_RZTJ01000011.1, from coordinate 38,545 downwards.
GTCCGATTCCAGACCCATGTCGTGTAGCCGCGATCGAGCAGCGTTCGAGCAATGGACGAGCCCATTCGGCCCGCGCCGAGCACGCAGACATTTGATGTCATAATAATTTCTCCGATAGACTGATGGCCCTCTCGACGAGGGTCCGTTTTATGTTTGGCGCGCTCGATCCGAAGATATAAATTCTTGCTGCGTTGAGAAGTACGCACCTTGAGGTAAGCTATCGCCATCATGACAGGAGCTGCCAAATGAGGCGCAAGGAACCAGACAGCTGCGGTTTTGCTGCCGCGCTGCAGGCCATCGGCGGAAAGTGGAAAACCTCGCTGCTATGGGAACTGCACCTGCGGCCATACCGCTTTGCCGAACTGCGCCGGTTGCTACCTGGCGTCAGCGAGAAGGTGCTCACGCAGCAATTGCGGCAGATGGAAGCCGACGGACTCATCAGCCGGCGCGCCTATGACGAGGTGCCGCCTCGCGTGGAATACTCGATCACGCCGCTCGGCTTTAGCCTGAACGATGCGGTGACTGTCATGTCGGCGTGGGGCAAGCACCACGAGACATGGAAATCCCAGCGTAAAGCGGCCTGACGCGGGCATCGGCGTCGCGTCGGTTTAGTATCAACCGCGCGAGCGGCGGCCTCTCCTTTCAGTCGCGAAAGCGCAGCGCGTCGACGAGCACGGCGAAGGCCGGCGAGTTCTGCCTTCGGCTCGGATAGTAGAGGTGACAGCCCGAGAACGGCGGGCACCAGTCGGCGAGCACACGGACAAGGCGCCCTTCCGCAATGTGAGCCCGCGCCTGATCCTCGGGCAGGTACGCCAGCCCAAACCCGGCCAGCACCGCGTTCAGCCTGAGCGCAGAGGTGTTGAAGACAAACTGCCCTTCCACCCGCACTTTGAGCTCGCGCCCGTTTTTCTCGAACTCCCAGGCGTAGAGCCCGCCATAGGTCGGCAGCCGCAGATTGATGCAGTCGTGCACCATCAGATCCTGCGGTGTCTTTGGTGGCTTGCGCCTGGCGAAATAGGACGGCGCGCCGACGACCGCCATGCGCATATCGGGCCCGATGCGCACGGCGATCATGTCCTTTGCCACCTGCTCGCCGAGACGAACGCCGGCGTCGTAGCGCTCCGCGACGATGTCGGTGAGGCCGTAGTCGACGACGATCTCGACCTTGATGTCGGGATAGTCCGGCAGCAGCCTGGCCAGAGCGGGCCAGAGGACCGTGTCGGCCGCATATTCGCCAGCCGTGATGCGGATGGTGCCGGCGGGCTTGTCGCGCAGCTCGCTCAGCGAGGCGAGTTCCGTCTCGATCTCTTCAAACCGCGGACCAACATTTTGCAGCAGGCGTTCGCCCGCTTCCGTCGGAGAGACGCTGCGTGTGGTGCGGGTCAGCAGCCGGAGCCCGAGCCGTTCTTCAAGCCCTCGGATCGTATGGCTGAGCGCAGACTGCGAAACGCCGAGTTGCGCGGCCGCCCTGGTGAAGCTTCGCTCCTTCGCCACAGCCAGGAAGGCAAGAAGGTCGTTGACGTTGCTGCGCGCCATTCATGAATCCACCTCATAACTTAATGCCCAATTCAGGCACTTAATTGCAAGGCCATGCACGAGCGCGGGGCCGGTTTTTTATCTGGTCAGATGAAGAAGACGTTGGGCGGCCTATTTTTCCCGCATGGCTCGGCGGAAGTTCTGCGTGATCGGCTCGGCGAGGTAAGAAAGCACGGTGCGAGCACCTGTCCGGATCAGCGCCTCGCTCGACATGCCCGGCAGCAGTTTACGGCCCTCCAGCTTGGCGAGTTCGCTCTTGTCGATCAACACGGTTGCGGCGAAATACGGTGCGCCGCTGCGCTCCTCCACCATGCGGTCAGCCGACACGATCTCCACGACGCCGTCGAGTGGTGGCAGGTTGTAGCGGGCGAAGGCCGGGAAGCTGACGCGCGCGGGCTGTCCGGGCGCGATCGTCTCGACATCCTCTGGTTTGACCATAGCCTCGACCACGAGTTGTTGTCCGAGCGGCACGACGGTCATCAATGTCTCACCGGATTTCACGACACCGCCCGCCGTGTGGACCTTCAGGTCCATGACGATGCCGTCAACTGGGGCGACGACATTGGTACGGGTAAGCACGTCCTTGGCGGAACGCTCCTCCTGTCTGAGGTCAAACAACTCCGCCTCGACCTTGCTCAACTCCTCGACGGCCTCGTTCAGCCGCACTGTGTTGAGGTTCAAAATTTGCATCTCAATCTCGGCCATGGCGCTTCTGGCACGAGCGATTGCCGCGACGTTGGTAGCGCGCTCCCCCTCTACCACCCGCTGTTGTCGTCTGAGCAACAGGTTCCTCTCGCGGGTGGTCAGCCCCTTCTTGAGCAGACTTTCAAGGTCTTTGGTTTCACCCTCGATCGCCTCGATCTGCTTGTCCTCGGTGACGATAAGTTCCTCTAGTCCCGTTATCTCTTCCTCGGTCTGGTGACGGCGCTGGCTGAGAATTTCCCGCTCGTCCTTCAAGTTGTGGTGCTTCGCCGCGAACACGTCACGCTGTGCGGCCACCGCGTCCTTTACGGCGGTGGCGGGGTCTGCGAGCAACGCCGGATCAAACTCGATCTCGGCCTTGCCGTCACGCTCAGTCCTGAGACGCGCGGCCAGCGCCTCACGCGTTGCTATCCGGTTCTGGATCAGGTCAAGCTGCGCCGTTGCCTGTGTGTTGTCGAGTCGGATGAGGACCTTGCCCGCCTTGACGATATCACCGTTGGCGGCGTTCAACTCCGCGATGATGCCGCCCTCGAGGTGCTGGATGAGCTTGCGGTCGCCGGCGACCTTGATAACGCCCGGAGCCACTGCGGCGCTGTCCAACGGTGCCAGCGCCGCCCAACCCCCCGCCACGCCGAAGAACAGGAACATGATCGCGAACCCGGTGCACGTCACGCCCGTGAGACGCAGGGGTACCGGTTCCAGCACGGAGGGTGGCGGGACGGGTAACGGCACGACGTTCAATTCTGGGGAACGGCTCATGCTTCTTTGACCTCTTTAATTTTTTTGACTTCCTTGACCACTTCGAGAGTTGGCAGCTGGGCTGCCTTTGGCATCTGGGCCACCTTGCCGGCGCGGTTGGCGAGTTCGTTGAAGACATAGTCGCGCGGGCCGAAGAGGTCTTGCTGGCCGCGGTTGAGGACCAACACCTTGTCGACCTTCTCCATGATGTTCGGGCGGTGTGCGATCAAGATGATGGTCGTTTTCGTGGCCTTGGCGATACCGATGGCGGCGGCCAGTGCGTCTTCGCCCTCTTTGTCGAGGTTGGAGTTGGGTTCGTCGAGGATAAGGAGCGCCGGGTCGCCGTAGAGTGCCCGCGCCAGCCCGATGCGCTGGCGCTGTCCGCCCGACAACACCGCGCCCGCCTCGCCGATCTCGGTGGCGTAACCCTTCGGCAGCCCCTTGATCAGTTCGTGGACGCCCGCCAGCTGCGCGGCGTTGACCACGTGCTTGAAGACCGCGGGGTTGAGCGCCGCGAAGCGGCAGATGTTTTCGGAGACGGTACCGGCGAAGAGCTCGATGTCTTGCGGCAGGTAGCCGACGTGACGGCCCCGGTCCTCCGCCGCCCATTGGGCGACGTCCATGCCGTCGAGCAACGCGCGGCCTGCGGATGGGCGCCAAGCGCCGGCCAACACTCGCGCCAGACTCGTCTTGCCGGCCGCGCTCGGGCCGATCAACGCCATCACTTCGCCCGGGTTGAGTTGGAAGCTGATTCCTTTCAGAATCGGCTCGCCGCCGCCCTGCCGGGCGAGTGCGATGTTCTCGGCCTCAAACTTACCTTTCGGGCGCGGCAACGGCAAGGCCGGCGTGGCCTCCGGGTGCTGTCCGGCGACTGCGACGAGACGTTTGTAGGCGTCGCGGGCCCCCACCGTCGCCTTCCACGTGCCGATCGCTTGTTCGACCGGGGCCAACGCGCGGCCCATCAGGATGGAGGCGGCGATCATGATGCCGCCGGAAGCCTCGTTCCGCAATACAAGATAAGCGCCGAGGCCGAGGATGGCGATCTGGAGGGCCTGACGGAAGGAGCGCGCGATGGCCGAGATGGTGCCGCCCCGGCTGCTGGCGCGGGAATGTCCCTCGTTCGCCTCCTCCTGGTGGACCTTCCAAATTTCGAGCAGGGGCTTCAACATGCCCATAGACTGCACGACCTCGGCGTTGCGGATCACGGCCTCAGCCTGCGTGTAAGCCCGCGACTGCGCGCTACCGGCCTCCGTCAGCGGCTTGCGTGTGGTGTACTCGTTCAGCAACGCCAGTGCGAACAATACAATCCCGCCACACAACGCCAGCCAGCCCAACCAAGGGTGCATGAGGAAGATAGCGGCGAAGAAGATCGGTGCCCAAGGCGCGTCAAGGATCGGGTAGATACTCGGGCTGGTGAAGAAATTCCGCACCTGGTCGAGGTCACGCAGCGGGCGGGAGGTAACCTGACCGGGCGCGGCGGCCGCGTACTCTACCGATGCGGTCAGGAGAACAGGCGCCAACCGCGCGTTCATCCACGTTCCGACTTTGGCCAGCAGGCGCTGGCGCACGACTTCCAGTGCCGCCATTGTCGCCAGCGCCGTCGCCGCCATCAACGTCAACACCACCAGTGTCTCCGTGCTGTGGCTGCCCAACACGCGGTGGTAGACCTGGAGCATGTACAGCGCCCCGGTCAGCATCAGCATGTTAATACCGGCGCTGAACCAGATAAGCGGCTTGACGGCGCGTCGGGCCTCTTTCATCACCACCTGCAGGGCAGCGGGCTGTTGGTTGGTTTTCATCATTTGGATGACATCTCGTGCAACAGATCGCGGGTGGCAGTACGGGGGCAGCATTGGCTGCCCCCGTTTGGTCAAGTGTCAGGCGACGTCAACAAGTATCTGCTGCGTCAAAGTCTGGTCCGCGTCCGCGTCCGCCACGTTGAAGGCGAAGACGAGGTCGGCGCTGATCGTCCCGCTGGTCTGCTGCACAAACCCGATGTCCACGATCTTCAGGACGTCGTTATCGGTCGTGTCCCATGCCGTCAGACCAGAGGTGGCACTGCTGTCACCGCCCGCTCCGACGGCCCCGTTCAGGTTGATGGCGGTACCCGTCAGCCCATTGTCGCTCTGCATGATCTGCACGCCCTGGATCTGGAACGTCTCGATGCCATCATTGTAGTCGTTGCTCTCCAAGATCAGGAGGGCATCGTTGTTATCGAGCGTGAACTCCGTGTTGTACGGGAAGGGGACATTGGCGTTGCCCTTGATCAAGTCCAAGTTCTGGACGTTGACGGCCCTGGTGATCTCATTGCCGTTGGCGTCCCTGAGATCGAGGATCAGGACCAGGTCCTCACTGTTGCCGATGCCGTCGAACTTGATCACGACCCCACTGGCAGATGTGGTCGGGTCAAGCCTCTCGGTGCCGCCCCCGGGAGCATTCGGGTTAACGTCGCCCAGGATGTTCTCCTGGAAGAACCGCAACGTCAGCACTTCACCCTTCTGGATCGTGTCACCGGCGACCCCGTTTGTCGCCCGGGTTGCAGACACCCAGTCTTCGTGGGTGTTGGTGATCATGTCGTGGGTGGCACCTCCGTTGTTGAACGTGGTGTCACCAACGGTCGCTCCGTCGCCGGTCGAGTTGAACCCGAAGCCGATCTGCTGGGTGGTCGAGTTTGCGGTGAACTGCACGAAGAACGGATCCGGATCGCCGTTCGGCGTCAGCTGCTCCGCGACGATCAGCGGGTGTCCCGTGTTGCCGGTGGGCGCTTTCGCCACCAACTCGCTGGTGTGAAGCACGTCGAAACTGAACCCGTCGATCACGTCGGTCAGGGTGACGGTGTAGGTGTCGGCAGCCTTGTCGAAGACAAGCGTGCCGCCCGCCGTAGCGTCCTGCACACCAGCCGTGATTGGGTCCTTGTCGTAGTGGAACGAGAAGGCAAACGACGCAGATGTATCGGTCTCAGCCGTGCGGGTTGCGACCGCTTGGGTGATATTCGGGTTCTGCGCGTTGTCGACCGTGCCGGTCAGCGCGATCTGGGTGCCCGCCAAAGCACCGTTGGTATCGACAAAGTCGCTAACACCCGCCGCATACTCTGCGGCCGTGTGCTTGTCCGTCATGTCGTACCCGAAGGCTCCGGTAGCCGACGCGTTGAGCGTGTTAGCCAGCGTCTCGGGGGTTCCGGGGGCACCGGTCTGGTCACCGTCGAACGGTGCCGTGATCGTCGGATCGGTGTCGTTGAAGGTCAGCGACAGCCCCGAGCTCGCGCTTTGCGACGACACGACGTCGTCGTCGCCGTCCGTCACCGTCACCGTCGACACCACGTTGATCAGAGTGCCGAGGTCGAGCGAGTTGTCCTCGCCCGCGCCTTGCGGCGCGTTCGAGTGCTCAAGGGCAACCAACGACGTCAGCGTCACCGTCGTGCCAGACAGCGTCACCGTGAACGCCGTCGCATCGAGCGTGTTGTTGCCGTCGCTGTCATACTGGCCCGAGATCTGGCTGGCCGAGTCGGCCACTAGCGTGATCGCATGATTGCCCGCCGTCGTCAGCAGCCCGGTCGCCGTCCCGCCCGCCAGGGCCAGGGCGTAGGTCACATTGGTTGTGAAGCCGTCGACCGCGCTCGCCGTGAAGGTCGGCGGCGTGATCGTCGCCTGGCTCTGCCCGCCAACCCCGCTCGCCTCGACCACCTCGGCGGCGCCAACCGTCGGCGCGGCCGTGATCGAGAGTGTCGGCCCGTCATCGTCGAAGTTGATGAAGGAGCCGACCTGTTCGTTGTGGGCGTTGGCTACAGCACCAGAAAAGTGCACCTCCTTGACATCGAAATAGTCTTTCTCGGTGTCGATATTCTTGATGGTGAAGCGGTCAAAGGTTCCGCCAGCCCCGCCTGCGGTCGTGAAGTCGACCGTCACGCCCTCGCCGACATCCTGAAGGATCAGTCCAGTGCCGCTGAGATCAACCGTGATGCCCAGGGCCGCGGCTGTTGTTGCGACGCCGTTCAGTTTGAAAGTCACTCCGGTGATATTGATCTCCGTATCGTTGTCATCACCGGGGAGATTAGCGCCTTCCGCGTTGTCGTCATTATTATAGGCGTGGATCTCGATGTCAGCCACGGTGTTGGTCGGCGTCGACTGCGAGACCGAGAAACCCGCGCCGGAGACGTTCTCGATGTGGGCGTCGTAGTCAGGCGCGGTTGGCGTGTTGGTAAAGTCCTTACCCGCGCTCTGGGTGCCGCCGCTGATCAGGTCGATCTGGAGCTCACGGCCAAAGCGCACGTCTTGAGATGCGACACCCAAGCCTTGCGTGCTGATGTTGACTTCAGCTTGCGCGCCATTGTCGTGAGCCGTGACAAGAATCTTCTGCGGGCTCGCTACGTCGGCGTCGAGGATATACCAATTGTTGTGTCCAGGAGGGGCGTCACCAAGCTGGCCGAAATTGACCACGGTGGTCCCCGTGACAGAGGCGAACACCTTGTCAGTCAGATCGATGCGGTCGTCCGGGTTGGTCTCGTCCGGATGGAACAACGGCACATACTGGACCGTGTACAGGTTCGCATTGGTGTTGCTGGTGCTGTTCAGCCCAAGCGAGAAGGCGAGCGGACCGGTTGGGTCGGGCGCGACGGTCCCGTCAGAGGTACCGATGACGCCGATCACGACGTTTGCATGAGTTGGGTCTTGGAACAGCCAGACATAATTGCCATCGACCGTCTGAATGTCGCTGTTCACGCCGACGGTGGTGGAAAACGGGGTTCCATTGAGGTTCTGGGAGAGAACGACCGAGGTGATGGTTTCCCCTGCACTCGCCGAGGCGACCACGAAGTCGGTCTGGAAGGCGACCTCCGGTGAGGTCAGCCCGCCCGCATCGTCGAGACCTAGGAGATATTGCAGCGTGGGATCGGTGCTGTGCGGCGAATCCAACGGGTTAACATCATCGTCCTCGACCTGAAGACCGGTGGTCTCGTCGATGATGATGTCTTGAGCTACGATGTCGATTGCCATGGAGATTCTCCTTGGTTAAAACGCTTCAAGAAAAAAGGGATCCACCCCCAGACGCCGGAATTGCACCTACCCGAGTGCATCGGTCGCGTCCTGAATTGCAGCCCTCGAACCTATTGTGTCGCCGATGGAGAGGACGCGTCCATTCTCGGTTCGATAGTATTGTGGTGAATAACCGCACCCTGATCGAACGATATACATCCTTCGATTTATCGAGCGCCGACAGGCGCTTGCGGATGACCGCGTTGGTGTAACGGGCGATCGATATGCTGTGGGTTTCCGGCCTGTGGCCGATATCATGTTGACGCAGCGGCCTCGACGCCTGGCCGAAGGTGATGGTCAAAGCCCGCTCTTGTGACCTGTCCCCGGATAATCGGCAGCTTTGTCAAACGTCGCCCAGGCCAATTCAGCCCTGCTGCTGAGGTGGAGCTTTTCGTAGACGTGGTGCAAGTGCATTTTCACCGTGCCCTCGGATACGTGCAGCTGCTCGGCGATGTTCTTGTTGCGGAACCCGCGCACGACGAGGCTGGCGACTTCGGCCTCACGTCCTGTAAGCCTCGGCTCGGGATGATGCTGAGATATCGGCATCAACAGATGCTGGAGGATGTTGTTGTCGACCCATTTTCGACCGGCCGCCACGACATTTACGCATTCGACAAGATAGCTATGGCTGATGCCGTCCAGCAGCAAGCCGTCGGCGTCGAGCTCCTGTATGTCCTTGACGCCGAACCCGCCGTTTGGTTGCAGGATGAAAATTATGCCCAGCGCGCTGTTCATAGTTCTCAGTCGAGAGGAGAGACTGGCCGTCTGCTGACTGGCGATGTCCACGCCTATGACGACAATATCAGGCCGATGGCGCTCCACATGCGGGACAACGTCAATTATGCGATGGCAGTTTGCCACAACGCTGTGGCCAGCCTTCCGCAGAACCCACTCCAGACCGGCGAGATAGACTCCCCGCGGGTCCGCAACAACCAAGGTTGACATGCGAACACCGTCCCCAAAAAAACGCACGACTTACTTAATTATCAATGAATCAAGGAAAGCAGAGCTACGAGAGTTTGTCAAGAAATCACTAATATACCTGTAGCTATAACAGTAACCCAGGCTAGGGCCATGCCGGGCCCGGCTGCCCTAGCCTGGCACGCATGTGTAGCATCGATACCACGGCTGATGCGGCGGGCTTTAGGCCGATTGGGTGCGCGCCCTCGTCGATCTGCTGGTGTCGGGCGAAAGAGAGCGCGCGCGTAGCGGCTGGTTTCCACGTCAGGCATGCTTGCTCCGGTTGGCCCAACCTGGACGAATGGCGGACTTCCAGCCGTCGCGCCATCTCAAGTTCTGCCCAGGCGACATTCAAGCAAAAACCCGCCCCGGTCTCCGGAGCGGGCCTGTTGCCTGAGGCGGAGCTCAACACATGTCCGCACAGCAAGGTCGCCTTGAGTTGCTGAAGATCTGGTTAACCGGCCAAGTTTGATTCAAATCCACCTGTGGATATTTGCCTTTGGGTAAGTCGAGATGGCCATCCTTGTCGAACGGCGGGCAAAAGGAGAATCCATGACTAGCGACTTTGCCGCCGCCCACCTCCATCTTGAACGAGCCTGCCACTATTTGCGCGGCGATGACGAGACGAGCAGCACGGTTCGTGCGGCTCTGGATATTCTGATCGATGCAATTGTTGCAGCCCAGTACAAGCGTCCGCCCGCAGACGTGGTGGAATTTCCCAGAACGGCAACGCGGCGATAGTCGGCGAGCGGCGCAAAGAGTCGCACGGAACCAGCCGACCGATCGCCTGCGTCAGCAGGCGATTTCCCCGGGACCGGAGAGGTCCAGCGTCTGATCCCTCTGATTATGCAATTCGAGCTCAGGTCACACTCCTGCGCCTCTGTTCCTTGGATTGCGGCGGGCGTATTCTTGCAGCCGACCAATGCTCTGAAATCATCTCCGGGAGGAGATTGCGATGACCGAGGCAACGCGTCACGACGCCTGGCAGGCCGGGGATAGCTACGACGTCTATATGGGGCGATGGAGCCGTCAGATCGCTCCATTGTTCCTGGATTGGCTCGATCCGGCAGAAGGGCTGGACTGGCTGGAGGTGGGGTGCGGAACCGGGGCGCTGTCGGCAGCCATCCTGGCGCGCTGTAACCCCAGGAGCCTGGTGTCCATAGATCCATCGGAGGGTTTTCTCGCCAAGGCGCGGGCGAACGTGCCGGACAAACGCGTCGAATTTCTCGCAGGCGATGCGCAGGCGCTGTCTGCCGAATCGGGCAGCAAGGACATGGTCGTGTCGGCGCTTGTTCTCAACTTCATCCCCGACAAGGAAAAGGCGCTCGCGGAGATGGGGCGGGTGGCCCGCCGCGACGCGACGATTGGGTTCTATGTCTGGGATTATCCTGGCGGCGGGGTGGAATTCATGCGGGCCTTCTGGACCGCTGCGACGGCGCTTGACCCCGGCGCTGTCGACCTTACCGAGGACAGGCGCTTTCCGTTCTGCACACAAGACGGATTGACCGATCTCGCCAGGAAGGCCGGTCTGGTTTCCGTCGACTCCACCCGGCTTGAAATGCCGGCCGTATTCAAGGATTTTGACGACTACTGGCACCCCTTCACCCTGGGTGCGGGACCCGCACCCGGCTATTGCATGAGCCTCGCCCCCGCAGCTCGCCAGAAATTGATGGAGAGGCTCCGTGAGAGTCTGCCGCGCGGCGAGGACGGGTCGATTCCCCTGAAAACGAGAGCCTGGGCGGTCAAGGCCAAGGTTCGCTGATGACAGCGAGCCCACGTCGCGACAGACCGACAGGCCGCCAACTATAGCCTGTCCTGCGCAAAGTTCGGGTTGACCGGCTTTGCACGTGAAGCGACTATTCGTCTGGACGGCCGAGGTCGTCATGCCGGCGTCAGGAGGAGATACGATGGACGAGCCCGATCGGTGGCGTCACATGTCAAGCGCGCCAAGGGATGGCAGCCGAATCCTGGTCACGGTTCGGCCCTCCGAACAGGGGCCGGCGGAAGTCGACCTGGCTTACTGGTCTCGAGCCGACCAGTTCGGCAGCGAGGGCTGGCGCGCGTCCGACTCGTCTCCAGGACGCGTGGTTGAATACGCCGAACCCGAGCTGAAATGCTGGATGCCGCTGCCGACAGCCAATCTGAGCAAGGGTTCATTGCCGAGCCCCTGGGACGAAGAAGATGTCCCGCTGCTGGATGGATCGGGGATATGAGGTGAGCGGGAAGGGCTAATTTCAACGGGCCGGCGGGACAGCGCCCCCCCTCTGTCCTGCCCTCTTTGCCAACTTGGCATCTCCCCCACGAGGGGGGAGATTGGCAGCTTCGCCGTCGGCTCCCTCAGAACAGGAACGCAGCCGTGGTGGGGTTCGGCCCGGTGCGACCGTCTGATGAGTCCATGCCTCGAATGAGCGCAAGGTCTGCCGCGTCCAGCTCGAAATCGAAGACATCGAAATTGGCGGCGATCCGGTTCTGGTGGACCGACTTTGGAATGACGATCAGCCCTTCCTGAAGGTGCCATCTGATGATCACCTGCGCCACGGACTTGCGATGTTTTCCGGCGAGCTTTTCAAGGGTCGGGTCGCTCAATAGCCGGCCGCTGCCCAGCGGGCTCCAGCTTTCGATGCGGATGTCGTGCGTGCTATGAAAATCTCTGATGCCGCGCTGTTGAAACCGGGGATGAAGCTCGATCTGGTTGACCGAGGGCGTGACCCCGGTCTCGCCGATGATCCGCTCCAGATGGTCCTGGTTAAAATTCGAAACGCCGATCAACTTGATTCGGCCGGATTGCCTGAGTTCGATCAGGGTCTTCCACGCCTCGACATATTTATCCTGGCTGGGCACTGGCCAGTGGATCAGAAACAGGTCGATCTTTTCGATCCCGAGCTTGCTCATCGTCTCGTCGAAAGCCCGAAGGGCGGCGTCACGCTGATGCGCGCCATTGCGCAGCTTGGAGGTGATGAACAACTCGCCTCTCGGCACGCCAGCCGTGCGGATCGCCTGCCCGACGCCTTCCTCGTTCTGGTAGCCTTCGGCGGTGTCGATCAACCTGTAGCCGGCCTCGATTCCCCAACTCACCACCTTGCTCGTGATGGCTGGATCGACCTGCCACACGCCAAGGCCGATCTGGGGAATGGCTGAGCCATCGTTCAATGTGATCTGTTCAGGCTTATTCAGGGTATTTTGTTCAGGCATGCTCAGGTCCTTCTGCATCGCTTCGCCCCAGCGCAGTGCTTATCTAGGCTCGGTGTCCGCCAAGGCGAGTCGACAGGCGGAGAAAGTGGAAATGCGCCGTGACACGGTCCTGGAGATCAATAAATTGGAACGGGAGATGGCACGCCAATCCGGATCAATCTTGAAAAATCTGGCGAAAGGCCTGACTCCCGCGCACGGCCGTCAATGTGGGCCAACTCCCTCAAAGCCGACATCGGCAAGCGGCTATCGAGCGCACCCCGTGCATACGCATATTCGGGAAGATAGCCATTAACGATCAGGCGCCAGTCAAGCGGGACCACGTCACCGACGGCTCGCATCATCTTGACGATCGTGGTCGTGCAGTTCGTCGTGATGGAATTATAGAACTCCGGCGTCGTGGAAAGTGCATTTGCGTCCAGGACGTATTCCAGCAAGAGCGCCCGGGCCGCGTCCGGTGACACTTTTAGCCGATAGATTTGGACGTCCTCTCCACGAACGTTTGACCTGACGCCGACGACGTCTCGCTCGTCAGCCGCAATAATGACCAGGGGATTGCTCTTGAACAGGTCTGCCATGGGTGAAAACTTGCCGCCTGCACGGCGCCGCACCTCAATCGACCAGGCAAGGTAGTCACCTCCTGCAAAGCCGAAGCTTATGATGACATGGGCGATTTTGGTCCCGGACCAATAAGACATGAAGAGGTCGACCGTCTGAACGTTGGAGAGGTCGTAGGTCCGCGTTGTCCAGCGTTCGGTGAAATCAGTGTCGCTACGCCATTCGAAGTCGCGCACGTCCGTCAGCGTCAACAGATTCCCGTCGCGGGTGCCGGTCACCTGACGGGCGACATCGGGCGCCCAGTCCGCATGATCGAAAGGTCTGATGGTGCTCCACCAAACCAGAACCACAGCAAGCGCAGCCACAAACAGGACAAGCGCCCTGATGCGAAATCGGCTGAAGAGCGCAATGACGGTGGCGAGGCCGAACAAGATGAAAAGGACGCCGGCCATAGTCCGTCCAGGCTCAGCCACGGGCAGGCGATACCACATGGCAAGTCCGGCCCAGCCAGTCAGGATTGCGACGGCTAGCGAAAGGATGATGGCAAGCGAGGTCCGAGCGATGCGACGCATTTATTCCCCCCTCTGGCGGGCTGCCCTCGGGCGGCCTGTCATTGCCTGGATGCCATTTCTCACGGGACGTTCGAAGGCAACTCTACTTGTCCATATTGGAGCACCAATCGGTCTGATACTACTGTTGTCGCGGATTTCGCAGGCTTGGAGTGAACACAAGGTGCCCCACGCGAAACGAGCGCGTTCGGCATCGGCCGTTCGATCAAATGATGACCTAGTTGAGTGCGTCCGCCGCCTGGCTACGTCACCGAGCGATCACGGGTTCCATCCGCCGCTGCCGTATTGACGGGTAATGATCTCGAGAAGGTGACCGTTCGGGTCCTCGAAATAAACACCGCGGCCGCCGTCGTGGTGATTGATCTGGCCCAGCTGCGCCCGGCCAGGGTCAGCCCAGTAGGGGAGCGCCCGTTCACGAATCCTACCGAATATCGCGTCGAATTCGGCTTCGCTGACCAGGAACGCATAATGCTGCGGCGTGATTTCGCCAGCTGTATCCATGTAGTCGAGGTTGGCACCGTTTTCGGTCGTGACCATCTGGAAAGGTCCCCAGCGCCTCGGGGCTGGAAGGCCGAGCATTTCCGCCAGGAATTTTGCCGACGCCTCGCTGTCGCGGGCCGACAGTATCGTGTGGTTGAAATCGATAGCCATGCCATCACTCCCTTTGATCTCTCCTCGCGCGTCGTTGTTCCACGACTGAAGCGACGCTGCACGAGATGGGGTCGAACGCCATGATGCTCAAGCTGGCGTGGCAACATGCCCGATGACCTGCACGGGGTCAGCTTCATGAATACGGGCGATGATCATTTCGCCGCTATCCGGCACCTCGCCGGTCAAGCCGGTGATGTTGACCTGATGCGTGACAAGAACGGCTGGTCCACCGAAACGCTGCCCGCGGAGCCAGGCCGAAAGGGCAGCGGTGTGCTCCTTTGCGGCCGCACTGTCGCCGAAGAACGAATTGAGCAACTCAAGAGGCACAACTTTGCCCAAACCGAGCAGGCGAGCAGTGTCGAGGCAACGACACCACTGGCTCGAATAGACGGCTGCCGACGAGATGCCATTTGCACGGAACAGGTCGCCGATCGCGCGGGACTGCGCACGACCTTCTGCCGACAGATTCCGCTGTGTGCTGCAATCACCGAGCCTGAAGCCAGGGGGATCGCCGGAGCCCGGGGCGGCAGCATGGCGCAACAAGGCGATAGCTTTTCCGGATCGCAGGGCTGCCCAAAGTGGCTCGGAGGCTTGTGCCTTGCCGAAGGCAGCCGCTCCGAGCGACAGGACCAGAAATCGCCGACGTCCAATTCGCATCTTGCTTCTCACCTTATCCGATGGGGCTGTCGAATGAGAAGGCTTTTCGCTGGAAGCCTGTCATTCGATGGATGTCGGCCGAACCGGAACAATGATATTCTGCGGGAGCATTCGGAGAGGCGACTGCATTGACCGAGAACTTGGAAGCCGAAGGGGCGAGAGGTTGGTCGAATCTGCTGCTCGCGGCAGAACGGGGCGATGCGGAGGCCGTTCGAGCGGAGTTGGCGGCCGGCGCCAATATCAACGAGGCGGACGGCGGCGGCTGGTCAGCACTTCATCTCGCAGCCCTCAACGCCCGCACCGCGGCGGTCGAGGCGTTGATCGAACACCCAGCTGTCGATGTGAACTCCAGAAACACATGGAAGAGCACGCCTTTGAGCCTCGCTTCGGCCAAGGGCCACTACGCATCCATTCTAGCTCTCGTGAAACATCCCGAAATAGAGATCAATGCAAGAGCCGAATACTACGGCAGGACGGCCCTTATCGAAGCAGCAAAGAACGGGCATCTGGATGTCGTTAAGCTGCTTGTCGAGAATGGCGCCGACGTGAATCTGAGTGATAAGACCGGAAGAAACAACGCGCTTATCGAGGCTATCAAGGGACGGCACTACGACGTCGCGGGATACCTGCTTGATTCTCGGAAAATGAACTTTCTCAACAAGGATATGAGACTGAACGCCCTGATCTGGGCTGGAAGCTGCCATAACCCTCAACTTATCGAAAAGCTGGAAACCTCGATTCATACTTTCTTCGAAGACAAGTGAAGGTTTCGCTCCGCTTCCGCTACAGGCTGCCTGTGGAGTCTCCTTCCAAAATCATTCAACCAAACGGTTGACTATCTGAAGACGCGCGTCTATATTCAACTACATGGTTGAATTAGAGGCGCCCCAGATGGACTCGGTCTTTCACGCGCTTGGCGACGCCACCCGCCGGCACATGCTTCGCGATCTCGCCGGCGGCGAGCGAACGGTGAGCCAGTTGGCGCAACCCTTCGCCATGTCGCTCGCCGCCGCCTCCAAGCACATCAAGGCGCTGGAGAATGCAGGGCTTATTCGTCGAGAGGTGAGGGGCCGGACGCATGTTTGCCGGCTCGAACCCGGGCCGCTGGCCAGCGCCCATCAGTGGCTTGGCTTCTACGAGCGCTTCTGGACCAACCGCCTCGACGTTCTCGAACGCCTCCTTCGCGAGGAGGACGCACGCAAAGCCCAGGATGATTCCAAGAAATCGCCCAACTCAAAAGAAGGAGACGACCAGTGAACCAGATGAAAAGCATCGAAGCCTATGGCGAGCTGACCGAGCCCGCCACGTTCACCATTCAGCGCCTTTTGCCCGGTCCTATCGAGCGCGTCTGGGCTTATCTCACCGAGAGTGACTTGCGCCGGCAGTGGATGGCTGCGGGCCAGATGGAAATGAAGGCCGGCACGTCGTTCGAACTCGTCTGGCGTAACGACGAGCTGACCGATCCGCCTGGCCAGCGCCCCGCAGGTTTTCCCGAAGAGCATCGGATGGAGGGCCGCATTACGGAACTCGATGCGCCGCGCAAGCTCGCGATCACCTGGGGAAACACCGGCGGAGTTTCCTTCCTGCTGGAGCCGGAGGGCAATGATGTGCTACTCACCGTCATCCATCGCCGGCTGCCGGAACGCGCAACCCAGCTCAACGTCACCGCCGGCTGGCACACGCACCTCGACATGCTGGCTGCCCGCCTCGCGGGCAAGACGCCGACCTCGTTTTGGGATGGCTGGAGCCGCCTGCGCGAAGAATACGACCGCCGCCTGCCGACCTGACACGATCGCGTCGGCACCCTGAAGTCACCGCCGAGTCTCCACCGGCATCCGCCCCTGGAAGCTCGCACACCAGCAACGAACCGACGATGAAACGTGCTTGCTTTTTGCAAGCCCGATGGAGGAAGTCATGCGCAAATTGATCACCGGAATGAAGATTTCCCTCGACGGCAAGATGGAGGGACCCGAGGGATACGCGGATTGGGTCGACGCATGGTCGGAGGAATACGGCCTGATGCCGCAAATCGACGCCTGTCTACTCGGGAGCGCCATGTATGCCGGCTATGAGCGCTATTGGACCGCGATACAGAATGAACCGGACAAGCCGCTGCCGATGACCGGCAAATTGCCGATGCCGGCCGAGCTCGAATGGGCCCGCTTTGCCGAACAGACCCCGCATTATGTGCTGTCGAACACGATGACTTCGGCGCTTTGGCCAAAGACGCGCTTCGTGCGGACCTTCGAGGACATCGCTGCCCTCAAGCAGCAGCCCGGCAAGGACATCTATCTCATGGGCGGCGCCCAAATTACCGCGAGCCTCATCGATGCCGGGCTGGTGGATGAACTCCGGCTGATCGTCTATCCGCTGCTCGCCGGCGAAGGAAAGGCGCTGTTTGCGACGACGCAAAATCGTCGTGGGCTCGAATTGCGGAAGGTCGGGCAGCTTTCGGATGGGCGCGTGAGCCTGGTCTATGGAATTGGCTAACTCAGCCGGTCTTCGCAGACTTTCGCAGCGCTGAGGCGCAGGCCGTCTATCAGGAGCGAAACCTGCCGTTGAAACTGAACGACCGCAAAGGCTCGGGGCGAGCTTCGCGCCGGCAAAGGTCCGGTCGTGACACAATCCGGACCATCGCGGAGCTTTGCCACATTGCATCATCCTGAGTGTTGGCCTTTCCTGCGCGGGCCTGTACTATGAACGGTGAATGCAGGGGAGGAGCTGGAGCGTGCGACTGGATCGGACTCTCCGCCGTTGGGGGATGCGGGCCTTCATCGCCGTCATGGTGCTTTCGCCGCATGCGGCGTCGGCCGACACCATTACGCCAGACCGGATCGCGGCAGCCCTGTCGAAGCTCGAGGCGCTCGCCGAAGGCGTCGTCGCGGATGGTGGGGTGCCTGGTCTCGCCATCGGGGTCGTCCACGGCGACAAGGTGGTCTTCCTCAAGGGGTTCGGGCATCGCGAGGCCGGCAAGCCGGAGACCGTCGACGCCGACACGGTGTTCCAGATCGCCTCCCTGTCCAAGCCGGTCTCCGCCACTATCGTTGCGGCACTGGTCAGCGGGGAAATCGTTTCCTGGGATGCGAAGATCGCCGACCTCGATCCGGCCTTCCGGCTCGCCGAGCCCTATCCGACCAGTGAGCTCACGGTCCGCGACCTGTTCGCCCACCGCAGCGGACTTCCCGGCACCGCTGGCGACGACCTCGAGGACATTGGCTACGACCGCGCGGAGATCCTGCGCCGTCTGCGGTTCGTCTCGCCATCGTCGAGCTTTCGTGCCGGCTACTCCTACAGCAATTTCGGCCTGACCGAGGGTGCCGTCGCTGCTGCCAAGCCGACGGGCAAGCCTTGGGAGGAGATCGCCGAGGAGAAGCTCTACCGTCCGCTTGGAATGGCCTCGACCAGCTCCCGTCATGCGGACTTCATCAAGCACGCCAATCGCGCCGCGCTCCACGTCAAGATCGACGGCGTCTGGGCCGCGAAGGTAAAGCGCGACCCGGATGCGCAGGCGCCCGCGGGCGGCGTCAGCTCCACGGCACGCGATCTCTCGCAATGGGTGCGCCTCGTGCTCGGCAATGGGGTCTATGCCGGCGAGACCCTCATTAAAGCCGACGCGCTGGACCAGATGCATGTTCCCCTGATGGCGCGCGGCAAGAACCCCGTCTCAGGCGGCACGTCCTTCTACGGCCTCGGCTGGAACATCGAATTCGGCCGGCACGGCCTGAGCTGGGGCCATGCCGGCGCCTTCAGCGTCGGCGCACGCACCCTGGTGACGCTCTTCCCGGAGGAGAAGCTTGGCATCGTGATCGTCGCCAACGCCTTTTCGACAGGGGTGCCGGAAGGGCTGTCCGACAGCTTCGCCGATCTCGCCTTTGACGGAACGGTCGAGAAGGATTGGGTCAAGGCATGGGATGACACCTATGCGAGCCTGTTCGGCCCGGCGGTCGCGAGGGCCAAGGCCACCTATGCCGCGCCACCGTCTCCGGCAAGGCCAGCCGGACCGGCCAGCGCCTATGCAGGCCGTTATTCCAACGACTTCATCGGCGATGCGGTCGTGTCGAGTGCGGGAGACGCTCTTGTGCTCAAGGTCGGGCCAGCCGGCGCCCGGTCCTATTCATTGAAGCATTTCGACGGCGACCTCTTCCTGAGCTTCCCGGACGCCGAGACGCCGGACAGGCCCGCCGGCGTGGGCTTTGTCGTCGGCCCCGACGGCAAGGCGTCGGCCATGACCATAGAGTTTCTCGACGACAATCATCTCGGCACACTGCGGCGCGTGGGAGACTAGGGTCAAACCCAATCAATCTGGACGACCGAGTTCGACCCCATCTCGGCCGTTCATGTCAGGAAGTGACGGCTCTGAAAGCTGACCTTGCAGGTGGCCGTCGTCATGGATCATATCTGTCGCAGAAGTCGGGTGCAGAACTGTCGTTTTAATCGGGAGTTTCGCGACAAAGCAGTCGCCCGCAATCAGCCCATAGCGGACAAGCTATGCCAGCATCGAAAGGTCAGTTGGCTCTGGTTCTGCACCCGCTGCTGTTAACATCGCGTGGACCTGACCCCGGTGGTGGGTCTGGTGGTTGAAGAGTTCAACAACACAGAGAGCCTTTGGCTTCTCGATCCGCGTTGAACCTCCCCCAGGATACCAAACAACCATCCCGTTGAGGTCCGCGTCGAGCAATCGTGCTGCCCACTCTTCGATTTCCTCGTTCCGTTGCAAACGGAGCGTCTTGAAGTCATCCCAATCCGATGGGCTTGTGAGGGAGTGCTTGATGGTTTCCTCTGGGCGCTCGTTCCCCTTTAATCGCTGTAGAATCAGGGCATCAGCCCAATAAAGATGGTTCAACGTAGCTGCGATTGATTGGAAGAACGCACCTCGATCCTTCCAGCGATCCACATTCGTGAGCCCATCAGCGGCAGTTACCAAAGAGGTATTTTGCCAAGTGTTGTAACGGGCCATGAGTCGGCAGTATCCGGATGAGATCATTTTCTCGGGCTCCAATGGTTATCGATTTTCGGTGGAGAATGACCGCTGGTCTCAACTCAGGACGCCGGGCCGAACTGGAGCAATTTGAAGCAATCGCCGCTTCCCGATTTCAACTGCGTCAGGAAGGGTTTCGACCGGTCGATCCACTCCTGGTGCGACTTGGCATCGGCTTCGATCTCGTTGACCGGTCCAAGGTTGACGAAGTTCCGCCCCTCGCTGAAAAGCCAGCACGCACGGCCGAGAAGTCTCCTGCTGCGCAGGCGCAAGAGGTCGGCATCATAAAAGATGTCGAGCACCTCCTGCTTGATCTTTGCCTCCTTTCCAGGATTTGCGATCGCAACCTCGATCGGTTCTCCGCCGATCGCATCCTGCAGGTCCTTGTAGTCGAGGGCGAGCTGCGTGGTGGCATATTTGATTTCGCTCTCATCCCGGACGATGTTGAACCACAGCGAGGGATCAAGTTCGTTGACGACGAACGATGCTTCGAAATCGCGCGACAAATTCAGGATCTCGAACGCTTGAACCTCAACGTCGCGTTCAACCAAAAGGATACTGGCGACCTGCTTGCCTAGTTCCGCCCCGTGTGCGCTGATCGCGGTGTTCGTTCCACCGAGTTCCGGGCTGATATAGGGCCCGCCATCGTCCAGCAGCGCATCGAATTCGCCGAGGTATTCGACCACGGCGGCGCCGCGAGCAATGCGCGCGGCCAGTTTGGCGAGAACCAGCTGGAGTTCCGTTTCGCGTTTGCGCTGGTCCTGATAATTCTGCTGAAAAAAGAAGATGAACAGGGAAACGCCAATGCCGATCAGGATCACGCCGAGCTGGGAAAAGATGTTGCGATAATATTCCAGCAGCTTTTCACGATGGCGCATGTCGTGGCGCACGCTTTGTGCCACACGAATATTGACGATCAGCGAAAGGATCAGGAGCCCGGCACCGACCAGGATGAGGCCGCCGATGAGGAAATAGCCTTGCCCTGAGTTGAAATCCATCCCTTTGCCGCGTCCCTGAAGCCCCAGACCGCGCAGACTAATACCATTCGGCCTCAACACCTACATGTTCGTAGGGCCCGCAATCGCGCTCAGGGCGTCCTCAATACGCCCGCGTGAAGCCGCCATCGTGTAGAATGTTCAAACCTGTCATGTGGTCAGTGAGGGGCGACAACAAGCCTTCGACGACGACGGCAACTTCAGACGGCGTCCCATACTTTTTGAGTGGGATATTGTCGGTCTCGACCGCAATCCTTTGTTCAAAGGTCACGCCGGCATCTAGCGCACGCCTGCCAATCGCATCCCGATACCAGGGCGACAGCGTGCCGCCGAGTGAAAGAGTGTTCACATGAATACCTCTTTCGCCCAGCGCAAAGGCAAGCGTCTTCGCTTCTCCAAGCCAAGCAGTGCGGATGACGTTGGCGGTTGCATAGTGGCTAAGAACCTGAGCCGAAGAAATGCCGGAAATGATCACGACCTTGCAGCGACGGCCTGCTTCGGGGGCCGGTTCCATCCGAGCGATAGCCGACTTCAACAGGGACAACGGCCCAATGAAGCTTGTCTGAAACAGCGTTCGCCAGACCTCTGGCTCGGGCATAGGGTCAGCGGACGAATGCGGTTGGGGCGGCATAAGAACCACCCCATCAAGCTTCAGGGCGGAGGTGGCGAGGTGTCGATCGAACTCGACCAATGCGGCATCGGATGCCATATCAACCGGTATGGCCTCATGCGAGCCGTCGGCTGGTGCAGGCAGGCTCGAAACCAGCGACTCAAGTCGCACCTGATTACGGGCCGCTAGCATCAGCCGAGTGCCACTGGCCGCAAGGCGTTCGCAGATTGCTTGCCCGATCCCACCTGTTGCCCCAGTCACAAGTATGGTCGACATCACACCACCCCGCCAGTTTCGAGCACTATACCTTTGCAGTCTGGGAAAGCCATTGGCACTGCCGCAGGAAGGTCTTGCGAGTGACGCGGCGGATCGCGACACCCGCGACGCTGACTGCCAACGTCGGGCAATGGCGCTCGGCGCTCTTTCCGATTGACCTATTAATCGGCGCGGGAAGTCAGCTGGAAGGCGGATCTCAGTCTCTTAGACCGAAACGCCAAGAGGCATCGAATAACGGCAGCAGCCGCATTCAGGCGAGCTTGAGGATGTCATCTCGGCGCGGCAAGCGCGCGGCTCTCATGCACGACTGTCAGCCGGTCATCGATCATCTTCGTACGATCAACGATCAGCACCGTTTAGGCCTCATGGACCTGCGGTCCATGCCGCAGTCATTTTCTTCCTGCTCTCCCGCTATCGGGATCATGCCCGGTGCATGCACCGGGCGTTGCTGCGATTTACCCGTCAGGACCTGTGTTTACCTGCCCTCGGCCGTTGCGTCGGCGCTGCCACGCTGGGCGTTGGCGCCGTCGCTCTGTTGCTCGGCCCACCCACCCGGACCGGTCGGAAAGCTCGGCTCTCCTTCCGCCTCTAGGCTCTCGTGGAACTCAGTGGCAGGTCTTCCTGGGTATTCGCGGCCGCTCGACAGGTGCCCTTGATGACCGGGATGGAGCGATGCGTCATCGTTGCGGGCATGGTCCGGCGGTTCGGCATAGGCTGCCGTGGCAAACAGCGATCCGGCGCCGATGAAGAGTGCAAATGCGAGAACGTGCTTCATTGTGCTGTCCTCCATTATTTGGACTCCAGATGCAGATAGAGCCCATCCAGGCTGTGTGAAGGGCAGCTTGGAATGAGATTGACTAAGGGGGCAGCACCTGCACATCCCCGGGCGTGCAAGTATGGCTTGCCCGATTTCGGCAATATCGACGATCCGAGCCTCGAGCCGATGATGTCTTCGGCGAACCGCACCGGCCGTCCGCGCAAGGCGACAGGCTGGCGTTTCGATTAGGCGCCCTTAGGCGTCGCTTTCGAACACCAGCCTCTCGCGCGCCGCCCGAGTACCATGTTTCATCTTGAAGGACAGCTATGTGCCCGAAGCGGCCAAATATCAGATGGAAATATTCGACCATGTGCGGGAGGTGGTCAGTGCTAAAAGATGGGTCAGTGCTAAAAAGACGACGAGCGGGTTTGCGGGCGAACTGTCGTCCCATGTATTCAATTGTAACGAAAAATTCCCAGCGCTGGCATTGGCGCTTTATTGGATGCGTGTGGCTGCTGCCGTCCGCCGGTTTTCTATGCTTGATGAGGCTAGGGAAGCAAAATGAGCGATGTGGACGCACACCTCGATCTGACGGAGATCAACGCCGTCCGCAGGTTGTTGATGTCAAAGCCGCGACCGGTGAGCTGGGACGAACGCCGGGCACGGCTCGACGAGGTTGGTTCGGTGTGGCCGATTGCGGACGACATCCGGTGCGAGGATGCGGTTTTCGATGGCCTCGAGGGAGAGTGGTCCCTAGCGCCTGAGAGTGACAGGGATAAGGTTCTGCTCTTTTTCCACGGTGGTGGCTACTGCTCAGGCTCTCTCAAAAGTCATCGTCGAATGGTGACCGAGGCAGGTCGAGCAATGGGAATGCGCACCCTCGCGATCGACTATCGACGCGCACCGGAACATCCTTTCCCTGCGCAACATGAAGATGCACTCACCGCATGGCGCTTTCTGAGCCGGCAAGGGATCGCGCCGGATCGCATCGTGGTCGGCGGAGACAGTGCGGGCGGCAACCTCACCCTGTGCTTGGCCGGTATATTGCGCGCGGCAGGGGAGCGGCTGCCGCGATGTCTTTGGCTGGTTTCGCCCTGGACGGACCTTTCGATGTCCGGCGCGACACTATCAACCAAGGACGCGATCGACCCTATCGTCCACCGGGCGTATTTGGAGGAACTGGCAACCGCCTATGTTCCCTATGGCGTTGGTCGGCGCGATCCCCTGATCTCGCCGTTGTTCGCCGATCTGAGCGGATTTCCCCCAATGCTGATACAAGTCGGTTCGGCCGAGACGCTGTTGTCGGACGCAGCTCGGCTCGCGGAAGCCGCTGGCGCGGCTGACGTCAAAGCACGTCTCGAAATTTGGCCGCATATGATTCACGCCTGGCCGGTTTGGAATGCGGGGTTGAGTGCCGGTAGGCGCGCTCTTCACAGCGCGGGCATGTTTGTCCGCGACTATCTATAACCCTTGGCTATAACCCTTGGGTGGGGCAGCTGCCGGCGCAAAGCGGACTTCGTCCCAGCGCCGCACTTTCGGCGACCCAGCCTTCACCGGCTATCCTTCGCCGACCTGCCCGCCCCAAACCTCAGCCCATCCATCAGCAGCGACACCAGCCGGCGAGAGCGGTCGCGCCAGTCCTCGGTATCGGGCGCCGAATAGATGCCGCCCAGCGCGTGCAGCACGTCGGAGGCGTCGACGTCGCTGCGGATCGAGCCATCGGCCACCGCCGCTTCGATCAGCCGCCGCAAAGCGAGCGACACCCGGCCGGACATGTCCGAGAACAGGGTTGAATTGGTGTTGAGCAGGATGCGCAGGCTTGTCGCCAGCCCGCGCTTGGTGGCGATGTAGTCGACGAAGCGCTGCATCCATTGTTCCAGCGCGACGTCGGGCGGATGGTGAAGAGCAAGCTCGTCTGCGGCGTGGCACAGGCTTTCCACTTCGCGCCGGTAGACCACCTCGACCAGATGCTCGCGCGTCGGAAAATGCCGGTAGAGCGTGCCGATGCCGACGCCGGCCTGGCGCGCGATCTCTTCCAGCGAGGCATCGACGCCATGTGCGGCAAAGGCTACCACTGCGACCTCGACCAGCGCGTCGCGGTTGCGCTGCGCATCGGCGCGCAACGGTTTTGTCGCTGTCGCATCGGGCTTTTCTTTGGCGGTTGCGGGCGGCTTCGAAGCCAATTTTTTCTCCACTGCAAATACGGGGCTTGAACCCGACGGGTTCAGCCCCCACGTAATAAACGGAGGCGCCTCCGTTTTAGTGGAGCACCTTTATCATATAATCAGGGGAACGCGTATGTCACGTGTTGAAAGCCTGCAAGCCGGCGAGAGCGTGATCTCCCTCCTCGAGGGGGAGATGTCGCCGAAGGCGACAGAGGGGGTCGGTTCGACCGGGCGCGGCCTCCTGCGGCAGATGGAGGTTGGCGCTCTATGCGAGGCGACCCCCTCTGGCCGCTTCGCGGCCATCTCCCCCCAAGGGGGGAGATTATGCGCTCCGCCGCTTTCGCCAATCACCGGGGAGCCGCCAGACCTAGCCACCTGGTGACCTTGCCGCTCGCCGGCCGGGCACCAGATCACCCCCTCCGCGTCAAGCAACTGGAGCCAGACGCCCGATGACAAGCAAAACCCGAATTCCCATCCAACTTCAAATCAACGGACATCGCCATGAACTGGAGGTCGAGCCGCGCGTCACGCTGCTCGACGCCTTGCGCGATCATCTCGGCTTGACCGGGACCAAAAAAGGCTGCGACCAGGGCCAATGCGGCGCCTGCACCGTGCATGTCGACGGCCAGCGTGTGCTGGCCTGCCTGACGCTTGCTGCCCAAGCTGAGGGCCGGTCGATCACATCAATCGAAGGGCTTGCCGATGGCGACGGCACGCTGCACGCGGTGCAGGCCGCCTTCCTCGAACAGGACGCCTTCCAGTGCGGCTACTGCACGCCCGGACAGATCATGTCGGCCGTCGCCTGCATCCGCGAGGGCCATGCCGGTTCGGATGATGAGATCCGCGAATACATGGCCGGCAATCTCTGCCGCTGCGGCGCCTATCCGCACATTGTCGCCGCCGTGCGCCAAGCGGCACTGGAGGTCGCGTCATGAGGGACTTTTCGTATCTGCGCGCCAATTCCGTCGATGCGGCATGCCAGGCGGCGGCGCTGCCCGGCGCCATGCTGCTCGCCGGCGGCACCACCCTCATCGATCTCGCCAAATGCGGCGTCACCGAACCCGAAACCGTGGTCGACATCAGCCATCTCAAGGGACTGGATACGATCACGCTCGATGACCGGGGCGTCACCATCGGCGCGCTGGCCAGGATGAGCAGCGTCGCCGACCATGCCGAGATAAAAAGCCGGTTCCCCGCTGTCTCGGAAGCGCTGTGGCAGGCGGCCTCGGCGCAGCTCCGCAATATGGCGACCATCGGCGGCAATCTGATGCAGCGCACGCGTTGCCCGTATTTCCGCGATCCGGCGAATTTTCCCGCCTGCAACAAGCGCACGCCCGGCAGCGGCTGCTCGGCGATCGGCGGCGTCACCCGCGGCCATGCCGTGCTCGGCACCAGCGAGGCCTGCATCGCCACCTATCCGGGCGATCTGGCGACGGCGCTGGTCGCCTTCGACGCAACAGTCCATGTCGGCGACCGCCAGGTCGCGGCCGACGACTTTTTTCTCCTGCCGGGCGCTACTCCCGACAGAGAGAATGCGATCGAGCCAGGCGAGGTGATCACCGCGATCAGCATTCCTGCTTCCGCCGCTGCGGGACGTTCGACCTATCTGAAAGTCCGTGACCGCCAGTCATACGAATTTGCCGCGGCGAGCGCTGCTGTCGGCGTCGAATTCGAGGCCGACGGCCGCACGATCAGAGATTTGCGTGTGGCGCTTGGCGGTGTCGCCACCAAGCCGTGGCGGGCACGCGCCGTGGAAGAGGCGCTGAAAGGCAAGTTGCTGGAGGCTGATATCGTCAAGCAAGCCAGCCTGCTCGCCATCGAGGGCGCCGTCGACCACGGCGCCAACCATTACAAGATCGAACTGGCGCCGCGCATCATCGCCCGCGCCATCCTTAAAGTTGGAGAAACGGCATGACCGTTCACGAGATCAGAACCCGACAAAGTGAATGGAAGAGGGGCGACGCATCGGACGGCGCCATCTTTGCAGAGGCAGTGGGCGGGCGGCTGTCGCGCGTCGATGGCCCGGCCAAGATCACCGGTGCCGCAAAATACGCGGTCGAGCAGCAGCTCGAAGGGCTCAGCCACGCCGTTCTCGTCGAGAGCACGATTGCGGCCGGCAAGGTGCGGTCGATCGACACCGCCGCCGCTGAAAGCGCACCCGGCGTGCTTCTGGTGCTGACGCCGGACAATGTGTTGCGCCTCAACACCGCGACGGACTGGCTGGGCACGCCGCCGCCGGATGTTCCCTATTGCCCGCTGGCGCGCGACATCACCTTCAGCGGCCAGCATGTCGCGGCGGTGGTTGCCGAGAGTTTCGAGCAGGCGGTCGCGGCCGCGGCGCTGGTCAAGGTCAGCTATGACGAGACGCCGGCCATCGTTGATCTCGACGATCCAAAGGCCGGCGACGGCATTCCGGTCGACACGATGACCAAGGAATGGGGCGATGCACAAGCGGCTTTCACCGCCGCCCCGGTGCGCATCTGCGCCGCCTACAACACGCCGCGCGAATACCAGGCGCCGATGGAGCCGCATGGCCTGATCGCGCATTGGCAAGGCGACCGGCTGACGGTGTGGGAGCCCAGCCAATGGCTCGACGGCATGGCGCGGACCTATGCCGAATGGTTCGGCGTGCCGTTCGAGAATGTGCGCCTGGTCTCGCCCTATATCGGCGGTGGCTTCGGCTCCAAGGCGTTCGCCTACGGCTACGGCGCGGTGGCGGCGATGGCCGCGAAAATGCTGGGACGACCGGTGAAGCTCGCGGTCACCAGGCCGCAGACCTTCACCGCCTATGGCGGACGGGCGGCAACGCGCCAGACGGTGGCGCTCGGTGCCGACGCGGAGGGACGGATCCAGTCGGTCGTGCATCGCGGCGTCAACGAGACGTCGGTCGACGGCATGTGGGTCGAGCCGCTCGGCTCGGTCACCTCGATCATGTATGCGACGCCGAATTTCTCGTCGCGGCAGAATGTCGTGCGGGTCAACACCGTGGTGCCGGGAGCGTTGCGCGCGCCGGGCGAGAACCCGAGCGCCTTCGGCATCGAAAGCGCGATCGACGAGCTCGCCTATGAGGTCGGCATCGATCCGCTGGAAATCCGGCTCAGGAACTATGCCGAGCAGGATCCGGAGGTGAAGAAGCCGTGGTCGACGCGGCAGTTGCGGGAGGCCTTCGCGGTTGGCGCGGCAGCCTTCGGCTGGTCGAAGCGTCCACGCGAGCCGCGCTCGATGCGCGACGGCAATCAGCTGATCGGCTGGGGCGTTGCCGCCGGCACCTATCCGGTGCGGCGCGCCTATGGCGAGGCGATGGTGCGCATCCTCACCGACGGCTCGGTCGAGGTCGAAAGCTCGAGCATCGACATGGGGCAGGGCACCTATACGATCCTGGCGCAGACCGCCGCCGAAGTGGTGGGCGTGCCGGCTGAGAACGTCGTGGTGAAGCTGGGTGACTCCCGCTACGCCCGCGCTGGCGTCACCGGCGGGTCGCGGCTGGCCGGCGTGATGACCGGCGCCGTGCACAAGGCGGCGACTGCCGCGCTCGATGAGCTGGTCGGGCTGGCGATCAGCGAAGCCAATTCGCCGTTCCATGCGCTGCAGGCCAACACGCTGGTCGTCAGTGAGGGCCGCATAAGGTCACCGCGTGGCGACGGTCCGGATGTCTCGATCGCCGAGCTGCTCGGCAGCGTCGGACGCGAGCAGATCGAGGCGATGGGCGACACCACGCCGGCCACTTGGACGGCGGAGGATCGCTACAAGAACAATACGACCATAACGATGGCGCTGTCGCACACCGAGGGCGATTATTCCCGCCACAGCTGGTGCGCGCATTTCATCGAGGTGCGCGTCGACGAGGACTTTGGCACGGTTCGCGTGTCGCGCGTGGTGTCGGCGCTCGATTCGGGCCGGCTCTACAATCCCAAGCTCGCCGAAAGCCAGTGGAAGGGCGGCATCATCATGGGCATCGGCCAGGCGCTGCTGGAGGAAGGCATCGTCGACCGCCGCCACGGCCGCGTCGTCAACAACAATCTGGCCGACTATCTCATCGCCACCAATGCCGATATTCCCGACATTGAGGTGATCTCGGTCGGCATCTCTGACCTGCATTCCTCGGTGCTCGGCGGCAAGGGCGTCGGCGAGCTGGGCATCGTCGGCGTTGCTCCGGCGATCGCCAACGCGGTGTTCCACGCCACCGGCAAGCGGGTGCGGGATCTGCCGATCACGCTGGAGAAGCTGATTTAGCGGAGGCCGTGAAGTTGTCGATCTCCCCGTCGTGGGGAGATTGGCAGCTTCAACTACGGCGCCCTGTCCAGACTCACCACGACAGTGTGAAGGCAAGCTTGCCGAAATGCCGGCCGCCGGCCGCCATGTGTGCGTAGGCTTCGGCTGCCTGGTCCTGGCTGTACACCGTGTCGATGACCGGCTCGATACGGGCAGCGGCGATGGCGCGGGCGGCGTCGCGCAGGTCGGAAACCGAGCCGGTATTGTTGCCCACCACCCTGAGTGCCTTGACGATGATCGGCAGCAGGTTTGCGGTGGTCTCGGCGCCGGTGACGAAGCCGATGGTGAACACCGTGCCGCCGGGCGCGGCGGCGTTGACCGAGCGGGCGAAGGTGGCCGATCCGCCGGTCTCGACGATCAGGTCGGCGCCGACGCCGTCGGTCAGTTCGAGCACCCTCGTGTCCCAGTCCGGCGTCGTGCGGTAGTTGATGAGGTGATCGGCGCCGAGCGCCCTGGCGCGCTCCAGCTTCTCGTCCGATGACGAGGTGATGACGACCGTGGCGCCGGCGGCCTTGGCAAGCTGTAGGGTCAGGATCGAGACACCGCCGGTGCCGAGCAGGACGACGACCGATCCCGGCCCGACATCGGCGGTGCGGATCGCATTCCACGCGGTGGTGCCGGCGATCGGCAGCGTCGCCGCCGCTTCGAAGGACAAATGCGCCGGCACCGGCACGACGGCATTGGCCGGCAGCGCGACATATTCGGCGAGCGATCCGGGTAGCGTCAGGCCGCGCATCTCGGTCGTCTCGTAGGGCCGCGGACGGCCGCCGATCCAGTGCGGCTTTGCATGGGCGATGACGCGGTCGTTAACGGCGAGCCTCGACACGCCCTCGCCGATGCCGACGATCTCGCCGGCGCCGTCGACGACCGGAATGAGCGGAAAGCTCGGACCAGGATAATTGCCGCTCGCCACCGCGACATCGACGAAATTGAGGCTCCCGGCGCGCAGGCGGATCAGCACTTCGCCGCGCTGCGGTTCAGGTGTGGCAACGGTGGCGGCGCAAAAGGCGTCCAGTCGGGGTGCAGTCAGTTCGATGGCTTTCATGGTCTCACTCCGGTTGATCGGCCGACGGGCCAATAGATGGGATTGAGTGAAACTAGCTGCTGCGCTATCTCTGCATAATCCTTGGATTTTGCAGTTGAGTTATGCGCCAGATGCAGCAATCCCATGAACCGGCCGCACTGGCCGAGATGGCAGCCTTCGCGGCGATCGCCGAGGCACGCTCCTTCACCAAAGCGGCGGCGCGGGTGGGGCGCGATGCGACGATCCTGTCGCGGCGCCTCGCGTCGCTGGAAGAGCGGCTCGGCGTGCGGCTGCTGCACCGGACGACGCGCAGCGTATCGCTGACCGAGGCCGGAGCCGAGTTCCTCGTCCGCGTCCGCGCCATCCTGGCCGCGGTCGACGAAGCCGAGGCGGCTGCGTCGGCGCATGCCGGCGGCGGGCCGCGCGGCGTGTTGCGGCTGGCGCTGCCCGGATCGTTCGGGCGCATGTGGATCGGCCCGCTGCTGCCAGAATTTCTCGCCGAATTTCCAGACGTTCGCATCGAGGCCGAGTTCTCCAACCGTTTCGTCGACCTCGTCGCCGAGAATTTCGATGTCGCCGTCCGTCTCGGCGCGCTGGAGGATTCGCGCCTGGTGGCACGCAAGGTGGCGACGCGGCGCCGGCTGCTGTGCGCCGCACCGTCCTACCTTGCTCGCGCGGGCACGCCGGCCACGCCGCAGGCGCTTGTCGAGCATGCTTGCTTGGGTTTCACCGGGTTCCAGACCTTTCCCGCCTGGGAGATGACCGACAGCACGGGCCGTCGCGTCCGTATCGAGGTTTCCGGGCCGCTGGTCACCGATGATGCCGAGGTGCTGGTCGAAGCCGCCGTGCAGGGCGTCGGGCTGATGATGAGCACGGATTGGCTGGTCGGACGCGAACTCGCCGACGGACGGCTGGTGCCTGTTCTGGAGGACTGGACGCTCGCCGACGAGGGCGCGGTCTATATCGTGATGCCTTCAGCCAAGGGGCAAGCGGCCAAGACGCGCGCCTTCGCCGACTGGATCGGCAAACGATTCGCCCCGGAGCCGCCGTGGCGGAGAGGGTGCTAATCTCCCCCCTTGAGGGGGAGATGTCGCCGAAGGCGACAGAGGGGGTCGCCGC
Organism: Mesorhizobium sp. M6A.T.Ce.TU.016.01.1.1; assembly: GCF_003997065.1. Taxonomy (NCBI): domain Bacteria; kingdom Pseudomonadati; phylum Pseudomonadota; class Alphaproteobacteria; order Hyphomicrobiales; family Phyllobacteriaceae; genus Mesorhizobium; species Mesorhizobium sp. M6A.T.Ce.TU.016.01.1.1. The sequence goes on along the minus strand of NZ_RZTJ01000011.1, from coordinate 7,759 downwards.
GCGTGGAGCGTCAGCGCCGTCTCTCGTAGAGGAAGGGGTTGGCGATCTATGTGAGACGACCCCCCTCTGGCCGCTTCGCGGCCATCTCCCCCTCGAGGGGGGAGATTACGCGCTCAGCCGCCTCCGCCTCCACCTTGCTGCTTGATGAAATGAGCGAGCAGATCCATCGGCACCGGAAACACGACCGTCGACGAGCGCTCGCCGGCGATGTCGTGGAGCGCCTCGAAATAGCGCAGCTGCATGGCCTGCGGTGCCTCGGACAGCATCTTGCCGGCCTCGACGAGTTTTGCCGCCGCCTGTTGTTCGCCGTCGGCATTGATCACTTTGGCACGCCGCAGCCGTTCGGCCTCGGCCTGCTTGGCGATGGCGCGGACCATGTTCTCGTTGAGGTCAACATGCTTGATCTCGACATCAGAGACCTTGATGCCCCAGGCATCGGTCCGCTGATCGAGGATCTCCTGGATATCGCTGTTGAGCTTGTCACGCTCGGCCAGCATTTCATCGAGCTCATGCTTGCCGAGCACCGAGCGCAATGTGGTCTGTGCCAACTGGTTGGTCGCGGCCATGAAGTCCTCGACCTGGATCACCGCCCGCTCGGCGTCGACGATACGAAAATACAGCACAGCGTTGACCTTCACCGAGACGTTGTCGCGCGAGATCACGTCCTGCGGCGGAACATCCTGAACCACCACCCGCAAATCGACCCGCACCATCTGCTGCACGAAGGGGATGAGGATAATCAGGCCGGGACCTTTGACTCCGGTGAAGCGGCCGAGCGTGAAGACCACGCCGCGCTGATACTCCCTCAGGATGCGAACGGCCGCGGACAGGAACATGAGCACGACGAGCGCTGCTACCAGGTAGGCCACATAACCGATGATCATTGCCTTGCTCCATCGCTTCGCACATTGCGGCGCCGTATCGTCAGCACGAGACCCCTGACATCAGCCACCTCGACGCTGTCGCCGACTGCAAAGGGTTCGTCGGCCATCGCCCGCCAGCGCTCGCCCCGGGCGAGCACGTGACCCTCGCTGCCCTCCCAGTCGAGGACCTTGGCCGGCAGCCCTTGCATGGCCTGTGCGCCAACACGCGGAGCGTTCTTGCGGGCCGCCCACAGATAGCTGCCGGTCAACAGCGCCAGGCCGAGCGTCAGGGCGGCGGCGGTGCCGATGACGGCCCACGACATCTCGAAGCCGGGCCCCTCGATCCTGAGCAGCATGGCAGCGCCCAGCAGAAAGGCAGCCACGCCTCCCAGCCCAAGCACCACTGTGGGGTTGAAGGCCTCGACGACGAGGAAGATGATGCCAAGCAGCATCAAGGCAAGGCCGGCATAGCTGATCGGCAGGAGATTGAGCGCATAGAGTCCGAGCAGAAGGCAGATCGTGCCAATCACGCCGGGCGCGACCGCGCCTGGGCTCGTGAACTCGAAGACGAGGCCATAAACGCCGATCAGCATCAGGATCACGGCGATGTTCGGGTCGGTGATGACAGCGAGAAGCCGGATGAGCCAGCCGGGCTCCAGCGTTTCAACCGGCAGCCCTTTCGTCGCCAGCACCTCTTTCCTGCCGGCCATTTCCACCGTGCGGCCGTCAGCCAGCTGAAGCAGCTCGGTCGTGTCGCGGGCGACGAAGTCGACGACATGCTCCTGCAGCGCCGCGGTGGCCGACAGGCTGGCAGCCTCGCGCACGGCCTTTTCACCCCATTCGGCATTGCGCCCGCGCAGTTCAGCCAGGCTGCGGATCAACGCAACCGCGTCGTTCGTCGCCTTGGCGATCATCGCATCGCCCGCTGGCGGGTTCTTCTGGTCTTTGCCGGCTCCTGGGCCATTGTTCTTGTCGTCGCCACCGGGAAAGGATGGCAGCGGTCCGCCCATCTCGATCGGCGTCGCCGCACCCAGATTGGTGCCGGGCGCCATCGCCGCCACATGGGTTGCGTAGAGGATGTAGGTTCCGGCGCTCGCCGCATGACCGCCGGCGGGCGCGACATAGCCGATGACGGGAACCGGCGAGGCGAGCATATCGGCGATGATCTCGCGCATGCTGGTGACCAACCCGCCGGGCGTGTTCATCTGCAGGATGAGAACCTCGGCGTTCCGCTGCGCGGCTACCGCCAGCGCTTCCTCGAGCTGCATGGCGCTCGCCGGACCGATGGCGCCGTCTATCTCGACGCGCAGCGCAATCCTCTCCTGGCCGTTCGCCTCTCCGGTTGCGGAAGAAATACAAACGAACACAGCGGCTACAAAAGCCGCGGCAATCAGGGCTACACGCGCGAGTTTCACGCTCAAAGCTCCATATCAAGGATATGGGCTCGATTTTGCCGAAATCCATGACACTTCGCGGCGGGTGAAGCTGATCCAGGGCAACGCCCCGTCCGATTTCCAGCGCGTAGGCGATCCGTAAGCGGGGTTCAGCCAGCCTTCCCTCGACGTCCAAAGCGAGGGGAAGACCGATGTCGAAGCTGCATGCCAATCTTCTGCTTCTGTTCGCCGCGGCACTATGGGGCCTCGGCAATGTTCCGCAGAAGACCATTCTGGACCATCTCGACCCGTTGAGCGCGGTCGGCATGCGCTGCCTGATCGGCTGGATGCTGCCGCTGATCGCCATCGAACCCCGGCGACCGCCAGGTGGCCTCTATCGCGCGAGCTTGGCAAGGGTCAGCGTGCTGTTTGCAATCGCGATCGTCCTGCAGCAGATCGGCTATCTCGGCACGTCGGTGGCGAATGCCAGCTTTCTGGTCAGCACGGCGACGGTTATGACGCCATTCGCGGCGTGGCTGCTCGTCGGCGAGCGTCTGACGGCTTCTGTCGGCCTCGCCGCCGGCCTGACGCTGGTCGGCGCGCTACTCTTGTCCGGCGGCATCGCCAGCTTCAACCAGGGCGATGTGGCGATCATGCTGTCGGCGGGCTGTTACGCGCTCTGGATGGTCGAGCTCGGTCGTCATGCGCAGACCTATGGACGCCCGTTCACCGCCATGGCGGCGCAGTTCCTTGGCGCGGCGGTGATCAGCCTGCCGCTCGGCTTCTTCCATGGCAATCTGTCGCCTGCCAATGCGTTCGATGCCTGGCCGCAACTGCTTGTGCTCGGCGTATTCTCTACAGCCGTCTGCTTCGGCATCCAGACGATTGCCCAGCGTTTCACCTCGGCCAGCCACGCGGCGGTAATCGTCAGCGCCGAAAGCGTGTTCGGCGCCCTGGGCGCGGCACTTTTCCTGGGCGAGCGGATGTCGTCCGCCGGCGTGCTTGGTGCTGCGATCATGCTCTGCGCCGTCCTGTTTCTCGCCACGTCAGGCGGCGGAACGACCGAGCCGGCGCCCGAGGAACCCGAACCTGCACGTCGCGGTTGAACCCAAGGATCGTTGGCGGTCGCTCCATCGAGCCGGTGGGACGCCGCTTGACGCTTCGTTCTGTGCGCAAAACCCCAGTTGGCAGGAAACGGGTGGTTCGCGCGCACTGTTTTACCCATCTCTGATGGCAGGACGAAGCCAGAGGAGGCAAAGCCATGACCATTCATTCGATAGGTTCGAAGGCAGCGGTCCGATCGGCGGAGACGCGCGTCGCCGCATATGATTGGCAGGCGTTGGCCGGGGAGATGAGCGGCTATGGCTGCGCGGTGATGGAAAAGCTGCTGACGCCGCAAGAATGCCGGGAGGTCGCCGGGCTTTACCCGGACGAGAGCCATTTCCGCAGCCATGTCCATATGGCGCGGCACGGCTTCGGCAAGGGCGAGTACCGCTATTTCCGCTATCCCTTGCCCGAGCTGATCGGCGGCTTGCGCACCGCGCTCTATCCGCGCCTCGCCGCGGTCGCCAACGACTGGAACGAGCGCATGGGCATCGCGCAGCGCTACCCGGACGAGCACGCCGCGTTCCTCAAGCAATGCCACGCCCAGGGCCAGACACGGCCGACGCCGCTGCTGCTGCAATATGGTCCCGGTGACTTCAACTGCCTGCATCAGGATCTCTACGGCGATCTTGCCTTCCCGCTGCAGGTGGCAATCCTGCTGTCCGAACCCGGCAAGGATTTCACCGGCGGCGAGTTCGTGCTGACCGAACAGCGCCCGCGCATGCAGAGCCGGGCCGAGGTGGTGCCGTTGCGCCAGGGCGATGCGGTCGCCTTCGCGGTGCACAATCGTCCGGTCCAGGGCAGCAAAGGCAGCTACCGCGTCAATCTCAGGCACGGCGTCAGTAGGCTTCGCTCCGGCATGCGCCATACCGTCGGCATCATCTTCCACGACGCGAAGTAGGGCTGCGTAGACTTCCTTCTCCCCTTCTCCCCTTGTGGGAGAAGGTGGATTGGCGCGCAGCGCCAAGACGGTTGAGGGGTGTTGGACGGAGCGCCGTCGTTGCCAAGCTGGAACACCCCTCATCCGTCGCCTTCGGCGACACCTTCTCCCACAAGGGGAGAAGGGTGAGCGCGAGGCGCAACGTTGGAGCCCAGTCCTTCGGACCCCAATTCTTCATAGGAGTCCGAGGAACGGGCGGGACAAGTGATCGCGGAAAATCCGAATAAAAAAGATTCGCCCCACAAGATCTCTGTCATCCAATTGTTAACCAAGGTTCATACGATGAGCAATGTTGTCTCTCGGCCGGTGTGTGTTCGCCGGGCGGACGACTGTTGATATCTGCCAAGACTGAAAAGTAGATTTTTATTTGCGCAGTATAGTCGGGGATCGCCATGATGTTTCCAGCAAGCTTTGCGTCACTTCGGCGCAAATGGCCGAAGATAACGGGATCAAGTGGCGCCATCGCGCTGGCTGTTGCCTTGATGATCGGGGCCGCTGCGCAGGCTGAGCCTATTCGCGGCGCTGGATCGACACTGGCTGCCCCGATCATCGGCAAATGGGCAACGGCCTACGAGAGCGCCCGCGCAGATGGCGGCGACTATATCTCGCCCGATTGGAAGGTCGACTATGAGATCGTCGGCTCGCTCGCCGGCGTCCTGCGTCTCGACCAGCCGGACATGGACTTTGCCGCGACGGATGCGCCGATCAACGCCGCCGACCTCAGGAAAGCCGGCCGCCAACAGTTTCCGATCGTGATGGGCGCCATCGCCGTCGTCATCAATCTCGACGGCATTGGCCCGGGAAGCCTTCGCCTGACGGGGCCGCTTCTGGCCGACATCTATCTGGGCAAGATCCAGTCATGGTCCGATCCCGCGATCAAGGCGGCGAATCCGGATCTGACGCTGCCCGATCTTAGGATCAGCGTTCTTCACCGTAAGGATGGGTCCGGCTCGACTTTTGTGTTCACGGAGTATCTGTCGGCGGTCAGCGACGAGTGGAAGAGCAAGTACGGCGCCAACACACTGATCTCGTGGCCGCTCGGCGCCGATGCCGAAGGCACGCAGAACCTCATTCGAGCCGTGCATGACACGAAGGGGGCGATCGCCTATGCCGAATCCGGCCAGGCGCAGCGCGCCAGCCTTTCCTACGCACTGATCGAGAACAAATCCGGCAAGTTCGTCAAGCCGGAGCCCGACGGCGTGCAGGCTGCTGCGACGTCCATCGACTGGGCGCAAACGACCGATTTCTTCGCTTCGCTGACCGATCGAGACGGAGATGCCGCCTATCCGATCAGCACGGCTGTGTTCGCGGTCGTTCAGGTCTCGGGCCGTTCGGAACATCGCTATCGCCGCGTGCACGACCTTTTCCGGCTCGCCTTCGCGCAGGGCGCCGGCGACGCCACCGCGCTCGGCTATGTGCCGCTGCCGAAGGCGCTCGTCGACCAGGTCGAACAATACTGGGCGAGCCAAGCGCCCGTCGGAAACTGAGCTGAAGAGCCAGGCTGCCTCGCGCAGCACCTGAACTGAACGTCATATCGCGCCGTGGTAACGGCTTGTTGGGGACTGCGTGACATGGACATAGATATCTTCAAGGACATCCTCGTGCCGGTGATCGGGGGGTTGGGCATCTTCATGCTCGGCCTCGACTTCATGGCAAACGGCATCCAGGCGCTTTCGGTCAACCGGATGCGCGCCTTTCTCGCCAAGGCCGCCGGAACGCCGATCAAGGGCGTGCTGGCAGGAACGCTGATCACCGGCGTCATCCAGTCGTCGACGGCGATGAGCGTCATGGTCGTCGGCCTGGTCAATGCCGGCGTCATCGCCTTGAGGCCGGCGATCAGCGTGATCATGGGCGCCAATATCGGCACCACGCTCGGCAACGGGCTCATCGCCCTGCCGCTCGGCCCGCTTGGATTGATCCTGGCCGGCGTGTTCTCGCTGGTCTACTGCTTCGCCAAAAGCGAAAAGGTCAAGAACATTGCGCTCGCCTGCATGGGCTTCGCGCTGATCTTCTATGGCCTCAACCTGATGACCGGCGGCCTGCGCCCGCTTCGCAACCTGCCCGAAGTCATGGCGCTGCTGCAAACGCTGACGGCCGACTCCTATGTCAACCTTCTCAAATGCGTGTTCATCGCCGCCGGCGTGACCGCCATGATCCATTCGTCCTCGGCGACGATCGGCATTGTGATGGGCCTTGGCGCCGCCGGCATTCTCGACTGGACGACGGCCGTCGCCTTCTCGCTCGGCGCCGATCTCGGCACCACGATCACCTCGTGGATGGCTTCGCTCAATCTTTCGAAGAACGCCAAGCGGACCGCTTACGCGCACATCTCGTTCAACATCATCGGCGTGTGCATCACCATCCCGCTGTTCTTCGTCTCCATGCAGGTCCTGGAATGGGCCATGCAGTTCTTCGGCGGCGATCCCGCCATCCCGGTGATCGTCGACGGCAAGGAGACCTTCCCCCTGGTGCCGGTCGCGGTCGGCCTCTACTCGACCTTCTTCAACATCTTCAATACATTGTTGCTGTTCCCGTTCATCGGTGTGTTCGAGCGGATTTTGTCGCGTGTCGGCCACACGGATGCCGATGACGCGGAGGATTTCTCGACGCCGAGATTCCTCGACCGCAAGCTGGCCGGCGATTTTGCCAAGGCCGTTCCCGCCGTTCAGCAGGAAACGGCCCGTCACCTCGAGGCCGGCGCAATGTTCCTCGACATCGCACGCTCGTCCAAGAAGGCGCCGTCGGATCCGGGCGAGCACTATCTCGCAACCGACATTCTCAGCCGCGATATCCGTGCCTACACCGCCGAACTGATGAAGGAGGATTTGCCTTATGACCAGCTCGACCTGATCGCCAGCCTGATCGAGGAAGCCGACTTCACGGCTGCCTTGACGGAATCGATGCATCAGGTGGCACGCCGCGTCAGGCGCGAGAAGTTCAGCGGCCCGGCGCAGGCCATCGTCGACGTGGCGTTGAGCAAGCTCGATGTTTCGCTGCGGGAGATCTTGCCGACTTACGGCATCTCCAACCCGCAGATGCCGGCCGGCCACGTCAATCTGCCGGAGGTCGAGGAGCTGCGCGCCCGCACGCTGGCGCTCGGACCGAATGCTGGCGCTGCTGAGCGTGGCACGATCCTGGCCCTGCTCGGGTCGATCGAACGCGCGGAAATCCTGATCCAACGCATCGATGCCGAGCGCAAATCGATCAACCGGCAAAGCGTTCTCGCCCGTGCCTCGGCACGCAAGGAAGCCAGGCCGCACTCGATGGGCGATACCGGCCTCAGCCCGGTTCCGGCCGAGTAGCGGGAAAGCTGGGGGGGGCGGCGGGGCTGCCCTTTCCCTTCTCCCCTTGTGAGACCTTTGCACAGAAGCCGAACGGTGATTCTGTGGTGAAGGTTGGAGCAGGGAGATTCGGGATGGCGGATCGTGTTTTGGGTCAGTTGAGTCTGGCGGACGGTCTGGCGGCGTCGGATGAGACGA